>SBAW01000027.1 GCA_005239955.1 bacterium | reverse complement strand
GGTCAAAGAATAACAATGTTTCCTCTCTGGAATTTTTTTCTGACGAGACGTCAATTTAGCTATCTCCTCTTGGTAGGTTTGGTTATTTGGGGCGTCTCAACCGCCATTATCATTCGCAAAGAATCTGCGCCCGAAGTCCAAGTGCCGGTTGGCATTGTAACGACCATTCTTCCCGGCGCTTCTGCGGAAGAGATGGAGAAGCTGGTTACCAACAAGATCGAAGATCGCCTCGCCAACCTCTCCGACGTTAATAAAATCACGTCAACTTCCCGCGAGAGCGTGTCGAGCGTGGTGGTTGAGTATGTAGCCTCCGCAGACATCAAAGAGTCCATCGACAAGCTCAAAGATGAGGTTGATAAGGTAAAGCCCGACCTTCCGGCAGAGGCAGAGGACCCGGCAGTTTCTGACGTTAATTTTGTCGATCAGCCTATCATTATCGCAACTGTTTCTACCGACCTTCCGTTTAGTGCACTCAATGCGCTCGGGGAAGAAGTACAGAGCGAACTGCAGGCAATTGAAGGCGTCTCGCGCGTTGAAATTCAGGGCACAAGAGAGCGCGAAATTCAGGTGATCGTTCGCAAAGAAGACCTCTCTCGATTCGCTCTGACGCTGGGGGAGGTGGTAAACGCAATCCGCCTCGCCAATGCCTCACTACCCGTAGGGTCAATTGAAGTGGACGGCATTCGCTATGGTATTCGCTTTGAGGGCGATATTGAAAACGCCAATGATGTGGCGCGCGTTCCGTTGCGCACTCCTTCCGGTTCCACCGTGTATGTACGAGATATTGCCATTATTTCTGATGGCGTTGCGGATGCGACAACACTTACCCGTCTCTCGGTTGGAGGTGCCCCATCGGAACAAGCGTTTACCATTAACGTCTTTAAAAGCCGCGGTGTTGACGTCACCAATGTCACGGGGGATGTTCGAGAAAAAATCAATGAGATGCGGAGCCCTGGCGGACTCCTAGAAGGAGGTGAAATCGCCATCGTGTACGACACGGGCGATTTGGTAGAGCGCGACCTCGGCGAACTGACAGAAACGGGTATTGAAACAGTTATGTTGGTGGTCGGCCTTCTCTTTCTCACTATTGGCTGGCGCGAGTCAATGCTTGCAGGTCTCTCGGTCCCCCTCTCCTTCCTCCTTTCATTTATTGGCCTCTATTACTCAGGGAACACGATTAACTTTGTTTCGTTGTTCTCGCTCATCCTCGCAATCGGTATTCTTGTTGACGCGGGTATTGTCATTATGGAGGCGATTTCGGTTCGTATGCTCCGCCACGCGGATCTCTCGCCCAAAGATGCAAAGCTCCTCGCGGCGCAAGAAACAATCAAAGAATTTTCATGGCCGCTTATCGCTGGAACGGCAACAACCATTGCGGTCTTTGTGCCACTCTTCTTTATTTCTGGTGTTGTGGGGAAATTTATCGCCTCAATTCCCTTTACCATTATCGCAGTTCTCATTGCCTCCCTTATTGTGGCGCTTGGTGTCCTGCCACTCCTCGCGGTATCTTTTGCATCTACGAAGCGGAGCCGCTTCAACGAACGCCAAGACAGGTACGCCGATATGGCACGGGAGCGTTACGAACAATTCCTCCGAAAATTTTTTGCCAATCGTCGTCTCCAGCGCTGGTTTCTCCGGGGGCTACCTATCCTTCTTCTTCTCACGTTTCTTTTTCCTGTATTCGGGCTCGTGAAGATTGAGTTTTTTCCCGGTGAAGACGCTGATTTTATTTTCGTCAATCTTGAACTGCCTGAAGGAACGCCGCTCCCCGAGACTGATCTCGTGATGCGCGGCATCGAAGAGGTGCTCTATGGAATGCCCTATTTTACATCGATGGTTACCACCATTGGTGCCTCCAATCAATTTAGTGGCGGTATGGATGGACAAGTCGGTTCTGGCAGCCGCTTCGCTAACGCCCTCCTTCTCTTGCCCCCTCCGGGAGATCGCGACGATACCAGCAGTCGCGTTGTCGAGCGCGTACGTGCGGCGCTTGCCAGTTGGAACACCGGTATTGTGCGAGTGGGCGAACCGTCGGGCGGTCCTCCGACAGGTGCTCCTATTCTCGTGAAGTTTCTCGGTGAAGATCGCGACGCCTTGGAGCGCGCCGCCGGTGAGGCACGCCGAATTCTTGCGGGAATCGAAGGAACAACCGATATTCGCGTATCGGGTGAAAATGATGGCATTGAATTTACGCTCCGTGCCGACCGCGCAAAGCTTTCCGAACTGGGGCTGACGCCTGCCGAAGTTGCATCGACACTGCGTACCGCCGTTTTTGGGACCGAAGCGACGTCGATTGAAACACTGACTGACACTGTTGATATTGTGGTGCGCGCCAACCTCAACACCAGTACGGGGGATGCGTCAAAAGTAACGCAAGCAACGCTCGATGCCGTACGACAAATTCCTATCGGAACGCGATTTGGTGAAGTGCTTCTCGGTTCTTTAGTTCTGCCTGAACTCCGCAAAGCGAGCGCCTCAATCTCGCACGAAGATCGCAAGCGCATCGTGTCGGTTTCCGCAAACCTCAAAGAAGGCTACAACGCTGCGGAGGCAACTGCGGCGTTTACGTCAGAAGCTCATAACGCAATTGATCTTTCCGGAGATGCCGGAGGAGTGAGTATGAGTGTTGGTGGCGAAACCGAGGATGTTGATCAGTCATTTACTGAAATGTTCTTTGCCTTCATTGCGGGCATTATTCTCATGTACGCGATTGTGGTGCTTGAATTTAACTCCTTGCGCCTCGCGGCTTACACCCTCCTTACCGTTCCCCTCTCGCTTATCGGTGTTTTCTTGGGGCTCGCGATTATGGGGAAACCGCTCTCCTTCCCCTCCCTTATCGGTGTCATTGCGCTTGGTGGTGTCATCATCAATCACTCTATTATCCTCATTGATTCATTTGTCTCCCCACTTCGACGTCACGACAGTCCCGAACTCACCTTCGAGGATCGTGTGGTTAAAGCCGCTGCGTCGCGCCTCCGACCTATTTTCCTGACAACTATTACCACCGTTGTTGGTATGATTCCGCTCTCCTTTGCCTCGGGGCTTTGGGCGCCCTTGGCCTTTACGATTATGTTCGGACTTGTTTTCGCGACCGTGCTCACGCTCGTTCTTATTCCGGTGCTTCTCTATCGAAGTCCCGGCAAGGCGATTCGCGAACAAATGGAATCAACAAACAAAGCTACTCAATCAGGGCTCCCGATGATTCGTCCTTAAACCGTTGGCTCAGTGGGGCCGGTAGGTGACTCGGCCGGTAATTTGCCGGTTATCATGGCACGCAAGGTCTTCGTGCTGTAGTAGAGCGCAATGAAGAACAAGAGTGCGATCGCTTGGTGGACAAGGAAATCAAAGTTAAAACCTTCGGCACGATAGCCGAGGGCTGCATAGAATTCAAAAACAAGAAGACCGAAAGCAGAAATAAGCACATTGCACCAACAGACCCAGCGCTTACGCGGATCGGTGAGACCGGCAAGCACCCCAATGAGGAGAATGCCGAGAACGAAGAAAATGCTTGCGGTTGGCAGGAGGCTCCCTTGGAGCGGAATAAAGATGATCATGGCGCCTCCAGCGATGAGGAAGAGGTGCCGAGTAATATCGCCGTAGTAATGTCGGATTTTTCTCCGACGGACTTGCGGGAAGAAATCTCTGATGTCTTCCAGCGACATACCCCGATTACACACCTGTCATGCGTTTTGTCAATCTCGTTAAATCGCGCCCGCGCTAGCGCGCCCCGGGTGGGGCCTTGGGGCGGGCTATTTCTAACGGGATCATGCAGTTCCCGCATTCATGGCTTCAATAAGAAGCCGCTCGGTCAGTGCTTTGGGGAGCCCCAAAATTGCCTCAATCCCACCTTCGATTTCTTTTACATAGGGCGCCAGTCGACGATCATCCGGCGAAAATGCCCCTGCCCATGTCAGCACGACAGGATCTTCAATTAGATCGCGGATCACTGCTTCAGGAATGGGATCGAAAGAAATTTTTGAAAAGTTGGTACCTTCGTGCATAGTTCCCGAGGCGGTATTTGAAACAACGACCGAGGTCATCACGTCTGCAGAGCCTTTCCCGTAACTCCGGAGCATTTGCGCTGCCTCTTCGGTATCTCCCGGCTTCTCGAGGAGTCGTCCGCGATACGTCACCACGCCGTCAGCGGTAATGATGATGGCAGGACCTTCTACAAATTCTCGAATTCGTGCATTTTTCGCCTGCGCAATAAGAAGCGTCATTTGCGCAGGATCGTCGTGCCGGATTGCCTTTTCGTCAATGTCAGCCGACATTGTTTCAAAGAAAAATCCCATCCGCTCGAAGACCTTACGACGATTTTTTGATTGTGTGCCGAGAATGATACGCATGATGGACTTAATAAAAACACAGGTTCTCATTATGCAAAACCGCCAGCGGTGTGCCGGCGGTTTTGCGGGAGAGTGGAAGGGGTTAGATAGAGACGTTCACGGTAGAATCAACTGAGCTCCGGACCTCGGGGTGAAGATTGAGCTTCACCTCAAGATCAGCGTTTGCCTCGGCAGCAGCCTCAGCGTTCCCCTCAGCCTTCATTTCATCAACTTCGGCCTCAAAGGACTCCATGTGAGCGTTGATGCTTGAATTAAGTTCTGCCTGCGCTTCTGCAGAGAACTCGCCACGAGCTTTAAGCTCCTCGGCTTCCTCAAGACGTCGCTCAATTTGGCGCGCGTGCCAGCGGGCTTTTGCCTCACTTGAGAACATAAGCGCGCCGCGGACTTCTTCATTTACGGTCACCTTAACCGGATAGAGTGTATCGCCCGGAGCCGTGTTTTCGGCTGCAATTGACGTACCACCGGCAATCAACAGAATGACAAGAATGGCTAAATGCATGGTCTTTCAATTGGTCTAGTAATGGGCCGCACGAGACCTCGTGCAACCTCACTTCATGAAGACGGCGCTGTATTTTAAGACTTACAGCCGCCTTACTTCTCAACTTTTACGAGTGGTGTTTCTTTGAAAAAGTCAGAACCCCGCCATGCGCGGAGTACCGCGCGTCCCACCCTCTCGCCTTGCCGCCCCTCTCCATTCTGATTTTTTGCGGGGGGGGGTTTGAAAAAAGGAATGGGCGGCAAAGGCGAGGGGCGGCTATCTGCCTCATTTTTCACAAAAACTTCATCTAGTATTCACGGCAAATAAGTATACTATGTAGGACTGTGAACAACCCTATAGAAGGCCTCGGCTCAGAATTAACCGAGGCAATTATTGATACTCTGCGTGAACCGATAGTGATATTGGACAAGAATTTGCGTGTCGTTGTGGGGAGTCGCGCTTTTTACGATACATTTGGCGTTGATTACAAAAAAAATTCATGGGAAAGAATTTTCAAAATTAGGCAACGGCGAGTGGAATATCCCCGCCCTTATCTCGCTCCTTACGCAAGTTATTCCGGAAAAAACCAAAGTTGAGGGTTATGAAGTTGCGCACACATTCGAGCGGCTAGGTTTGAGAATACTGATTTTAAACGCACGTTCAATAAAATTGAACAATAAACACCAGGATATATTTATTTCCATAACCGATATAACGGAGCAACGCAAGACAGAACGTGATAAAGAGAATCTGATGTTGCAGAAAGACACGCTTCTCCAAGAGATGCGACATCGCATCGCGAATAGCTTGCAGCTCATCGCGAGCATAATTCTTCTGAAAGCTGGTAGCGTAAAGTCCGAGGAAAGCAAAGCCCACCTCGAAGATGCGCATGACCGGATTCTCTCAATCGCGACAGTGCAGCGCAATCTTGACCCAACGAGCGAAGGTTCATTGGTACTCGTACTCGACTATCTTCGGACTCTTTGTGAAAGTCTTGCCAAATCAATGATAGGCGGTCGCAAACCGATAACGCTAAAGGTCACGGGAGGGGGCGGGACGGTTACACCTGATGAAGCTATCGGCCTAGGACTCATCACCACAGAGTTGGTAATGAACGCACTGAAGCACGCATTTCCCAGCGGCGAGGGCCAAATAACGGTTACGTATGAATCCAAAATACCGAGTTGGAAACTCAGTATTGGTGATGACGGTGTCGGACTTAGAGCGACTTCGGCACGTGGAGAAGGACTTGGTACAAGTATTGTCGAATCGTTGGCAAATCAATTGAACGCAGAAGTTAATAGGATTAGCACAGCACGCGGCACTGTCATATCAATTTCTCACCCACGGGAAGTCCCGGCCTCTCACAAAAAGACTCCCCACAAGGGAGCCATCCCCGCCGTTTTATAATGTTCCTCAAAAACGGCGTGGATGATGTGTGCGCACTTGGGCGATCGGGGCGCACTTTTTTGGTCAAAACAACCACGCACGCGGAGCGTGCGAAGCTAGGGGTTCTGCTGGAAATGAGTCCGAACTTTATCGTATAATGACCACCAAAGTGGACCATACCGGATTTGAACCGGTGACCTTTCCCATGCCATGGGAATGCTCTACCAGCTGAGCTAATGGCCCTGGATCCGGAATAATATAGCGCAAGAAACTCTTCTAACCAAAAATTGATTTCTTTTGACACTTCGCTATAGTATTCTTCAGATAGCGTTGGCGCGGCGGGCATGGCGC
>SBAW01000053.1 GCA_005239955.1 bacterium | reverse complement strand
GTCTTTGTAGGCATGCGCGAGTTCAAGCATGGCAACCGGTGTAACGCAGTTGAGGATCCATGCAAGTTCGGTATGCTCCGATACGTCTGATTGCTTAAAGAGCGTGCCCTTGGCCGGGTCAAATCCAAGTGCCAAAAAGTCCCTCGCCATCTCAAGTGAATTCTGCGCAAGCGCTTTCCCGTCCCGGACCGTCGTTAAGGCGTGGTAGTCAACCACACAGAGATAACTCTCAAACCCTTCATACATCTCGAGGAGGGGTTTAAGCGTGCCAAAATAGTTACCAATATGTAGGCTCCCGGATGGCTGTAGGCCTGTAAATAGCCGGTTTTTCTTCTTTGACATGAGGCCTAGTTTAGCAGAAATTGAATAATTTGGCGCTTAGAATCAAGCATTATTGACACCATGAATATTTAATGATTTAAAGACATTGGGGCAATCCCGCTCCTTACATACTGCATCTCCGAAAGGAGGACCTCATGAACGATGCAGTTCATGCCGTTGTCCAGAGAGTAATCTCTGGCGGCAGGCATGGTCCGTATGCCGTGGCGCGATCTGAAAAAGTGGAAGGCTCAATTACCTTCTCTCTTTTGGGAAGTGTCTGGCAAGAACGGGTCGCGCCTGAACCAGGAGAAATCGTCTATCTGACCGATCTGCGTAGAAAGCGGGCCGGCTGGCGGGCGATGGGTGGTCGCTATCTGCGCCCATCCGATCAGCAAACAGCAACCAGGAGACAGCAATGAGCAGGAAGTCATCGAAACCTCCGGCCGACGTCAAGATGCCGCATAAGGAGTTCGTCGAACGGTCGATCAAGGCGCTGCGTGAGCCGCCCCACAAGGGCATTCACGTCGTCTTTTCGAACTTCAACGAAGCCTTCCGGCAGTACTTCGGCGAGGAGCCGCGTCCCATCGTCGACAAGTTGGTGACAGAAGGTTTCCTCATCTCCCGCCCCGCGAAGGGCGGCGCGATCATCATGCTCGCGTCGGACGTCGGGACGAAAGAAAAGGCGAAGATCAATGCCGACGCCTCTGCGGCGCTGGCGAAGATCCTCTCGCAGTCCAGCAACTAGAGCACGGAGCAAATAGCAATGACCAAGGCGAATGTTGCAGTCGCCGGCAAGAAGGACGTCGTTCTATTGCCGGTTGCGGACCTCACCATGAAGTTCGATGTCCGGAAGGCTCTCAACGACGACCGGGTACTCTTCTTCATGGAACGCTACGAGTCAGGGGCCGAAGTGCCGCCGATCGAAGTCGTCCGCGGGACGATGGACATCCATGACGGTCGGCACCGCAAGGCCGCGCTCGAGCACATCGGGCGCAAGCACGCGGAGTGCATCCTGGTCGAGCCGATGGAGTATCTCGACCAGCTGATGGACGCCTTCGGCAAGAACGTCTCCAACTCGCCGTTCCCGCCGACGCGCGCCGATATCGTGTTCGTGATGCGGCAGCTCCTCGACGCGGACGTGCCGAACTCCACCATCCAGAAGCGCTTCGAGATCTATTACAAGCCGTCGCACGTGCGCAAGCTCCTCAAGGACGCCCACAGCAACGTGCAGAAGGCGAAGATCGCGAAGGCGAAGATGGCGGTCGCGCACGCCGGTGTGAGCGTCGAGACGGCGGCGAAGGAGCACGGCGTGAAGGTCGAGATCCTTCGCGACGAGATCACGGGTGTGAAGAAGCGGCGCAAGGCAACGAGCGTCAGCGACATCAAGACCGAGATCAGCAACCGCTTCCGCGCCGGGGCCCACAAGAACATCGCGGTCTTCAAGGATCTCTTCGACAAGTTCGAGGACGGAGAGATCTCCGAGAAGAGCGTGCTGGAGGTGCTGCTTCATGTCCAGCGCCTCAACACGGACGCCGCGAAGCGCATCGACACCTGGCTGGAGCGCTTCAGGGTGCTCAAGGGCACCGCGAAGGCGAAGGCCTAGTGCGTCGACACGGGCGGCGGCGTAAGTCGACCAGCACGTCCGTGCTCCGAGCGAGGGCCGAAAAGCTTCTCGCTCGGGCGCGCAGACAGGTCGGTGAGGCCTGGCGGGAAATTGCACAAGCGAAACTCTCACTTCGGAGGAAGTGAGACAAGGGCGGACACAAACAAAGTGTCCGCCCTTAACGTTTTCGAATATTTTCCAAATGTATAGGCAGCGTTACTATTTATATCCTATAGGACAAACATAGTGTCCATTGGAATTTTTTCTTTTTTCTGTTTATGAGGGTTTAATGGGAAGTTCGATGAAGAAAGTGGAACCTTTCCCTTCGCCGGTGGATTCTGCCCAGATTTTGCCTCCCTGTGCTTCAAGGAGTTGCTTGGCGATATAGAGACCAAGCCCAGTACCCGATACATTCACTTCATTGGCGTTCGCCGCGCGGACAAACTTATCGAACAATCGCTCCATCGTTTCTTTTGAGATCCCCACACCCGAATCAGTAACCGCTATTCGTACCATTCGTAAACCGTCCCGCTGTGCCAAGCCCGGGCTTGGCACAGGGATAACTTTCACATCGACGGTGCCTTGCGGCGTGTATTTGATGGCGTTATCGACGAGATTTGCAATCACCTGCTTCAGTTTTCCAAGGTCAGCGTGGACAAAAATGTCTTCGCGCGGGGCGCCAAATGAAAGTTTGAGACCTTTGGTTTGAGCGACGGAGAGGAGCTCTTGAGTCACATCCTTTGCAACTTTCACAATACTGAAGTCACTCATGTCATATTTCATCTTCCCCTGCTCAATGCGCGAGACGTTGAGAAAATCTTCTACCGACAAAACCATCAATTTGCTTGATTCAAAAATTTTTGCGATCGCCTCCTTTGCACCCCCCGCCAACTGACCAAACGAACCTTCCAGAAGAAGCGACGCGTATCCTTTGATCGCGGTTAACGGGCTCCGGAGCTGGTGGCTCGCAATAGATACAAATTCGCTTTTAAGTTTGTCGAGTTCTTTAAGTCGTGCATTAGCTTTCTCAAGATCTTTCGCTAGTTGCTCTGCATGCTCGCGAGTTTTTATCTCCTTACTAACACTTCGCACCAGGAAGATACCAAGCACAATGAGAACGCCAAGAAGGGCCCCGTTAATGATGTATTCGTTGACATTCGGCGAGAGAATAAAGCGGATACCGGCAAAAATCCACACAAGGAACATGAGACCCTGAGCGGTAGCGACACGAATATCGAAGAGTTGCAGTTTAAGAATTGCGTAACCGATGATGATGGGATAAATAATGACCGCGAAATTTGTTATGGGGTATAGATCAATCCCATAAACCGGCAAAAAACTCATGCTTCCTCCGGCAAAGCTAATGAGCATGCCGAGGAAAAAATAGCGGATCCGTGCCCGCTGGATCTGGATATGTTCAGAAAAATCAAAATGCTTCCTGTAATTTTGAAAAAGAACCAAGTGGCTATAGATGGTCATCCCGAAAAAGAATGTCGTAAATAGCGGGTAGAGGAGCCCAGGGGGAGAATCATAATAAAATTCGCCAAACACCAGGCGCATGTGGGCTATAAGAAGATCAGTCGAAACCGCAAGAACGCTAAAAATTATAGACAGAGCATAAAAGACAAGGAGTGTCCGCGAACGTTTCAGCTCAAGAAATGAGTAGACGAAGTGGAGAAAGAGCGTGGGAATAAATGCTACGCCGATATGGGCGATGCGCCACCACAGGTCTGCTCGATCAGGATCAGTGGTCGTGCCAATGAGAAAGCCGCCGACGCCCCATACCAATACTGAAATACAAAAAAAGCCCCACAGATTATGCAGATGACTTCGGCCAATGGCGAACATGATGAATGCCATCACGCCACTGGAGGTAGCAATGAGAAGACCCGAAAGAGCAAAAAGCGAAAGTTCCATGAGTTCCTTTCATTCTAGCCGAGAAAATGCAGGTCTGGTTGTAACTTTATACACAAAAAGAGGGTGGGCGGCTTCCCGAGGAAGCCGCCCACAGTGAGTGTGTGTCACATTGACCGTTCAGGCTGCGACTTTCGCCACCTTCGAACTCATGCCGAAGTTGTGGTCGAGAGCGAACGCGAGGGCCGATTGCAGCATGGCGCTGTCAACCGGCGATGGATCGCGATAGGCGTTACCGAGCGCCGTTGCCAGAGCTCCGGTACCGAACCGCGGCTCCTGCGTGATGTACGGCCCGTAGCGCTTGAGTGCGCCATCGAGCCGCCGCTGGAGCGCCCGCAGAAGTATCGAGCTCTGTGGCGGCAATGTGCCGTCGTGCCGAACCCCGTGCGCCTTGAGGATGCGCAGAGATTCCTCGATCACCCATCGAACGGGCGGCGGTTTCGGATGGACGATATGGACCGTCCGATTCCGGGCCGCCGTGTTGATGAGTCCCACGATGCTCTCGCCCGCCCAGTCGCCTGGGACAAGATTGAGCGTCGAGGTCGGCGAAGAGCGGATGATGAGGGGCAAGTCGTAGCCACCGTCCGGATGCCGCGCGATGTCGTGCGGCAGTTTCGCCCCATCGAGGTACCGCATGACCGCATGGAGCCCCTTCCAGAATCCGTAGTAGCCGTCGTAGGCCACTGCCGGAATTGGAAGAAGAATTCCCAAGCGGTAGATGTCGACACGTCGACGATCGGCATCTGCGTCCACCCACGCACGCATCATGGTCTCCCCGACGAGTTTCGATTCCTCGTAGGGGTTCCGCCAGCATTGGCCAACGAACGTCTGCTCTTCGGCGAAATATTCGGCATCGCCGGCGACATACGCCGTCGAGATGTGACGGATGTCCCAGACGTTCAGAACTTCCGCCAACTCGAGGACATTCTGGACGCCGGTGATGTTGGTCGTCCTCGTGTCCTGTGCGTCGATCTGGTCGAAGCTGATCGATGCCGCCGCATGGACGATCATGTCCACACCGTTGCACCAGCGCTCGCGGTCGAGGTCGGCGATTCCGCACCGCGGCTGCGTCACATCGCCGGTGATGACGTGCACCTTCCTATTTCGTCCGACGATCTGCCTTACACGCGCCTGGGGGCTCAAGGAGCCCTTGGGGCGCACAAGGCAGACGACGGTGTGCCCCTGCGCAAGAAGGCGCAGAAGCATTAAGGAGCCCAGGGCGCCGGTGGCGCCCGTAACGAGAATGGTCGCCATAGCAGCACCTCTTTCTTTGAGATGTCAAAACCCCCGGAAGGCGGGGGCGGCCTTTCGTTCTAGTCCGAAATTATTATACCACACAAGACAGAAAAGTACATTTCTGTGTCAAGCGATCAATTATCCACAACTGTGGAAAACCTAGATCCCTTCTTCTCGGAGTTTCTCAATAAGCCCTTTAGCGCTCTTTGAAAGCTTGCTGGGGAGAGAAATAACGATACGAAGCAGGAGATCGCCACGTTTACTTTTACCCGACGGAACCCCTTTCCCCTTAAGGCGAATGATTTCGCCATGAGAGGCGCCTGGAGGAATAGATACATCCACGTCGCCATCAAGGGTTTTGACCTTGTAGGTAGTGCCGAGGAGGGCGTCGGAGAGCTTAATTTGGAGATCGCGGAGAAGATTTTGACCTTCTTTACGAAAGAGTGGATCGGTAGCAACATGAACTTTAATGTAGAGGTCTCCTGAAACGCCGCCTTTGACCGCTTCCCCACCACCAGAGAGACGAATCATCTCCCCGTTCTCAATGCCAGGCGGAATCATAATATCAACTGACTCCTGTCGGCGAAGAACACCCTCGCCGCGACACGTTGAACATTTTTCCTTGGGGATCTTTCCGTTCCCGTGACAGGCACTGCAGGTCTGAACCATGGTGAACGTTCCAAGAATCGAGCTTTTGGAATCGCGTACCTTCCCACTCCCATTGCAGCGTGAACAAGTTTCCATGGAGGTCCCCGGCTTTGCACCTGAGCCAGTGCAGGTATCGCATACCGCCTGCTTTGCGAGCATAAGGTTACGACGTGCACCAAATATCGCTTCGCGGAAACTCACCTCAATATCAACCGATATGTCACGTCCCCGCGGGGTGCGTGTGCCCCCAAAGCCGCCACCAGTGAAAACATTCCCAAAGATATCTCCCAAGTCAACTCCAAAGTCAGCGAAGTTGCCGCTGAAGCCAGAGAAATCAAACCCGGCGCCACTGTCACCACCACCGCCAGAGAATACGCGACCATATGAGTCGTATTCGGCACGTTTCTTTTCATCGCCAAGAACGCTATAGGCTTCGCTTATCTCCTTGAATTTTGCCGCATCTCCTCCTTGCTTATCGGGATGATATTTGTGGGCAAGTTTGTGAAATGCCTTCTTCACATCATCCTTCGATGCTTTTTTGTCGACTCCAAGAATTCGGTAGTAGTCCTTGTCCATTGCGTGAGACGTTAGTCTATAATCTGTAGTCTATAGAAATGCTCGAACCTGTAAAGAGGCGATCCTCTTTGTCCTTCATTTTCTACTATCGACTATCGACTGTTACTGTGCCGGTGAGTCGCCGGTAGAGGTATCGGATGAAGATGACGGCCCTCCCGGCTCACCTGGCGGCGGAGGCGTCTGACCTCCTGCCTTGGAAACTGCCTCACCAATTTTGCCGATCGCACGCGAAAGCTCCTCTGTCGCCGAACGGATCGGTGCTATATCGGAACCATTTTTTGTAACCTTGAGCGCCTCAATCTTTGCCGTGACGTCGGTCTTCACCTCGGCAGGAATTTTTGCTTCATTATCTTTGAGTGCTTTTTCGGCCGTATAGATAAGCTGATCAGCAACGTTGCGGACCTCAACGAGCTCCAGTTTCTTTTTATCTTCAGCGCCGTGGGATTCCGCTTCTTTTCGCATTCGCTCAATGTCGGTTTCAGAGAGACCTGAGCGTGCCTCAATGCGAATGGACTGCTCTTTGCCCGATGTTTTGTCTTTTGCCTTAACGCTCAATATGCCGTTGGCATCAACGTCAAACGACACTTCAACCTGAGGAAGCCCTCGCGGAGCCGGCGGAACGCCGTCGAGGATAAAGCGACCAAGACTTTTATTATCTGCAGCCATGGCACGCTCTCCTTGGACGATGTGGATTTCAACCGATGTCTGATTATCTGCGGCGGTTGAGAAGACTTGCGACTTTTGTGTCGGGATGGTGGTATTGCGCTCAATAAGCTTAGTCGCCACTCCCCCCAAGGTCTCAATGCCAAGTGAGAGCGGAATAACATCAAGGAGAAGCACATCGCGGACGTCTCCCTGAAGGATGCCGCCCTGAATAGCCGCGCCAACGGCAACTACTTCATCGGGGTTTACCCCCATATGTGGCTTTTTGCCAAAGTAGCTTTCAACCGCCTTTTGCATCGCCGGCATCCGTGTTTGGCCACCAACGAGAATAACTTCGTTAATATCGGGAAGCTTAAAGGGTGACGCCTCCATCGCACGCTTGGTGATGGTCATCGCGCGATCAATAAACTCCTGCGTAAGCCCTTCCAGTTGCGCACGCGTCATTTTTATAAGGAGATGTCGGGGTCCTGAGCTGTCTGACGTAATAAAGGGGATGTTTACTTCAGTCTCCATGGCGGTAGAAAGCTCAATTTTTGCTTTCTCCGCGGCTTCATCGAGGCGCTGGCGTGCCAGAGGGTCATTGCGGACATCAATACCGCTCTCTTTCTTAAACTCCTCCGCAAGCCAGTTGATAATTGTCTGATCCATATCCTTGCCGCCAAGATGCGCATCGCCGTCAGTTGACTTAACTTCAATGACATCGGCGGTAACTTCAAGGATTGATATGTCAAAGGTGCCGCCACCAAAATCGAAGACGGCAATTTTTTCATCTTTCTTTTTATCGAACCCGTAGGCGAGCGCGGCCGCAGTCGGCTCATTAATGATGCGCTTGACCTCAAGTCCGGCAATCTTCCCCGCATCTTTCGTTGCCTGACGCTGGCTGTCATTGAAGTACGCCGGAACAGTAATAACGGCTTCGGTAATTTTTTCACCAAGGCGCGACTCTGCGTCACTTTTAAGCTTCTGGAGGATCATCGCAGAAATCTCCTCCGGCCGATTCCATTTGTCACCCATTTTTACTTCGATGCCACCGGTTGGGCCCTTTTGAGTTTCAAACGGGACCGAAGCGCGGTCTTTGGCCACCCCCGGCTCATCAAATGAGTGCCCGATAAAACGCTTAATCTGATAGATCGTGTTTTTGGGGTTGGTGACTCCTTGGCGGCGTGCCAAAAGACCAACCAGGCGCTCGCCTGTTTTACTTATTGCAACAACAGAAGGCGTTGTTCGCGCCCCTTCTGCGTTCTCTAGGATTTTTGGTTCGCCACCCTCCACAATAGCCATTGCGGAGTTGGTGGTACCGAGGTCTATGCCGAGTATTTTTGCCATATGGAGTGATTATACTAATCTCACTGTTCGCTTTGGTAAATAGTGACGGTCGCGGGCCGTATGATATGGTCGCCGCGCTTGAGGCCTCTCTGGTGTACTTT
>SBAW01000024.1 GCA_005239955.1 bacterium | reverse complement strand
AGAACTTCATGAACGAATCGTATCACCCACAGTCCGCTTAAAGGTTGCACATATTACCCACAAGCTACCAACATTATCTCCACACATTATCAACATTCTGACATTCTATAGAATGTCAGAATGTTTTAGTATTGAGGTGCTGAGGTATTATTGAGGTATGAAAGAGAAAACTCGAACATCGCGGCAATTGGAACGCCATTTTAAAGGAGTCGCAAATCATTGGCGTATTGAGATTGTGCAGCTTTTGGGGAAGGAAGAGGGTTTGAGCCTTGATGACATATCCTCGCATCTCCAATGCGACATCAAAAATATTTCAGCACACACGAGCAAACTGGTTCACGCAGGGCTTCTCAATAAAAAATATGACGGAAGAGAGGTGCGACATTCCTTGTCTCCCTACGGCAAAGCATTTTTTCGCTTCTTCACAACATTCTAATATTCTATAGAATGTTAGAATGTTGTGAGATGGTGGTTTGGGGCGGTGTGATATGGTGGAAACGATATGGATACACCTGGGGGGTGGTTTGAACATCCGCGACTTAAGCCCATAAAAGAATTTCTCTTCAAATATCGTCGGCACATTCCGGCGGCGGCACTCCTTTTTGGTTTTGTGTGGGATCTTCTCACGCTCGGACGTCCTGATCGGCTCTTTGAGAATCTTGTCATCATTTCTTATCTCATTATTGCGGGCGGGACGATTCTTCTCCTTAACCTCAAGCAACGACGTGGCGAAGAAGGGAACACACTCCCTCTGGTCGCCCTTCTTCAATTTTCTTTTGGTAACCTTGCATCAGCACTTTTGGTCCTCTATGGGCACAGCGGAACATTTGAGGGGAGTCTTCTCTTCTTCCTCATTCTTGGCGGGTTTTTAATCGGAAATGAATTTTTGCGCGATCGCTACTCACTCATTCGTGCCCACATCGGCGCCTACTTCCTCCTTCTTTTTGCGTACTTTGCGCTCGTTGTGCCGATTGCGCTCAATGACATCAGCACGCAGGCGTTTCTCATTAGCGGTGCGACCGCACTCCTTACCATTGCGGCGTTTGTTGGAGTTCTTTTTGCGGTCAATCGGCGCGTGATGGCAAAGAACCTTCTTGCACTTGGACTCGTGGTTGGGGGAGTCTATGGCGTCTTTAACTTTCTTTACTTCGTCAATATTTTGCCGCCGGTGCCGCTCGCGCTTCGGGAGATCGGAATTTATCATGGGCTCACCAGAGAGACGGACGGTTCCTACATCGCCGCCTATGAGGCGCCGCGCTGGTATGAATTTTTTAATACGACTTCCAATACCTTTACCGCCTCGCCCGGAGCCCACGCCTACTGTTTTTCCTCTGTCTTCGCCCCCACAGGCCTTAGCACTTCTATTAATCATCGGTGGGAGCGCCAAGAAGCATCGGGAGAATGGAAAACGCTTTCCCTCGTTTCCTTTTCAATTGTGGGCGGGCGCGAGACCGGTTATCGCGGCTACAGCATAAAAACTGCACTCTCGGCTGGAGAATGGCGTTGTAGTGTGGAGACTCCGCGCGGTGCCCTCATTGGGCGCGAAAGCTTTACCATTATCTCTGCAACCTCAACCCCGCCTCTCACATGGAGTGTGTTTTAAAGGAGGGAATCGCGTGATAGCGTAAGCGCTATGCGGCGCGGAAAACTCATTGTGCTTGATGGCGTTGACGGTTCGGGAAAGACGACCCAAGGGCGCCTTCTGTTGCGTCGTCTCCAAAAGGAAGGCTACAGCGCTCGTTTTTTAAGCTTTCCGCAGTATAAGGAGAACGTGTTTGGGCGCCTTATTCGGGAGTTTCTCGATGGACGACACGGTGACCCAACGAAAACCGATCCGTATCTTTCGGCGGCGCTCTATGCCGCTGATCGATTTGAAACGAAAACGAAACTTGAAGGGTGGCTCGCGAAAGGCACCATTGTTATTTGTGATCGCTATGTGAGTGCCAATAAAATGCACCAGGGAGGGAAAATTTCTTCACCAAAAGAACGCGCACGTTTTTTCTCATGGCTTCAGAAGATTGAGTACGGCATCTTTAAACTTCCGCGCCCCACTGCCACACTCTATCTCTCACTCTCGCCAGTTCTCGCGATGGCGCTTCTCTCACGTAAAGACCACGTCGAACGAAGTACGAGATACAATAGAGCAAGCTTTAAGACAGGGAAGGAACTCGCAAAAAAAGAAGGATGGATCACTATTTCTTGTGAATTGCGCGGTCGCGTTCTTTCGCGTGAAGCAGTGCACGAAAAAATATATACCGCAGTCAGGAAATTTCTATGATCAAGCAACACATTACGAACATCGTTACCAAGGCACTCCAGAGCCTCACTCTTCCGGTGCCCGACATTCACCTTGAACATCCGGAACTCTCCTTTGGGGATTATGCGACCAATGTTGCGCTCATGGTCGGCAAACAAGCCGGCGAGCAACCTCGCGCGCTTGCGGAGCGGATCGCCTCACTTATCCGCGATGAAAAAGGATTCATCGCAAAAACAGAAGTTGCGGGACCGGGGTTTATTAACATTACGCTTTCACCCGATTTTCTTCACAAAAGTATACGCGAAATTGTTTCCGCGGATGAAAAGTGGGGAAGCAACACGTCACGCAAAGGCGAAAGGATAATGGTTGAGTATACCGACCCCAATCCGTTTAAAGAATTTCATATCGGCCACCTTGTTCCAAACGCGCTTGGAGAGTCGCTGTCGCGCCTTATTGAACACTCCGGTGCGAAAGTGGCGCGCGCCAACTACCAAGGCGATGTGGGGCTCCATGTTGCGAAGGCGATTTGGGGGATCAAAAAATTAGGAAAAGCAGAGACCGCAGGGGATCTGGGGCGGGGCTATGCAGAAGGAGCCGCCGCGTATGAAGAAAGCAGTCAGGCAAAGGAAGAAATTGTCGCGATTAATCGTGCGGTATATACCAAGAGCGATTCGAACGTAAACGAACTCTACACGAAGGGGCGCAAACTTTCACTCGATCAATTTGAAGTGATGTATAAGCGCCTGGGAACCACTTTTGATTTTTACTTCTTTGAAAGTGAGACGGGTCCTGTCGGTAAAGCAATTGTCTTAGAATGGCTCAACAAAGGCGTTTTTGAGAAAAGCGACGATGCGGTGGTGTTTCGCGGTGAGCGCTATGGCCTTCATACGCGCGTCTTCCTTACCAAAGAAGAGTTGCCTACCTACGAGGCAAAAGATCTGGGGCTCGCACACTTAAAAAAGAAAGCGTTTCCTTTTGATCAGTCGATTACGGTTACGGGGACGGAGCAGGCGGAGTATTTCAAAGTGGTAAAAAAAGCACTCGAGTTGGTTGACGCGAAGCTCGCCGGAAAGATTGTGCAGATAAGTAACGGCATGCTGCGTTTAACCTCTGGAAAAATGTCGTCGCGAACTGGAAATATTGTGCGTAGTGAAGATCTTCTTGATGAACTGAAAGCGGTGGCGCTTCTTAAAATGAAAGAGCGCAACGCTCCCGGAGCAGATGACATTGCCGACGCGATTGGTGTCGCCGCAATTAAGTACGCGGTCCTCAAGCAGGGAACGGGAAAGGATATTGTGTTTGATCACGAAAAATCGCTCTCACTTGAAGGCGACTCAGGGCCCTACCTTCAGTACGCGCACACTCGCAGTGTTTCAATTCTACGCAAAGCAAGAGAAGCGAGTATGCGCGCCTCAACCGCAAAACCAAAAGAGCCCGGCGAGTTGGAGCGACTTTTGTACCGATTCCCCGAAGTGGTGGAGCGAGCTGCGGCGGAATTTGAACCGCACCACGTCGTGTCATATCTCACGCTCCTTGCGGCGGCGTTTAATCGCTTTTATGCCGAGGAGCGGATTATTGAGGATACCGAATTTGGTCCGTATAAACTTGCGCTCACCGACGCCTTTCGTATCACGATGCGAAACGGCCTCGAGCTTCTTGGTATCAAGGCCTTGGAGCGGATGTAAAAGGCGCTCGGAGTTCTTCTTTGAAATCACGCGTCCCACTTGATACTGGCCGCTCCGCTCGGCTACTCGCCTGTGCGAGGATTCCAAAGGAGAACTCCTCACTGGTGTGTTTAGGGAAATTTAGAAAAAGATGGGTACCTTTAATAAATTTCGCTGTATTCGTGATACCATATGGCCAATATATGGCCGAAAATCAACAGAAATCAGAGACGGCGAAGCGGGAAGAAGACATTGTTTCCTTTTGGAAAAAACATCACATCTTCGAGAAGTCACTCAAAAAGGATGCGCCCAAAGGCGAATTTGTCTTCTACGACGGGCCGCCGTTCGCCACAGGGCTCCCCCATGTCGGCAATCTTCTTTCGTTCATTATTAAAGATGTGGTGCCCCGCTACAAAACAATGCAGGGGTATCGTGTACCGCGTCGCTGGGGGTGGGACTGCCATGGGCTCCCCATTGAAAGCCTCATTGAAAAAAAGTTAGGACTCAAAACAAAAAAAGATATCGAAAAGATTGGCGTGGGTACCTTTAATCGTGAGGCCCGTCTCTCGGTTCTTCAGTATGTTGATGACTGGAAGCAATATGTCGATCGGGTGGGCCGCTTTGTGGATTTTGAAAACTCCTACAAAACGATGGACTCCTCCTACATCGAGAGCGTGTGGTGGGCCCTCAAAGAACTCTACACGAAGGGGCTTCTCTATGAAGGACGGAAGGTCCTCATGTACTGCCCGCACTGCGAGACACCCTTAGCGAAAGCGGAAATCGCGATGGACCACACCTACAAAGACCTCACCGAAGAAGCGGTGACGGTGAAGTTTAAAGCAAACAATCCTTCAAAGCACGGACTTCCGGAAAATACCTATCTGCTTGCGTGGACGACGACACCGTGGACGCTTCCCGGTAACGTCGCTCTGGCAGTTAAATCTGATATGAGCTATGCAGTTGGAATAGACGGGAGAGGCACGGTCATTGCTGCCGAAGCCTTAACTCCCGCAGGGATGGAGGTTCAAAAAAAAGTTCTTGGGAAAGACTTGGTTGGTATAGAATACGAGCCACTTTTTGACATACCCGTGCTTCGCTCCGCCACATCGTACAAAGTATATGATGCGGATTTTGTTTCAACCGAAGAGGGAACGGGGATTGTCCATACCGCCGTTATGTACGGCGAAGATGACTTTGCGCTCGGGCAGAAAGAAAATCTTCCGATGGTACAGCTCCTTGACGCAGGAGCGAATTACAACGAGAACGCTCCGACATTTTTGCGCGGGCAGTACATCAAGAAGGTAGAAAAGGACATTGTTGCCGATCTTGAGAAGCGCGGGCTTCTTTTTGCGCGCGAAATGAATACTCACTCTTATCCTCACTGCTACCGTTGTGGGACCCCCCTTATCTATAACGCAGTCACATCGTGGTTTCTTAATATTCAAAAAGTGAAAGGAGCCATGCTGTCAGAAAACGAGAAGGTAACGTGGGTGCCGGCGCATCTTAAACAAGGGCGTTTTAAGAATATTGTGGAGAGTGCGCCTGACTGGACGATCTCTCGGAACCGCTACTGGGCCTCACCCCTTCCTATTTGGAAAACAAAAAACGGCGCGTTGCGGGTTATCGGTTCAGTTGCGGAATTCCTCTCCCTCGTGAAGCCCTCCGGCAATCGTTATATCGTCATGCGACACGGAGAGGCGAAAAGTAATGTCGAAGCGCTCGTTGACTCCGGCACGATGGCAGACAACCACCTCACCACGAAAGGAAAGGAACAAGTGCGCGCGTCAGCGCTTACACTTCGCGACGAGAAGATTGATCTCATCATTTCCTCTCCGCTTCCACGTGCCAAAGAAACTGCTGAATTGGTTCGGCATACGCTTGGACTCTCCGAGAGCGCGCTTGTCGTTGATCCGCGACTGCGAGAAGTCGGGTTTGGGGCCTATTCAGGGCAGTCACGCGCCGATTGGATTGCGCTTTTCTCAAATTATTTTGAACGCCTCCATAAAAAGATTGATGCCGCAGAGACCATGAATGATCTTCGTCGTCGCATGGGAGCGTTCCTCTTTGCGGTTGATGCGACGTATGCCAACAAAAAAATTCTTATGGTGACCCATGCGGAACCCGGGTTTATTCTCGAGCAGGTTGCGGCGTGTCAGTCCTGTAGCGTCTTCGCACCAAAAGAGAAACCCTATCACGAGCAAGAAGCATATCTTCAAAACGCTGAATACCGCGTCCTGTCATTTACGCCCTACCCACACAATGAAGAATTTGACCTCGATCTCCATCGCCCCTACATTGATGAACTGCCGCTTGAAGATGAGGGGGGCGAGCCACTGACGCGCATTGCGGAAGTCGTTGACTGCTGGGTTGAGTCGGGCTCGATGCCTTTTGCGGCGGAGCATTATGTTGGGCATCCTCTCCCACACTTTGATCCGCGCGGCGGACTTCTAAAGAAGCGTAAACGATTCCCGGGTGATTTTATTGCGGAGTACATCGCGCAAACACGCACCTGGTTTTACTACATGCACGCCATGGGAGTGCTTCTTTTCAATGCACGCGCATTTAAAACCGTTGTCTCGACCGGCACCATCCTTTCGCAGGATGGTTCAAAAATGAGTAAGTCGAAAGGAAATTATACCGATCCGCTTGTGTTGATGGACCGATTCGGCGCTGATGCGCTGCGCCTCTATCTATTGGGGAGTGTCGTTATGCAGGCAGAGGACCTTAATTTTCGTGACGATGACGTGCGGGAGGCGCACAATCGCACTATTGGCATCCTCTGGAACTCGTATAAATTCTTCGATTTGTACCGACAAGAACAGGACGCGACGGTTTTGGGGCGCACGAGCACCCACGTCCTTGATCGATGGATTTTTGCGCGTCTTGATGAAACGACGAATACCCTGACCGCAGCATTTGATGCCTACGATATGCCGCGCGCCGTTAAGACGCTGCGTGCCTTTGTTGAGGATTATTCCACCTGGTACGTGCGTCGCTCGAGAGAGCGCACCAAAGGAGATGATGCGCGCGACAAAACGCTCGCGCTTGCCACACAACGAGAGGTTCTTGAGACCGTTGCCGTTCTTGCTGCGCCACTTATCCCCTTTATTGCAGAAATGGTTTACCGAGGAGTTGGAGGAAAGGAAGAAAGTGTGCATCTCTCGTCATGGCCAAAGGCGTCAACGCCGGATACGGTTGTTCTTGAAGAGATGCAAAAAACACGACACGCCGTATCGCTTGCGCTTGAGGCGAGGAGTGCGGCTGGCATCAAAATCCGACAACCGCTCTCCCGGCTGACGCTGCGATACGCGCTTAAAGATGCCTATCGAATGCTCCTTAAGGACGAGGTGAATGTCCAGGAGGTTCGTATAGATGAGAAACAGAAGGACGAAATCCTCCTCGATGTGGTCCTTACTCCAAAGCTCCGGGAGGAAGGAGACCTCCGTGAACTTATTCGCGCGATTCAAGATCTGCGTAAACGCGCCGGACTCACCCCAACCGATCGCCCCGCTCTTTTTGTTGAAGGAGATGGCGCAGCTCTCGCACTTGCCCACAAAGATGAACTCCAGAAGGCAGCAGGCCTCCGGAGTCTTACGGAAGGGAAGGGGGAAGAGAGTATTGAGCTCTCTTGCGGGAGCGTCTCGATCGCGATTTCAAAATAGGTATGGCGGAGCATCTCTATACAACGCGGGCCTTTATTTTGGGAAGCACATCGGTCGGCGAAGCAAATCGTCTCATTGATCTTTTTACCGAGTCTCATGGACGCCTCCGCGCACTTGCGCGTGGTGTACGGCTCGAAAAATCAAAATTACGCTACCATCTCCTTCTGCGCACCTTTGTTATGGTCTCACTCGTTCGAGGGAAGGCGCAGTGGCGACTGGTCGGAGTGGAGAGCGAGAGAAGTATGGAGAATCTCTCGCCGGCGACCCTTGCGGTTGTCGGCAATGCGGCGCGTCTTCTCCGACGGCTTCTTCAAGGAGAAGAGGCGGCGCCGCTTCTCTTTACCACCCTTTCTGACTCACTTTCTTTTTTAACCACCTCATCTTTGACCACCGAGGAATTGAAAAACATGGAGTGCGTCATTGTACTTCGCATCCTCTTTCATCTTGGCTACCTGGGAAGAGAAGAGCCGCTGGCGTCCTACCTCGACCGGCCTCTCTCGCGCGAACTTCTCGAGGCTGTTTCGCCCATCCGGCAAAGTGCGATTGCGCGGATTAATGATTCCCTCAACGCATCCTCTCTCTAGGGCCTTCATATTCTTGTCGTAGAATACATAGATTCCATGAATGCGGGAGACAATCATAGTTTAGAGCGCCTCAAGAAGGGGCTTTATTCCAGAACACCAAGTGCAGTTCCGCCATCGCGTGCGCCACTATCCCCCGGCGCTTCGTCGACGCGGGAACACTGGGAAGATCGAGAGCGGCCGAAGACCTCGCTCAATCCATTCCTGACGCCTTCTCGCGGCAAACGCTCTCATACCGGACTTCTCCTTCTTCTGTCGGGGGCATTTTTTGTGGTCTCTCTTGCGGTCGCACTCTTTGTTTTTTTTGGTGGGAGAAACATCGTCTCTTCTTCTCAAGTCGCCTTCGAAGTACATGGCCCCTCGAGCGTTGATGGCGGGCAAGAACTCTCTCTTGAAATTAGTATCCGCAATGATAATGCGGCAGCGCTCCAGCTCGCTGATCTTTTGCTTGAATACCCCGAGGGCACAAGAAGCGCTGAAGATGTGAATGTACCTTTGCCGCGCCATCGCGAGTCAATCGGCACTATTTTGCCGGGACAAGAAATTAAAAAAACGGTTCGAGCCGTGCTGTTTGGTGAATCGGGGAGTACACACACGATTGCTATTGAACTGGAGTACCGCGTTGAGGGGTCAAATGCCATCTTTGTAAAAGACACTGCCTATGAAATCACCATTGGCACTTCACCTGTATCCATTACCGTTGATAGCGTTGAAGAGTTAACCTCCGGCCAAGACACCGTCATCTCCGTCACGGTGGCAAGCAATGCCACAGCACCCATCGAAGCGGCGATGCTCCGGCTTGAATATCCATTTGGATTTACCTTTACCACTGCCACCCCGCAACCTTCCTACGGAAACAGTGTGTTTGCGCTGGGGACCTTACAGCCACGCGACAAGCGCATCGTAAAAATTACCGGGAGACTCGAGGGGCAGGATAACGAAGAGCGCATCTTTCGATTTAGTGCTGGTACCGCAAACCCGAAAGATGTGCGAACGCTTGGCACTGCCTTTTTGACAACCACTGAGTCGATCGTGCTGAAGCGCCCGTTTATTGGCATTACCTTAGCCCTCAATGGTGAGAGTGGTAAGACGACGGTGGCCGAGGGAGGCGAAACCGTGCGAGGGGACATCACCTGGACCAACAACTTACCTAATCAAATTCAGGAAGTTGCGATCGAAGCGAAACTTACCGGGTCAGCACTTGATAAAAGAAGTGTTTCAGTCTCGCGAGGATTCTACCGCTCTGCAGATTCAACCATCGTGTGGGATAAAACGAGCGACCCGAGCCTCATGTCAGTTGCCGCAGGTGCGCAAGGAGTCGTGTCCTTTACCTTCGCACCGCTTTCGGTGGGGTCAGGGGGAAGTTCGCTCCGTAATCCCAAAATGATTCTCGAGGTAAGCGTAAAAGGTCAGCGACTCGGAGAAGATAACGTACCGGAGGAAGTGAGCTCGTTCGTCAGCCGGGAAGTCGTTGTCGCCTCAGATCTCGTCCTCTCTGCCAAAGCACTTCACAGCACCGGACCTTTTAGCAACACTGGGCCACTGCCGCCTAAAGTTGAACAACAAACAACCTATACGATTGTCTGGTCCCTGGCGAACGGAAGTAATGCACTCTCCAATGTAAAAGTGTCCGCAGCACTTCCACCCTATATGCAGTGGAGTGGACGCGTGTCGCCAGGAAGCGAGCGCATTACCTTCAGTGAAGTAGGCGGCACCATTGTCTGGGATGTTGGGGACCTCAAAGCAGGAGTTGGTTTTGGTTCGCCCGCCCGCGAAGCGGCATTCCAAGTGGTTCTCGTGCCATCAACGAGCCAGATCAATCAAATTCCAAATCTTATTGGACCAGCACAGGCAGTGGGAGACGATCGCTTTACCAGTACGAAAGTAGAGGATAGCGCTCCGTCACTTTCAACAAGGCTTGATAACGATCCGTCGTTTAAGAATGGCCAGGAAACCGTAGTACAATAAAATTCCTCGCCTTTCATGGAAGCAAATCCTCTTCCTCCGCCCCCTTCGCCACCGCCCGCTCCTTTGCAAAATAGCAGCGCTCCCGTTGCTTCTCCTCCGCTCCCCACTCCGCCGCGGCGCGGCGGGGTTTGGAAAATTATTTCGGGAATTTTAGCACTTTTGGTGGTTGGCGGAGGAGGTGCGGCCGCCTACTATTTCCTCGGTGGCCCTACGACATATACCGAAGCGGAAGTCCTTCAGTACATTCGGGAAGCCTATGTGCCTAATGTCGTTATGGTGGCGTGCATGGATGAAGAGGGGGGAGAGGAGGCGGGGCATGGCAGTGGTATCTACTATTGGAATGAGGATGGCGGTGTTGTGGAAACCAACGCGCATGTGGTTGTGGGAAGCGATGGGGCATTCCATGGATGTAACATTTACTTCCCGCACCCCGATGATGGTGGTTTCTATAATGCGGCCTACTTTGCGGGCGCCGCGACGCTCCATCACAATAAAATTGCCGTCGTAAATGGCACCAAGGTATCGGGCATCGATTTCGCAGAAGTATATCTCACCGCACCTCGTCAAACGGATCAAGGTATTGATTACCCCTGGCCACCGGCACAGGCCGGTTTCGGTGCCGACTTGGGACCAAAATGGAAAGATATTTGCCACGAGAGCGGCAGTGCACTTCAGCTCGGGGATAAGTTGGTGGCGCTTGGGTATCCTGGCGTTGGGGGGAACAGCCTTACCTTTACGGAGGGAGTCGTCTCTGGTTTCAGAGGAGATAATGGAGAGGTCGTCAAATCATCGGTCTCCATCAATCAAGGAAATTCCGGCGGCATCGCCATTGATGCGGAGCAAGGATGCCTTATTGGTGTACCGACGTGGACGACGACAGACTTTGATGGTTCCGGCTCGAACCTCGGTCTCATTCTCTCGACGTCGTTCATTCGCGATTTTATCGCTGGCGTTACCGATGAGGCAACGTACCAACCTGATCCTGATGTGCGCGATTTTGTTACCCACTCCATTGATCGGTGGGACGTCGCGCTCCAATATCCGGCCTCGTGGAAGATCGAAGAAAACGAAGACGGCACCATGATTACCTTCACGGCGCCACCTGAAAGCGCACTCGACCTCTTTCAGGAAAACGTCTCGCTCACCATTATCGAGCCGTTTGACCTCTCCCTTTCGGCCTACGCAAACGCCTTTGCGCTCGCACTCCTCAGTGATAATCCGGACGGCTCGGTAAGCGAGCCGCGCGTCTTTACCTCCGGAGGCGGTCTTCCCACCTTTGGTTTTGGTTATACGCTTGGCGACGGGATTGTGACGGTGGTACTTGGCTTTCGAGACGGGGATAAACTCATCCTCTTTATGGGTGAGCGGGAGGGGGCGAGCCAGCTCTCCGAAGCTTACGGCTCAATCATTGGGCAGATGGGCGACTCTCTGGTACAGTCGAGTCGATGACAACACACGACTCGGCTCTTATGGAAAAACTTATCGCGCTCACGAAGCGTCGTGGTTTTGTCTACCAAGGCTCGGAAATTTATGGCGGCCTCGCGGGCACCTGGGATTTAGGACCCTATGGTGTGGCGCTGAATAACAACATTAAGAGCTTGTGGTGGCGGATGTTTGTTGAAGATAGGGAAGATGTGTACGGCGTTGACGCCGCGATTCTTATGAACCCCAAAGCGTGGGAAGCGTCGGGGCATGTGAGTGGGTTTGCCGACCCCATGGTCGAGTGTGCGAAGTGCAAGCGACGGTTCCGCGCGGACCATGTGGAAGGGCCGAAATGTCCTGAGTGTGGGGGAAAACTCGGAGAGGCAGGTCAGTTCAATATGATGTTTAAGACATCGATTGGCGCTTCCGAGGACTCCTCATCGGTGACCTACCTTCGACCCGAAACAGCCGGCGGTATGTTTGTGAATTTTAAAAATATAGTCGACTCATTCCACCCCAAGCTCCCGTTTGGAACCGCACAAATAGGAAAGGCGTTTCGTAACGAAATTGCGCCGCGCGATTTTCTTTTCCGTGTGCGTGAGTTTGAGCAAATGGAGATTGAATATTTCGTAAAACCGTCCGCGTGGAAAGATCTTTTTGAATACTGGAGAGGACAAATGCACGACTGGATTACCAAAGTCGGCATAGATAGCGGGAAAGTCCATGAGCTTGAGGTTCCTGATGGTGAGCGCGCACACTATAGTTTGCGCACCGTCGATTTTGAATTTGATTGGCCATTTGGTCGCAAAGAACTCTACGGCCTTGCCTATCGCACCGACTACGACCTTCGTAATCACGAAGAGTTCAGTGCTGTTGATCTAAAGTTTACCGACGAAGAAACCGGCGACCGCTTCTGGCCGCACGTCATCGAACCTACGTTTGGCCTTGGTCGGACTCTTCTTGCGGTGCTCCTCTCCTCGTACACCGAGGATGAGCTTGGGGGAGAGAAGCGCACATACCTTAAACTCCCCAAACATTTGGCACCCGTGAAAGCGGCGGTCTTTCCGCTTCTTAAAAACAAACCACAGCTTGTCGAAAAAGCGCGTGAGGTATATGCAATGCTTAAAAAAGAAATCCCGCAGATTGAATGGGATGACAACGGGAATATTGGGAAGCGCTACCGTCGCCAAGATGAGATCGGTACGCCCTATTGCATTACGATCGATTTCGATACGCTCGAAAATAATACGGTGACGGTTCGCGACCGCGACTCAGGAGAGCAGGAGCGCGTCGCCATTGGTGAGCTCATCTCTAAACTTAAAGCTTAAAGAGCCTTGTGTTGTGGCGCAATAGGGCCATGCTACACTGGAGCTTGGAAAACATCGATGAGATGCGCGAAGCGGTCGAGGACTGAACTGAGCAATAGCGAGCCTATTGTGAAGGAGGACCGGAGGCGGCGACAAAGCAGATTGGGATGTTTACCTAACTCCACATGAGCGACAGGCATTTTACGATCACTATAAGCTCCGGAACAATAGTCAACGTCATTTTGCTGGTTCTTCTTGTCGCGCTCCTCTTTTATCTTCGCGACCTCGTGCTCATTCTCCTCACCGCTATTGTTATTGCCTCTGCTATTGAGCCGGGCGCGAAATGGTTTGTAGGACATAGAGTCCCGCGTGTTTTCGCAGTCCTCCTTGTCTACGTCATTGTTTTTGGTGCTATTTTTGGCGTTCTCTACCTCTTCATTCCGCCGGTTCTCAATGAAGCGTCAAATTTCTTTAGCCTCGTACCGCAGTTCCTCGAAAATTTCAACGTGCCAGAAAGCGCGCGAGAAGCCATTGAAGGTGCGGGGGCAATTGGAGGGAACATTTCGATTCCCGATATCCTTCGCAATCTTGAATCATCGCTCTCCAACCTCTCCGGTGGTTTTCTTCAGACCGTGTCGGGGGTGTTTGGCGGTGTTCTCTCGCTCGTGCTTGTCATCGTCTTTTCCTTCTATTTCGCCATGCAAGAGACAGGGATTGATGACTTTTTGCGTGTCATTACGCCGGTGCGGCATCAAGAATACGTGGTGGGACTTTGGCGTCGGGCTCAGCAGAAAATTGGCTTGTGGATGCAAGGGCAACTCATCCTGGCACTCATCATTGGTGTTCTCACCTACCTTGGCCTTACGGTCTTAGGAGTTCGCTACGCACTCCTTCTGGCGGTCCTTGCGGCAATTGCGGAGCTTATCCCACTCTTTGGACCCATCATCGCTGCGGTGCCGGCGGTCATTCTCGGATTTGTGGATGGTGGTACCAGCCTCGGGTTTCTCGTCATTGGCTTCTATCTCATTATTCAACAGTTCGAGAACCACCTCATTTACCCTCTGGTCGTTAAAAAAGTCGTCGGCGTGCCGCCACTTCTCGTCATTCTCGCGCTTATTATTGGCGCCCAAGTTGCCGGCTTTTTAGGTATCTTACTTTCTGTTCCTATTGCAGCGGCCATTCAAGAGTTTGTGAGTGACATTCAGCGCGAGAAAGCAGAGGCGGTTGCTCACCGAAAGGCGGGCGTGTAGTCTTTCGCAATGCACGGCGCGCGCAATCTATATCTCACGACGACACTTCCGTATGTAAATGCCGACCCGCATATCGGTTTTGCGCTTGAAATAGTACACGCGGACATCATTGCAAGGTGGCAGGAGCTTTCGGGGAATAACGTTTTTTTTAATACCGGAACTGACGAGCACGGGCTTAAGATTTACCGCAAGGCGCTTGAGGAGAAAAAAGATCCGCATGCCTATGTGGACGAGTATGCAGAAAAATTCAGACAGCTTCAGCCGCTCCTCAACCTCTCCCCAGATCTCCACTTCATTCGGACGACTGATCCCGCTCACAAAAAAGCCGCGCAAGAACTCTGGCAGCGGTGCGCTGTTAAGGGAGATATTTATAAGAAAAAGTACCAAGGGCTTTACTGTGTGGGCGATGAGGCGTTTATAAAAGAGACAGAGCTGGTGGAGGGGAAGTGCCCGAACCATCCGACCCTAGATCCAATTGAAATTGCCGAGGAGAATCATTTTTTTCGTCTCAGTGCGTATCAAGAAAGACTTCTTACGTATCTCTCGAAAGAAGATTCAGTCATACCTGACTGGCGACGCGAAGAAGCTCTTCAGTTCGTGAAGAAGGGTTTGGAGGACTTCAGTATTTCGCGCGATAAGGCACGTCTGCCGTGGGGTGTGCCGGTGCCGGGAGATGACTCGCAGGTGATGTACGTGTGGTTCGATGCGCTCACGAATTATATTTCCACCCTCGGATGGCCGAATGAATCGGGCGATTTTAAAACCTTTTGGGTAAACGGCAATACGATTCAGTTTGCCGGCAAGGATCAAGTACGATTCCAGTCAATTATGTGGCAGGCGATGCTTATGTCTGCGGATCTTCCAACTACAAAAACCGTTGTCTATCACGGATTTATTACGAGTGGGGGACAGAAGATGAGTAAGTCGCTCGGGAACGTCATTGCTCCGACGGATTTGGTCAGTGGATACGGTATTGACGCAACGCGGTGGTTTCTCGCGCGTCACGTATCCTTTTTTGAAGACAGTGACGTTACGATGGAGCGTGTGAAAGAGGCTTATAATGCAGAATTGGCAAATGGGATCGGCAATCTCGCGTCACGTATCCTCACCATGGCACAAAAAGAGCTCCCTACCGCTCCCACTATTCCCGAAATGACCATTCCTGACGAGTATAAAAATGCACTCGCAGCCTTCAATGTAAATGCGGGCGCGAACATTGTCTGGGAGTGGATTGGCCGGCTCGATCGAAAAATTCAAGAGACTGAACCATTCAAAATGGTAAAAACGGATCCGGAGATAGCAAAGAAAATCATTGAGGAACTGGTAGTCGATCTCTATACCATTGCGCGGATGCTTACCCCCATTGTGCCCGGCACCGCTGCGGCCATTAAAGAGGCCATCAAAGCAAATAAGAAGCCGGAAAATCTCTTTCCGCGCCTGCCTGCGCAGGCAGGTAAAGACTAATGAAATTTGTCGATGTTCATTCGCATCTCCAGTTTGCCGCCTATGGAGAAGACCGGGAGGCTGCCTTTCTGCGTGCACGAAGTGAAGACGTGGGGCTCATAACGGTTGGGACTAAGTTGTCGATTTCACAAGAAGCGGTTGCATTTGCACGAACACACGAGAATGTATGGGCAACCATTGGGCTCCACCCAATTCATACCTCAAAGTCTTATCACGATGTCGCTGAGATTGGCGGCGGCGATCATAAAGGATTTAATTCCGCGGGTGAAGTTTTCGATAGCGCGATGTATCGCGCACTTGCGAGTGACCCCAAGGTTGTCGGCATAGGGGAGTGTGGCCTTGACTACTACCGTCTTACACCGGAAACACGAAAAGCACAGTTCGCTGCCTTTGAAGCGCAGATTGCGTTTGCAAACGAAGTCGGGAAGCCCTTGATGCTTCACATTCGGCAGGCGTATAAAGATGCGTTTGATATGGTGAAGCGTCTCGCAAAGGTTAAAGGGAACGTTCATTTTTTTGCCGGCTCGTGGGAGGAGGCAACATGGTTTCTTGATCTTGGATTTACACTCTCATTTACCGGTGTCATTACCTTTACCAAGGATTATGACGAGGTCGTACGAAACGTACCCTTGGATATGTTTCTTACCGAGACCGATGCGCCCTATGTAACCCCCGCGCCTCATCGTGGAGAGCGCAATGAACCGCTCCACGTACGGGAAGTAGTAAAGCGTATAGGAGAGATAAAAGGACGCTCGATAGATGAGATAGAGGCAGCCGCCGTCGCGAACGCGGTGCGCACCTTTCAGTTGCGCACCGCGTAGGCTTTTGGTAGGCTCTTCCTGCAATGCCAGAATCAGAAATGCAAGAAGGAAAAGTGACGACGACAGAAGAGAGCGGCGCAAGTGAGTCCAGCGTGTATGAACTTGGCTACCATATCCTCTCCTCGGTTACCGAAGCAGATCTCGGAGCCGAAGTGACGGCCATTCGTGCCGCTATAGAAGCTCGCGGCGGCGTTTTCGTTGCTGATGAATTCCCCAAAGAAACCCCACTCTCCTATGAGATGGTAAAAGTTTCGGTGGGGAAGCGGTCTCGCCACAGCAAAGCCTATTTTGGCTGGTTTAAGTTTGAGGCTAACCCTGCTGAAGCCGCTACAATCCTCAAGAACGTAGAGGCAATGCCAATGGTGCTCCGCGCCATTCTCATTAAGACGGTGCGCGAGAATACGATGCTTGGGAAGCGCATTTTCGTTTCCGATCGCATGGAAGGGGAGACTATTAAGCGCCGCGAAGTCAAAAAAGAAACTTCTACCGCTCCAGTTTCAGAAGAAGAGCTCGATCGAAGCATCGAGAAAATGGTGGTAGAGTAATCGCATGTACTTCAATAAAGCTCTTGTCTACGGAAATTTGACGCGCGATCCTGAAATGCGCTCCCTCCCTTCCGGTATGGCGGTGGCAACGTTCTCTGTTGCGACGAATCGAGTGTGGAAGAAGGATGGACAGAAACAAGAGAATACCGACTACCACAACATTGTGGTTTTTGGCCGACAGGCCGAGATTGTTTCGCAGTACCTCAAAAAAGGGAGCGGTGTTTTTGTTGAAGGCCGCATGCAAACGAGAAGCTGGGAAAGTAATGGCGAAAAGAAATATCGCACGGAAATTGTCGCAGAGCGTGTCCAATTTGGACCACGCGGCGGAGGCGGTGGGGGAGGCGGTAGCACAGCTCCCGCAGCAGTCGCTGATGAAAGCGCTCCTGCGAAAGGAAAAGGCAAAGACCTTGACACCATTGAATATCCAGAAGAAGATATCAATCCCGACGACATTCCATTTTAATTATCATTGAAGACATGCGAGAAGTAAAAGAAACAAAAGAGACCTTATCGAAACAGAGCGACTTCTTTTCGAGCAATAATATCCGCCACATCGATTACAAAGATATCGAGATTTTGCGGAAGTTTCTTAATCCCCATGCCCGTCTTATGTCCCGAAAGAAGACCGGGCTCTCTGCAAAGCATCAAAAACTTCTCTCGCAGGCCGTGAAGCGCGCGCGCTTTATGGGGCTCTTGCCTTACGTTCAAAGATAAATACCAAAAGCCCGGCATTCGCCGGGCTTTTGATTTCCTGGAGAACGCGCAGCGTTTGAAAGGCAAGAGCGGCCGGAGCGAGGGCCCCAAGCGCGACGGCGCTTGGGATCGCGAGGCGGGGCCTGCGTGTGGCCCGCTTGCCGCGGGCCGACATGTGGGCTTTTGCCTTACGTTCAACGTTAACCATAAACAAAGTGGCCACCACTATTCGTCCTGCCGCAGGACGAGTGGTGGCCAGTTCCGCGACTCCCGGGAGGAGAGGGAGGAGTCGGGACGGCTGAGCCTATAACGCCAACATAGCAGGAATACCTACCGGCCTCGGGCGTACGTGGGGATAACTACTAAAAGAAAGAGGGCCGTTTCTCCTCCCACAGAAGCAAACGGCTCTCAGGTGGGCTTTGGTGAAGCCCGTTGCCGACTTTGCGGGGGCGTCTCACAAAGCCAGTTTGTTGCATAAGCATAGCGTTTCATAGAAAGCATGCGAGGAAGTTATGCAATGAATAAAAAAGGGCCGCCGCGTGTGTTTTGACACATTCTGCGGCGGGCCCTTCAGCGCGGTCCTCCCTAGACGAGCCGTGACGTACCAAAGACACTATACCTCCAGCAGGTGAAGAGATCCTGAAAGCGGAGCATCACGACTTCTCTAGTCACGGATATTTTGCTCGCCAGCTCACAAAATTCCGCGACCCCGCCTCGACTGTTTTTTGCTGCTGCAAAAACATGTCTCCGGCCGGTTCGTATAGCTATAGAAGCACAGCAGTGTGCTTCTATAGCTTACTCACCCGCTCCACATACTGGCCAGTGTCCGTATTGAGGCGAATGATGTCGCCTTCGTTAATGAAAAGAGGGACTTGAATCGTGACGCCTGTTTCAAGAACCGCTTCTTTAAACGCGCCTTGTGCGGTATTACCCCGTACTGCAGGAGCGGATTGTTTTACTTTTAGCTCAACCTTAACTGGTATGTGAACACTGATGATTTTATCGTCAAAAATGAGCGCTTCAATGAGCGTATTGCCAGTAAGGTAGTGGACGCCGTCGCCCACAACCGCCCCGGGGAGAGTAAAGCGCGCGGATGGGTTGTTTTCTTCACAAAACCACGACTCCCCACGATTGGTATACAAATATTTAATGGTCTTGGTGGTGATCTCCGCTTCCTCAAGCTTATCGGTGTGATGAAACGAGCGGTCAGCAACTTTTCCCGTAATGAGATTCCTCATCTTTACCTGATTGACCGGTTTTCGCTGTTGCTTGCGAAATACATGGGAAGAAAGCACCTCGTAGGGCTCTCCGTCTTGGATGATGTATTTGCCAGATGTTGCTTCATTGTACTGGAGCATAAATAAGAACTTCCGTGGTCGGCGCATTTCATTGTCGGCATCGTTACAAACCGCTCACAATACAGATACGTATTGCTCGACGGTATTGTTCCTCGCCTTCGCGAACTGCATCCAACCGCGGAAGTTCTGGCTGCATTGTACCTACACAGAGTGGTTTTGCAACCTTTTGTGTTCCTTTACAGTTGCATAGGGGAGGAATGGCAGCTACGATTGCGGCAATGGAATATCTACGACTCGAGGAGAACGCGGAGGAAAGTACGCGGTCTGATGAAGAGGTGTTAGCCGGCTCCCTAGAGGATCCACGCCATTTTGAGCTCCTCCTTGATCGCTATCAGGATGCGTTTTTGCGCAAAGCACTTTCCATTATTAAGGATGAAGCGGAGGCGGAAGACATCGTCCAGGAAGCATTCACGAAGATCTATCTCAATGCGAAGCGCTTTAAAAAGGTTGAAGGGGCGACGTTTAAGTCCTGGGGGTACCGCATCCTCATTAATACGGCGCTTACCCACTACAAGAAAAAGAAGCGCGATCGTACTGCAACCGTAGTACTTGATACGGAGTTCTATGAGAGCCTCCCCGATACCATTGATGAGGTAGAGAAGCGTGAGGTAGGCGATCTCGTGGCGCGCGGGCTCTCAAAGATTCCCGAGCACATGAGTAAGGCACTCGCCCTACATTTTTTGGAGAACTATTCGCAAGCGGAGATCGCCAAAAAAGAAAAGGGATCAGTGGGGGCAATTAAGACCCGCATTCACCGGGCAAAAGAAGCGTTTAGAAAGGTTACTAACAATTCATCATTATGAAACAGCCACTGCGAAGCAAAATTATGGGGGGTATATACGCGGTCTATCTTTTACGGAAGGCCTACTCGGCAACCGCGATTAAAGCATACGTTCTGGGGATTTCCCTTGGCGCGATGGCCTTTGCGGTGTCGCTCGCTCATATTGTTGAAAATGCGCTTCGAGTGAAAGGAATCACTGGTCTCTTTGATTTTGCCGCGTCCGCTGTCCTCAATACTGAAATGTCGGTGCAGCTTCTCCTTATAACCGCTGCGCTCGCCTTCGTCTTAATGGTTCGCGACCTTCAGTCACTTTCGCGTACGCGCGTACTCGCAACGCGCTAGTCGCTTCCTTCGGAGCTACTACTCGCCACAACTGGCGCGCCTTCCTCGAGCCGCTTTCTGATTTCCTTGAGGATTTGATTGGCAGTCTTGGTGTGTTCACGGAGGTACACCCTGGTGGCATCGTAGCCGCGACCAAGCTTTTCTTCTCCAAAGGAGTAGGAACTACCTGATTTTTCAATGACGCCCAGTTTCTCACCGAGTGCAATAAGTTCACCTTCACGCGATATTCCTTCGTTGTACATGAGGTCAAACTCCGTCACCTTAAAAGGCGCCGCAACTTTGTTTTTAACGACTTTTACGCGAACACGCCCACCCATAATTTCATCCCCCTTCTTAATTTGAGCGATACGGCGAATATCAAGCCGCACCGAGGTATAAAACTTCAGTGCTTTGCCGCCGGGCGTCGTTTCGGGGTTGCCGAACATGACCCCAATTTGCATGCGAATTTGATTGATAAAAATAACGATGGTTTTACTTTTTGCAACAATCGCGGTCAACTTCCGGAGTGCTTGGCTCATGAGGCGCGCCTGTTTTCCCACATGAAACGACCCCATCTCTCCCTCGATTTCATCTTTTGGCGTGAGGGCGGCAACCGAGTCAATAACAATAATGTCTACCTTACCGCTTCGCACGAGTGATTCAACAATTTCAAGCGCTTGCTCGCCGGTATCAGGTTGCGAAACAAGGAGATCATCTGTTTTTACCCCCAAACGTTTTGCGTAGTCAGGGTCAAGCGCATGCTCGGCATCGACATAGGCACAAATACCTCCCGCTTTTTGTGCTTCCGCAACTGCATGAAGGGCCAGCGTTGTTTTCCCGGATGATTCTGGCCCAAAAATTTCAATAATGCGACCACGGGGGAATCCGCCAATACCCAAGGCCCAATCAAGACCAATAGAGCCCGTGGGGATGGCCCCCACCGCGACTTTTGGTCGCTCGCCGAGCTTCATAATAGCTTCCTCGCCGAATTTTGTTTTTATTTGCCGCAGTGCCGCTTCAATCGCTGCCGGAGATACACTGCCTCCTTCACCTTTGGTCGTATCTTTTTTTGCCATAATTTTTTTATTCTGATTACTCTGATTTTCTGACTATCTCTGCATACTCTCTCGTCTCTCGTCCGAACCGATCGCTTCCGACAATCTCAAGTATAGTATACCCCCATGGCACCAGGACTACTTCGTTAAAAATGCCCCGCTCGTCGACAAATATTTGACGGCCACTAAGCGTCAAGTAGGAGACATTCTCAGCTGTACCAATGACGGCAACGCGCCCCCCACTACTAACTGCTCCGGGGGCAGGGGAAGTAACGGTAATTTGCGGACCCCGGAGAAGCGGGCCTGCCTTAATGCCGGTATATACCACCAATCCAGTGCCAAAGAGAATGATAGCCGCCATGCCGGCGTACCACCGGGCAGGAAAGCGCTTCATGTTGATACAGACTCGTCGGTAGGCACGCCGCCCTGCACCACTTCGCGCGGTCGTGCGCCGTCTTGGGGCCCAATAACGCCGCGCTCCTCAAGCATATCCATAAGACGTGCCGCGCGTGCGTAACCAACCCGAAGTTTTCGTTGAATGTAGGATGTTGATGCGCGCCCCGCCTCCATGACTACCTTGCGCGCCTCTTCATAAAGCTCGTCGTCGTCCCCCTCTCCCACGTCGGAAAACATTTCGTCAGATACCGACGACGATTCATTGCTACCCGTGAACCCCAGGTCGCTGGGGAGTTCCGGATCGTTATGTGACGCAATGAATTGCACCACTTTCTTCACCTCTGTTTCGCCAATGTAGGGAGACTGGAGGCGTGTCGGCTTTGCCATATCGCCTGAGAGATAGAGCATGTCACCAGCCCCCAGAAGCTTTTCTGCGCCGCTGCCGTCAAGGATGGTACGCGAGTCAATTTGAGATGCTACCTGAAGCGCCACACGGGCAGGAATATTTGCTTTGATGAGACCCGTTATGACATTCACTGACGGGCGCTGTGTTGACAGGAGGAGATGAATGCCGACCGCACGACTCATTTGCGCAAGACGCACTATCGCTGCCTCCAATTCCCGCGGGTAGGCCTGCATAATGTCAGCGAGCTCATCAATAATAATGACAATGTAGGGGAGGGGTTCAGGCGCACGCTCTTTCTCATCCCCCTTGGTGCCTTTTTTTGTTGCGGGAATATAGACATTGGTGTGGTAGGACTCAATGTCACGCACGGATTCGGCTTCGAGAATGTCGTAGCGTCGGTCCATTTCTTTCGCGGCCCACTTCAGTGCGAGGATGGCCTTTTTGGCATCAGTGACGACCGGGGTGAGGAGGTGGGGGATTTTATTGTAGAGCGTTAATTCAACACGCTTAGGATCAATCATAATAAACCGAAGTGCCTCGGGGGAATTGCGAAAGAGGAGGGAATTAATGATGACGTGGATAGCAACTGATTTGCCTGAACCAGTCGCACCAGCAATGAGCATATGCGGCATCTTTGCGAGATTGGCGAAATGAGAAGCCCCCCCGATATCCCGACCAAGAGCAACCGTGAGGGGCTTTGGTGCATTTTGGAAGTCGACGGCCTCAAACATATTCGCAAGTCCGACCGTAACCTTTGTCGAATTGGGAACTTCGATACCAACGAGCGATTTCCCCGGAATAGGCGCCTCAATGCGCACCGGGTGAGCGGCAAGTGCGAGTTCGAGATTGTTTTGGAGCGAGACAATTTTTGAAAGCCGCACACCTTCTGCCGGTTTTATGGCGTACCGTGTGACGGAGGGACCAATCGATATCTCATCCATTTCTACGTCAATGCCAAAGTTTTGGAGCGCGCGTTTAATGATGTTGGCGTTTGCTTTAATATCGCCCACTCCCGGTTTGCCGCGATCGCGTTCAAGGAGCGAGAGGGGAGGGGGAGTGTACGCTCCCACATTACCGGAAATAATGATCGGCTTTTTAAGGGGACGAGGCTCGGCAATCTGCGGCTCCTCGTCATCGTTCTCCGTTTCATCGTCGACGAACTCTTCGTCATCAACGGCTTCCTCACTATCCTCTGGAGCGCCCGTAATTTTTATTTCGCGTTCTTTGTCTTTTCGTCTCGTAAACATGCTTTGGAGGAGTGCAAAAAGTTCTGGGGGAAGGGAGGCGTCAAAGAGAATGAGAAGGGCAATGGTCACGGTCGCTACCAAAAGAAGGAGGGAGGCATAGAAATCAAAAAGTCCCTCAAGCGGCGCTGCAATAGCGTCTCCTACGATGCCGCCTTGGGAACTGAATAGTCCCAAGAGCCCGAGGGTTCCGAGGAGTGCAAGTATGCCCATAATGGTTTTGAGCTTCCCAATCCCCGCAGTCGTGTTCCGGATGAGGAGAATCGAGGCGCCAAGGGAGAAAAGAGGGAGGAGGAAATACCCCACCCCGACCGCGCTCGTGAGGAGGCTATAGGTAGCGGCGCCGCCTACCCCCGCAACGCCAAATGCTCCGAGCGTAAGGAAGATGCCGGCAACGAAAAAGAAGATAGCGAGTATGGTGCGTCCGGTCTCTGACCCTATGCCTGCCGATAGTTTCTCTAAAGCTGATTCCTCTCTGCCTCGTCGTCTCTTTGCCATGTCAAGGGAATACTATCATGGGCCGGCAGGTCACGAGGCAGAAACGAGGCCTGTATTGCGCTTCGTTTTTTGCTGTTCCCTAATGAGGAAATGTATTGCGGAGCGCAATGTCCCTTATATAATTGTCCGACAAAACGTCCTTGAATTTCTCAAGGACTTATAAAGGACAAAATGGATATAAAGGACACAAGCAGCGCCAAGAATGAACAAAAGTCCGATAAGGATCTTGTCCTTTATAAATCACTGGAGGCCAGTCTTTTCTCTAGTTCCCGGAAGCTTTATTTTGTTTACGCAAAGGCAGAAAAGCTCGCGAGTGCAGTCTTTCTTGTTACCGAGCTTGTTCCTGAATCAAATCCACTCAAACAGAACCTTCGTCATTCTTCGCTTTCTGCGCTCTCCCTCATTCTTGATTTTGTACTTGCCCTCCGTTCGAGGATGGGGGTGGATGAGCGACGGCAGGACGCTTTGGCAATAGTCCAAGAAATAAGCTCTTTATGTCGTATTGCCTTGACAAATCCAGGTGCCTCCCGGATGAATTTTACGCTCCTTGAAAAAGAGTATGAGAACCTGCTTCGAAATCTTCTGTTAGTTACCGGAGGAGAAGCATCTGAGGAGATTCTTTCCCCCGAACTCCTTTCGGTCCGAATGGAACCTATACCGGGCACTTCTTCTTCGAGCCATTCGAATTTCTATATTTCAAGCACCGGAGTACGTAACCCACAATCCCCCTCAAGAAGTGAGGCTCCTGTCATCAGAGGGAGGCTCCATACAAATCCCGAACAGGTGTCCTATAAAACCCCCAAAAGTGTCCTTGAAAAGCATCCCTCTGAGTTCCCGGAAAAAGGACATTCTGAAAAGAAAAATCGAGAAGTAACCATTTTGAAGATTGTTGGGGAGAAGGGGCCTCTCGGAATTAAGGAAATAGCTCACGGCATCCCTGGGTGTAGTGAAAAGACGATCCAGAGGCTCCTTGCGGACCTTGTCTCTCGGGGGACTCTCAAAAGGGAAGGTGAGCGTCGCTGGAGCCAATATAGCCTCGCCAAAACAGCCTAATCTAGACAAAACCAATATATATGGCCAAAAAATTGACGATTGGCCCCTTTTTTCGTACTGTGCCGATACGTGTGGAACATGCAAAAGGGCCTCCCCAAGGCCTTTCCTGCCTGTTTGTTATTGTCTGAGCTGTGCGGGGGAAATGAAAGCAGGCTTTCATTTCCCCAACAAGCGATAGCACAAAGGTCTCTTATGCCTCAGGCATAAAAAACCTTATCCACACGGTCGCCTTTGGAGCCCGTCTTTGCCTCGTATAATGGCGGGAGCCCACGGCGCGGCAGTTTGTCGTGCGTCGTGTCCCGCTTGCTCTTCATCACATACGTAAACAGGGGGTGAAGCAGAAACGTTTCATCAAACCTTTAGGGGGTGAAAAGCGGGCAGCCGGACTCCGTAAGCGGAGGGCGGAAACGCTCGTTGACAATTGAATATGGAAAAGAAATTCCATATTGCCGTTACTCGCAGGGGTATGAAAACAAGTTTTCATTACCCTCGCTCGTTTAGGCAATAGCGAATATCAGTCAACAGAAACTCTCATGGGAGGAATGAAGCACTGTCCCGATTCATGTAACCGTAACGTCAAACTCCCGTCATTACTTACGCAAACTCGCCCCACGTTTCTCGTGTCGATAACAAGAGTGGCGTGGGAGGGTGGAGAAAAGCTGAGGCGCCTAACCCGCGTTCTGTATCAGCCAAAAACAGCACGTCGAGTCTCGTATGGTCGAAACAAACGAGAATCCCGTGTTCATTACATCCGACAGGTATCTGTCGGAATCAGTCATTAGCATTAGAACTTACACATATACTCAATTATGAGTCTTAGCATTACACACACGTCCGCCTTCAAGTTCGCGGCGGTCGCAGTGGGTGTTGCTGTTGCGCTCACGCTTGTCGGTGGTGTTTTCACCACGACGGCGGAAGCGGCATCTCCGTGCCCCTACACCTTCTCGGTAAATCTCCGACAGGGTTCAACGGGTGCTGATGTCAAAGCGCTCCAGCAGTTCCTCAACACGATGTCGGATACGCAGGTTGCTGCCTCCGGCGCCGGTTCTCCGGGAGGCGAGACGAGCTACTTCGGTGGTCTCACCAAAGCAGCCGTCATCAAATTCCAGCAGAAATACACTGCAGACATCCTGACACCGGTTGGCCTTTCACTTGGTACCGGTAACTTCTTCGCATCGTCCCGCGCAAAGGCAAACAGCCTCTGCTCGACGGCGTCTCCGACCCCGACTCCGGGCCCGACTCCGACTCCGTCGGCAGGCACGAGCCTCACGGTCACAGCGGCTAGCCAGCCGGCGAACTCGATCGCGCCTCGCGGTGCGACACGCGTTCCGTTCACTCGCTTCACGGTTACCGCAGGTGCTGACGGCGATGTGACGCTCAACAGCGTCGTCGCCGAGCGCACCGGCCTCGCTTCAGACGGCAACGTCTCAGGCGTCATGCTTCTCGATGAGAACGGTACTCAGATCGGCGTGACTCGCACGCTTAATAGCAATCACCAGACTACGGTCGGTGAGCCAGTCACGATTGCAAAGGGTACATCGAAAACCTTTACGATCGCGGTCAATCGCTCGTCATCGGGCGATGAAGCTGGTGCGGTCATGTCCATGTCTGTTGTCGCGGTCAATGCCTCGGCGTCAGTCGTTGGGTCACTTCCGATCGTCGGTGCGAACCACACGATCAACACAACGCTCACGCTTGGCTCGGTAACGGCTGCGCGCGGCGCGCTTGATCCTGGTGCATCACAAACCAAGGAAGTTGGTACGCTGAACTACAACTTCTCGTCAATCAAGCTCACGGCCGGCTCGGCTGAGAAGATTCTTCTCAAGTCGATCCGCTGGAACCAGACAGGCTCCGCCTCTGCCAACAACGACATCAAAAACGTCAAGACGACGGTTGATGGCACGTCGTACGACACGGTTGTCTCGGCAGATGGCAAGTACTACACAACAGTCTTCCCCGGTAACGGTATCCTCATTGATAAGGGCGCCAGCAAGGACATCACGATCAAGGGCGACATCGTTTCTGGCTCAGGTCGCACGGTAGACTTCGACATCGCGAAGCGAACCGACATCTACATGGTCGGCGAAACCTTCGGCTACGGCATTACGGCCGGGCTCGCGAGCTCTGCGGCGTCTGCCGATAGCGGCGCAGTCAACAACGCTGACGACTACTACTACGATGCGTTCCAGGTCACGGTTTCGACTGGTTCCATGACGGTTTCCGTCTGGACCGGTGTCTCCGCCCAGAACATCTCGTCAAATCAGAACAACCAGACAATCGCGGGGTTTGCGGTTGACGTCAAAGGCGAGCCGATTTCGGTCGCCTCCATGGTGTTCAACCTCTACCACGTAGAATCTTCAGGCTCCGCAGTCACCTACGCAGACGTGACGAACGTCTCCTTGGTTGACCAAAATGGTACCGTTCTCGCCGGTCCAAAAGACGCAGGCGACGGTGGCGTTGACGCCGTTAACGGCACGCTGACCTTCACCGACACGGTTACCTTCCCGGTTGGTGTCACGAATGTGACGCTCAAGGCCAAACTCTCCAGCGACTTCGACACGAACGACACAATCGCCGCGTCGACGACGCCGGGTTCAGGCTGGACCTCCGTTACCGGCCAGGTAACAGGCAACACGATCACACCAACGCCATCTTCGGTCCTTACCGGTCCGACGATGACGGTCAAAGCTGGCGCCCTCACGGTGTCAGTCTCCTCGGTGCCGATCGCACAGACCGTTATTGCCGGTTCATCGCAGTTTGAGTTCGCTCGCTACATCTTCGACGCTACGAGCTCCGGTGAGGATGTCCGCATCACGTCGGTTCCGCTCTACTACGACACGAGCGGTACGCGCACGGACCTCACGAACTGCAAGATGTACGATGGCACCACGGTCCTCAACGACAGCAACACGCTCAACCCATCAACCTCTGACACGGCGTCCTCAACGACGCTCACCTTCAGTGGTGCGGGTGTGACGATCCCGAAGGGCACCTCGAAGACCTTCTCAATGAAGTGTGATCTTCGCTCCGGTGCAACGGGTACCTACTGGTGGGGTATCGACGCAGGCCAGAACAGCTCCTTCACGGGAGTCTCGGGCCTCACGAGCGGTACCACCATTGCAGAGACCTTCACCGACGGTTCCGGTCAGATCATGACCGCAGCTTCTGGTGGATCTCTCACCCCAGCGCTTGATGCAAACAGCCCAGGCTACAAGATCGTATCTTCTGGCACGACGGGGGTTGAACTCGCGCGCATCAAGTACTCGGCAACCAACGAAGACATTGATATCCGTCAAGTTGCTCTCCAGCTTTCGAGCGTTGCTTCAAACACGCCGGTTGACCTCGTCAACCGCGAAGTGAAGCTCTACGACGAGGCAGGAACCTTGATTGGTACCGCAGTCTTCCCAACCGGTGACAACGCGACTTCTTCGGCCATCGCTTCTGGCGCCTTCCGGGTCCTCAAGAATGGTTCGAAAGTCCTCGTCATCAAGGGTGATATCGCCGCCATTACCGCTTCTGGTCCTCTCACCGCCTCCGGCGACCTTCTGGTCGTTGACTACGACGGTGACAACGAGGGCACGAACGGTAACTACGGTGTCGGTGTTTCCTCAGGCAGCAACGTCACGCCAGCAGCCAGCGACAGCGCATCGTCCGGAGTCCGCATCATGAGGGGCTACCCAGTCCTCGCGAAGTTGGATCTCTCGTCGACGCTTCTCACTGACGGCTCGAACAAGAAGCTCTACCGCTTCAAGGTAACGGCCGTGGATAACGATGTCTCACTCTTCAAAGTGACCTTCGATATCCCGTCAACGACCTGTTCGATCTGTTCTGCAACCACGTCTGCGTACGGCCTCTACGCCTACACGGACTCTGGTTTCAGCCAGGCTGACACGACGTTCTCGTCAACGGGTCTTCTCAACGCCAACAACTACATCAACGGTTTGGGTGTGAACGCAGACGCTCTGGCAGATGCGCTTCGCCCAGTCGTGATTGAGGTGTACATGGATAAGGCGTCGGCAACGACGACCTACATCATTCCGAAGGGCTCAACGCGCTACTTCGAACTCCAGGCAACCGTGAACCGCACGGAGACGGCCTCGGGTTCTGAGACGGTCACTGTTGATCTCCTCGGCGATGCAGCCTTCCCGGTAAACGCTTCGACGCTCATGAACATGACGGCGACGACGGGAGGTATCCCCGCTGGTGTTGACGCTGACACGAACGACGACTTCATCTGGTCGCCGATCTCAACGACAACGGCGAACACGATCTACGATCTCGACTTCACCAACGGTTACCAGGTTCAGGGTCTCCCGAGCTCAAGCATGGGTTCGGTCTCCCTCACCTCGACGAACTAACCTTCGTCTGGCAACCGACTGGCTACGTCTTGTAGTAGTCGTCAGAATGCAGAAAACCGCCCCGCAAGGGGCGGTTTTCTGTTTTTCGCTCGCAGAAAACGCTGGCTGCTTTGCCTGCCTGCGCAGGCAGGTTGCGGCCCTCATCCACTCCGCGCCTCTCCGCGCATTTCATAACCTAGCAGAGTGAGGGGAATGAAAGGCTAGTCTTTCATTCCCGAACGAGCGACGGTTATATGGATTTGATATCGATTTTCATAAAACTCAAACTACTTAGCGTTCGCTAGATTGAAGTGAAAGGTCGGTGTAAAATAGCTCCCATGAATGACATAGAACCAACCGGAGCTCCTGAAGCTCCCCGAAAAAGCCTTACCAGTTATCTTATTGCCGCGGTTCTTATTCTCGCCGTAGCGGGTGCGGCATGGTACCTGCTGTTGCGCGAAACGACGCCTGACCTTGATTATCCATACACGCCGCGCGCGGACCTTCCGGAGTCCGTTCAAGAGGAGTCGGCGGCAAAAGTAGCACAAGCAAAGACGGAACTCCGGGATAACCCCGAGCTTATGAGTCGCTGGCTTGAGCTCGCGGCCCAATATAAAGGCGTGTACGATTACGAGTTCGCGGAAGAAATTTACCTCTATGTGATAGAAAAGTGGCCAGAGGAAGTAACAGCTTATGGCAATCTTGCCGATATGTACCGGTATGAGCTCAAACAATACGATGATTCTGTAACGTACTGGCGTAAGGTTGTTGCGCTGAAACCCGACTTCATTGCCGCCTATCGCGAGCTTCACTACTTGTATCGCTATAACATCGAAAGCGATGCCTCAACCATGATCGCGCCTCTCGAGGAGGGGCTTGTCGCGAACCCCAACAACACAGACCTCCTCATTCCGTTTGCGAACTACTATCGCGATGTCGCGAAGGATAACGCCAAAGCGCGCGAATACTTCCTCAAAGCGCGTGCGGCCGCAGCTGCATTAGGAAACACCAGACTTGTTGGTCAAATTGATGCCGAGCTCAAAGCACCCCCACAATAATCATGCGCAAGATACTCACCAAAACATTCTTCAAATTCTTCTTCGGATTTGTTACCATTCTTGCCGTTTCCTTCGCGCTCATTGTGGCGGCCGGGCTTGCCAATGAGTATCAAACTGCTGATCAAGAGGTTGCAGCTCCCATCAAAGCAGTCGAGTAATCATGGATAAAATTTTCTTCAACGGATTCAAGATATCCGGCGTTCATGGAGTGTTTCCCGAAGAACGCAACATCGAACAAGAGTTTGAGGTCTCCATAACCGCAACACTTGATACGCGCCAGGCGGCAAAGAGCGACGCTCTTTCTGATACCGCTGATTATCTTCTCTTTCGGAAAATCACCGAGGAGGTAGTTAAGGGCGAGTCCTGTTACCTCATCGAAACACTTGCTGAAAAGATTGCTACAAAAGTGTTAGAAGATAACAAGGTTACTGAAGTGTCCGTGACAATACGAAAACCGTCAGTGCTTCCAAACGGCATCCCCGGGCTCACGATTACAAGGTCGCGATAGTACAAAGGCCCGCGGTGCGCGGGCCTTTGGCTTTGGAGTTCATCGGCGTTTGTGGCCGATGAACGTCCGGAGCGTGGCGAAAAACATCTGCTCGAGACGGTCTGCCGGTCTCCCAGCGTCAAACCGCCCGAGTGCGGCGCGACCGAAATCGTGCCTCACGAACTCGCGGGCGCGTCTACCCCGTTTGTTGGTTTCTCTGGCGAGGCGGCCGCTGGCACGCCTCCGATTTAGCGTGGCCATGGCCGCCTCCCTAACTAAAAGACCGGATACATTCTGTATAACAAATTGGAGAACGAAAAAGCAACTCTTCTTTAAAAACGTTCAGGGCCGGTCCTCCAAGGCCGGCCCCCATTGACTAAAATTCGCTGATAGTGAGATACGTCCGGACGGCTTCGAAGAATAGAGAACGCTCAGTCTCGTCAATCGGCGCGGCATCATTGCCGCCGACCCACGCCTTGAACCGCTCTACTACTTTGTCGCCTTGAGGTCGCAGCTCGTCACAGGCCTTTTTAAGCCGAATATCAGCGGGGGAAGTTGCATCACTACTCATGGCACCCCTCGCTATGATAGTCCTACAATAAGTATTTCAAATAAGAAAAATGATGCTTCCTTAGGGTGTGGAAAAGCGAACGACCGGCTCCTTTGGGGGATAGCCGGCCGTGGTCCGCTAGGCAACCAACGTATGTGGAGTGCGGAAGATTTCCGCGAACACGTTGTAGTAGGGGCTATCCGGCTTCACCGGATAATCGAATACGACGAGTTCCCCTTGGAGGCGGACATTCATTGCGTGAACGACCGCCCGGATGTCCTGGTGAAACACGCCGGTAGCTGTCGTATAAAAGAAGTCCAATTCGCGCAGCGTCTCCAGGTCGCTCGCGTCAAAAAGGGTGGAGTCCGACTCAGCGTCACGATCGGCGAGAGAAACCAGCCGTAGCGCCAATTGCGAATCCTTCCATAGCAAGACACGCAGTCGATGGCAGATTCGAAGCGCTCCTCCAAGATCGACCGCGATTGCGTTCCTCAACCCGATGTCCATGTTTATACCCCCGATATTGTGAACTCAACCAAGCAATAGTACCATTTTTTCATGAAAAGTCAATGATGATTGACGAAATTTTTCTGTCCGCTAAGATGCTTGTACCTGGCCTCAAGACCGTAGGCACCCCATAAGCCCTACGCAAGGTCGACTCTAATGCCAGGGGATTAGCACTCTGGCTGTTTTTATTCCAGAGAAAAAACAATGGCAGTTAATAAACAAAAGAAAGTGGAGATTCTTGACAAAGTCCGCGGCGCGCTCTCGGGTGCGCAGGCGGTTGCGTTTGTGAATTTCCATGGCCTCACGATCGGGAACATTACGGCGTTGCGCCGTAAGCTTCGCGAGAATGGGGTGCGGTTCCTCGTCGCAAAAAAGACCCTCATTAAGAAAGCGCTTGGCGAAATGTCCTACGAAGGAAATCAGCCAGAGCTTCCGGGCGAACTTGCTCTTGCGTGGAGCGACAGCGATCAGGTGGCGCCTGCACGTGAAGTCTTTGCCTTCGGTAAGAAGGTGGAGGGCGTGCTCTCGCTCCTTGGCGGTGTCTTTGAAGGACGCTACATGGATAAGCCCGCCATTATGAGTGTCGCAACCATTCCGTCTCGCGACTCGCTTATTACACAGTTTGTCTACCTCATCAATTCGCCGCTTAAGGGTTTTGTCGTGGCGCTTGATCGGATGAGAGAGAAACGCGGCAGTTAATTAACAGCAAACAATAACGTTATGGCAGATGACGCACAGGTAACGGTTGAAGTGCCAGAGAAATTCAAAGCACTCATCGACCAGGTAGAGAAAATGTCAGTCCTCGAGCTTCACGAACTCGTGAAGACGCTTGAGAAGAAGTTTGGTGTTTCGGCAGCGGCGGTTGCGGTTGCCGCACCGGCAGCGGCGGCTGAAGCGGCTGAGGAAAAGAGCTCCTTTACGATTCACCTCGCGGATGGGGGAGCACAGAAGATCCAAGTTATTAAGGTAGTGAAAGAGGCACTTGCCCTTGGTCTTAAGGAAGCAAAGGATCTTGTTGATAGCGCTCCGACAAACCTCAAGGAAGGGGTAAAGAAAGAAGAGGCTGAAGAAATCAAGAAAAAGATTGAAGCTGCGGGTGGAAAAGTCGAGCTAAAATAACGGAGTTGTTTTAGAGGACTTTTCGACCGGAACGCCCGCAGGCTGAGCCCAGTAGGGCTCAGAAGTGAGGTGGGGCCGCGAGTTTCTATGAGCGACGGCGAATAGAAAACACGTGGCAAGGTCGAATTAAAGTAGACCTTGCAGCCGCAGGCAAAAAGAAAACAACCGCCCGTTCGCGGTTGTTTTCTTTTTCTTCGGTCGCTACTATGAGCTACGCATGACCGAAACGGTATATCTCGCCCTCGGCTCAAATCTTGGTGACCGGATGAAAAACATCCAACAAGCGCTGACGGCCCTTGGGACTCATGTCACGATTGAGCGTCTCTCTCCGTTGTATGAAACTGCACCACTCTATCTCACCACCCAGCCTGCTTTTTACAACATGGTGTGTCAGGGCGTTACCACTTATTCTCCGCGAGAGCTTCTCATGGAAGCAAAGAACATAGAAATGAAGCTCGGGCGCGAAGCGGGAGAGCGTTTCGGCCCTCGCGTTATTGATATCGATATTTTGTTCTATGGGTCGGAGTGCATAGAGACAGATGAACTAACTATTCCTCATCCTCGAATTTCTGAACGTGCGTTTGTGTTGGTGCCGCTTCGCGACCTTAATCCTCGGCTCGTGCTTCTTCCAAGCAAGAAAACAGTACAAGAACTATTGGATGGGCTCGGGAATTGGCACAGACAGGTCTGGCCTGCCGGTATTTCTCTATGAAAGAGCCGCTCTTTTCGTGGGGCACGCGCACGTATGTGATGGGGATCGTGAACGTTACTCCCGATTCTTTTTCAGGCGACGGCGTCATGACGTCTTCAGGCGATGTGGTAGCGAACGCTCTGGCGCAAGCACAGGCGCACGTGAAAGAGGGCGCTGACATCATTGATGTCGGAGGCGAGTCAACGCGACCAGGAGGAACTCCCGTGTCCCTCGAGGAAGAGTTGGCGCGTGTCATTCCGGTTATTCGTGAACTTTCGCGCACCATCAACGTCCCTATTTCTATTGATACCTACAAAGCGGAAGTAGCGCGGCAGGCCGTCGCGGTAGGAGCACAGATTATTAATGATGTGTGGGGACTTCGCATGGATAGAGAAGTGGCAAAAGTGGCGGCAGAAACAGGTGTCTACCTCGTGCTTATGCACAATCGCAGTCGCCCAAAAGATGCTGAGCAAGAAAACAAACTGGGAGGCAGATATGTGGGAGTTGTGTATGAAAACCTTATTGAAGATATTAAACGCGAGCTCATGGAGTCGGTATCGTGGGCTCTTAGGGCCGGAGTTTCGTCCGACCGCATCATCGTTGACCCGGGGCTCGGGTTTGGGAAAACCGTCGAACAAAATCTCGAAATTATCAACCGGTTAGACGAATTTAGATCCCTCGGATTTCCGCTTCTCGTGGGGCCATCGCGGAAATCATTTGTTGGGTATACGCTTAATCTCCCGATGGAAGAGCGGCTTGAGGGGACAGGAGCCGCAGTTGCTCTCACGATTGATCGAGGGGCTGATATTGTCCGAGTTCACGATGTAGAGCAAATGGTCCGTGTGGCTCGGTTTAGCGATGCGGTAACACGGAGCCCTCGCGCCCCTTCCTGACTGGATTCCATCCCAAGCGGTGGTACAATCGGCGCAATACTGAATATATGGGCGTTACGCAGTTAGGGAAGCTATTCGGATCGGGAACTCGCGTTAAACTCTTGCGTCTCTTTCTCTTTAACCCAGGAGTTGCGTTCGATCCCGATGGTGCAGCCGTGCGCATCAAAAGCGCCCCCAAAGAAGTTCGGAAAGAATTTCCTATTCTCCTTGCGAGCGGACTTCTGAAGCGCAAAAGAGTTGCTCGAGAGGTTCTGGTGCGCACTCGGCGCAGGAAGATCCTCAAACGAAAACGATTCTCGGGTGCCGTCTTACACAGCGCCTTTCCGTACACACTCTCACTTCAGCGGCTGCTTATCAGTAGTGCGCTTTCAGGGCCAGAGCTCAAAAAGCGTGTGGGGAAGGCCGGGAGAATTAAACTCATTGTGATGGCCGGTCTCTTTTTGGGGGAGTGGGATAGTCGCATCGACCTTCTCATTGTGGGAGACAGAATAAAAATGCGCCGACTCGACGGCATCATGCGCTCGGTTGAGGCGGAGCTTGGACGGGAGTTGCGCTACGTTGTTTTTTCAACGCCTGATTTCACCTATCGCATGGGGATTAACGATCGACTGGTCCGGGATGTATTTGATTATCCCCACCGCGTCGCGTTTGACCGCATCGGTCTCAACTGAGCCTCCACAACCTTTCCGCACCATTTCAACAGACTATCCACAGGATGCTCACCGAGGATGGGGGAGAGTTGATAAAATGAAGAGGGTAAAAGGTCGATAGCCTCCGTTTCGTGCGAACGGAGCTCTGAATCCATTACTAACTTGCATATGCCGGATTTTCGGCATATCAACAACCTTTATGTTATTGCAAACATGGCTTGAGGTCCTTCAGCAATCGTTTCAGGACCTGCTCTCAGGGGTAGTGAACTTCCTGCCCAATCTCATTGTCGCAATAGTCATCTTCGTCATTGGCTGGCTTATTGGATCGATCCTTGCTCGCGTCATTGAGCAGGTGGTCAAAGCGGTGAAGATCGACAATGCACTCAGGAGTGCAGGAGTCGACGAAGTTCTTAGTCGCGCGGGCTTTTCACTTAATTCAGGCGGATTCCTTGGCGCCTTAGTGAAATGGTTCGTCATCATCGTCTTCTTGGTTACGGCTCTTGAAGTCTTGGGCCTTAGCCAAGTCAACGTCTTCCTGCAGCAGGTCGTGCTTCTCTACCTTCCACAGGTCATCGTCGCGGTTCTTATCCTACTCGTTTCCGCTGTTGTCGCGGAAGTTATGCGCAATGTCGTCACCGGGGCTGCAAAAGCCGCGGGGATGATGTCAGCAAACTTCCTTGGTACGACCACGCAGTGGGCAATCTGGATCTTCGCTGCGCTCACCGCTCTTGGACAACTAGGTGTTGCAACTCCCTTCGTCCAAACGCTCTTTACCGGCATTGTCGTTGCAATCTCGCTGGCGTTCGGTCTTGCGTTTGGCCTCGGAGGCCAGGATGCAGCACAGCGTTTCCTCGAGAAGATGCGACAAGAGGTCGGTAAGAACGGCAAATAAGAGCCTCTCGCTCACCAAGAGACAATAGGTTAGGTTTCTCTCGATTAAGATGCGACGGCCTTCATGCGTTTCCCGCATGAAGGCCGTACGCCGTAGAGTAAGATGGTTCCCATGTACGAACGCGCTTCAATAAAAAGTATTCTCCGCCTCTTTTGGGGGTTTACGGCACGGCACCCCGTGCTCCTCCTTCTTGTGTTCGGCGGCGCATGTCTTGTCCACCTCACCGAAATCATCCTTCCGCTCTATTTTAAAAAACTCCTCGATATTGTGGCAGGGGCGGACGTCGCTACGCCAAACGTCATTGAGTCGCTCCTGGCAATCCTCATCACCATATCCCTGCTTGGCCTCTTTGGATGGTTCTGGCGGCGCATTAGTCATGTTGCGCTCACGTATTCCGAAGCACGAGGTATGGCCGATCTTTCTACTGCCGCGTTCTCCTATATGATTGGTCACTCCTACGATTTCTTTGTCCATAATTTTGCCGGCTCATTGGTGCGCAGAGTAGGTCGTCTCGCACGGTCATACGAGGAATTTTATGATCAGGTATTCTTCCATCTCTTCCCCCTTACCATTTCTATGGTGGGCATTTTGATCGTTCTCTTCAATCGTCACGTGTTTCTTGGCGCAGCACTTTCAATATGGCTCGCGCTCTTTTTGACTGCAGAGTACCTCGTAACGCGCTGGAAGCAAAAATACAATGAACGTAAATCGGCAAAAGATACCGAGCAGACCGGCGTGCTCGCCGACATCATTACCAATGAGACAAATGTCAAACTCTTTTCAGGGCGGAGAGCTGAAGCGGCAAGGTTTTCGAAGGTCACCGAGGAGCTCCGGGGAGCGAGCGTACTCTCGTGGAATATTGATGAGGCTATACGTGGCGTTACCGGCCTCCTTATGCTCGTCATTCAATTCGTTCTCTTTTTCGCCGCAATAAAACTCTGGCAGCGAGGGGTTCTCACAATCGGCGATTTTGCACTTATTCAGGCGTACCTCCTGGTCTTGTTTGAACGGCTCTGGAACCTGGGGAGCACGATGCGCCGGATGTTCGAGGCTTTTGCTGACGCGGCGGAGACGGTCGCCATTATGGAGAAACCCTACGAAGTGGCTGATAAGCCCCGGGCGAGCACACTCGTTGTCAAAGAAGGCGCTATTGTATTTCGCAACGTTACTTTTAATTTTAAAAAAACACGACGAGTTCTTGATGGTTACTCACTCTCCGTTCTACCGCGCGAGAAAATTGCGCTTGTTGGTCCCTCCGGGGCAGGGAAGTCGACGGTTATAAAACTTCTCCTGCGCTTTTATGACATTGGGAGCGGAATGATTTCTATTGACGGACAAAATATTGCGCATGTCACGCAAGAGAGTCTCCGTGATGCGATTGCGGTAGTACCACAAGACCCCATTTTGTTTCATCGTACCCTTATGGACAATATTCGCTACGGCCGTCGTGACGCGACCGATACGGAGGTTTTTGAAGCTGCGCGGCTGGCACACTGCACAGAGTTTATTGAAAAATTTCCAGAAGGTTACCAGACCTATGTCGGTGAGCGCGGGGTGAGGCTTTCCGGAGGCGAGCGTCAGCGTATTGCAATCGCACGGGCGCTTCTTAAAAACGCACCCATTCTTATTCTCGATGAAGCAACGTCGAGCCTCGATTCCGAATCGGAACGTCTTATTCAAGAAGCGCTCGCCACTCTTATGAAAGGAAAAACAACGATTGTCATTGCGCACCGCCTCTCAACTATTCGTTCTATGGATCGCATTGTGGTCATGGAGAAGGGGAGAGTTGCGACGAGCGGTACCCACGACGAGCTTATTCGTGCCGGCGGGCTCTATGCCGAGCTTTGGAACATTCAAGCCGGCGGTTTTGTTGGTGTGGGAGAGGAAGAGGAGACATTCGCCGCGCCGCGTCTTGAAGATGAAGCGGAGCGGAAGGATATCTCTCCCTCAATCTCGGATGACAAAACCCCTTCTTTTGGGCCTAAAAAACGAGGGAGTGCGGCCTAACGCCACTATCCCCACCATTGTCCCCCGAAGCCTATTTTCGCCCATATTTGACAAAGGTTTTCGCGGCGCATATACTGTTTTTTATCGATATGGTTACTATTAAAAACCTCACGGCGCGGCCTTGGTGATTTCGCATATGCGAGATTAGCCGAGCCGCTCACAAGAGCGGTTTTTTTGTTCTCATATCGACGTCAGTGAAAATCGCGATCTGCTTTGTTGCAGGCTCCGGTGTTCCCTCGCAATAGCGACAACTATTGCTCGGTTCACTCCTCGCCTGCGCCGCGCATCTCATCGATTTTTACTTGACTTCAAACGTGGTCATTGACAACAGAATCCCATCACGCATCTGACTCAAACAACGTTTGGGGTCTAGTTGATGCGGAGGTGGAAGAGCATGCTGCATCACAGCAGACATGCTCAAGGTAACAATCCCGTAGTAGATTTTGCCGTCGCATTTCGATGCGACGCGGTGTACTCTGCATATCTTTGACTACGCGCCATCTATAACGAAGGTCCGTATGTTCGTGGAAATGCAAAGCGCATCAACGGCAAAATTCACTATCGGGATAACAAGTAACTGTAACTTCCCATGCATTGCGGACACGATGCGGGGAAGCAAAAGAAAACAAAACACATTATTGCGGTTCTTACGTTTCCCAGTGTGGAAACAAGAGCACATGGTGGATGCCTAGGCTCATGAGAGGCGAAGAAGGACGTAGCGTGGCGGCGATACGCTCCGGGGAGGTGCCAAGCAACCTTCGATCCGGAGATTTCCGAATGAGGAAACTCTCCTGTGAGAAATCACAGGAACCGAGCGTCAATAGACGCACGGAGCATACCCAGGGAAGTGAAACATCTCAGTACCTGGTGGAAAAGAAACCAATTGGTATGTCCTAAGTAGCGGCGAGCGAAACGGACGAAGCCCAAACCTAGCTTCAGCTAAGCTACTTATCGAAAGATGAGTGGCGTAACTGATGCTGGGGGTTGTAAGGCGATAACGGCACCTTATACGTGCGGAGAGTTACAAAATGATTTTTTAGTCGAATATGCTGGAAAGCATAGCCCCAGAGGGTAATAGGCCCGTAGACGAAAAGGAATCATCTCTCTCGTTATCGTTCTTGAGTAGCTCGAGACACGAATAGCTCGGGTGAATCTGCCGGAACTAACCGGTAAGGCTAAATACTCTCGGAGACCGATAGTGAACTAGTACCGTGAGGGAAAGGTGAAAAGCACCCCGATAAGGGGAGTGAAATAGATCTGAAACCATGTGTTTACAATGAGTCGAAGAGGTTAAGCGCAAGCGAGACCTCGACGGCGTGCCTATTGAAGAATGAGCCTGCGAGTTTTTTTGTGCTGCTTTGGGCTAAGGGGCGAACCCCCGGAGCCATAGCGAAAGCGAGTGTGAATAGCGCGACCCTGTAGCACAAAAAAGACCCGAAGCCAGATGAGCTTGCCATGGGCAGGGTGAACTTCCGCGAAAGCGGGAGGGAGGCCCGAACCGGTTAGCCGTGCAAAACTATCGGATGACCTGTGGTAAGGAGTGATAAGCTAATCGAATCTGGTAATAGCTGGTTCTCTCCGAAATAGTTTTAGGACTAGCGTATGCCGTACCCGCGGGGGGTAGAGCACTGGAAGGATTAAATAGAGCGAAAGCCCGTTAATCCTATCAAACTCCGAATACCCGCGGCCACTAGCATGCAGTCAGACTCCGGGGGCTAAGCTCCGGTGGTCAAAAGAGGAAGAGCTCGGATCTCAAGTTAAGGTCCCAAAATCGACGTTCAGTGCATCACAAGGAGGTGAAATTTCTCTGACAATGAGGATGTAGGCTTAGAAGCAGCCATCATTCAAAGAAAGCGTAACAGCTCACTCATCCAGAGATTTCGCGCCGAAGATAATCGGGGCTCAAACGTCGTACCGAAACTGAGGATGCTATCTCGATCCGTCGAGGTGGCGTGGTAGGAGAGCGTTCCATGCTGCGATGAAGGTAAAGGGGTGACCCATACTGGAGTGCATGGAAGTGAGAATGCAGGCACAAGTAACCGCAATGCGGGTGAGATCCCCGCACGCCGAAAGACCAAGGTTTCCTTCGCAACGGTGATCAGCGAAGGGTTAGTCGGTCCTAAGGGTATGGCGAAAGCCGGACCTGATGGATACACGGTTAATATTCCGTGACTTTGGCTGTCAGTGATGGAGTGACGGAGCGTAGTATGTCGGGCGCATTATTGGATTTGCGTCCGTGCGGTAAGTGAGGGTGCTAGGCAAATCCGGCATCCGCCTTTAATGGCAATCGCGAGCCCTGCGGTTAGTCGCGGTTTAGGCCGTGGCGAATCGACAAAGCACGCTTCCAAGAAAAACTTCTAAACTCATGACAGCTAAATCCGTACCACAAACCGACACAGGTGGTCTGCTCGAGAAGAGTAAGGCGAACGGGTGAGTGTTCTCCAAGGAACTCGGCAAAAAAGCGGCCGTAACTTCGGAATAAGGCCTGCCCTTTCCCGCGCAAGCGGGGCGGGGCCGCAGCGAAAGTACCCCTGCCAACTGTTTACCAAAAACACAGCTCCCTGCGAACTCGTAAGAGGATGTATAGGGGGTGACACCTGACCAATGCCAGAAGGTCAACTACGGCCGGTGCAATGTCGCAAGATGTTGTGCTGACGCTGTATAAGCCCTGGTGAATGTCGGCGATAACTATAATCGTCCTAAGGTATGCCGCGGGTGCGCACAACGCGCACGTGCGGCGTAGGACTGGGACGATTATGGATGGTAAACGAATAAGCTACCTCGCTATACAGCAATGTATAGTCAGTCCAAACATGGCCATATGCTAGAAAGTGTCTATGGTATATTTATCCCATAGATGATTAATCAGCAGGAAAGGTCAAGAATTGAGCAGTGGATCGTCGGATTTACCGACGGAGAAGGATGCTTTACCGTCAGCATCTTTCGAAACAAAACCACTAAGTACGGATGGCAAGTATTTCCTGAATTTGTGATAACACAAGGTCAGAAAAGCTTGCCAGCACTTGAAATCTTCGAACGATATTTCCAATGTGGAAAAATCTTTCGGAATAAGCGATACGACAATCATCGTGAGAATCTCTATCGTTTTTGTGTGAGATCCATTGTGGACCTACAGGAGAAAATAATTCCTTTCTTCCGTGCACATCGATTGCGTACTGCAAAACAAAAAGATTTTGAGTTATTCGCGGATATTGTGAAGCTAGTGTATCAAAAGAGACATCTCACAATGTCTGGTTTGCGGTTAATTGCTCGTACAATTGAGTCGATGAACCGTAAGCAAAAATCTCAATTCTTGAAATCCTCAGAGACCAAACGCCATGCTCCCGCTACTGCGGGATGAAGATAGAGTCCTTCGTGAAGGTATCGAAGAGCGAAATACCTTGTCGGGTAAGTTCCGACGCGCACGAATGGTGTAATGAGTGGGGGACTGTCTCGGAGAACAGCCCGGTGAAAATACAGTACCGGTGAAGATGCCGGTTACCTGCAGTTAGACGAAAAGACCCCAGAAGCTTTACTGTAGCTTGATATTGTGTATACGACGTGACTGCGTAGCATAGATGGGAGAGATTGAAGTATCGGTTTCGGCTGGTATGGACTCGTCAGTGAAATACCATTCTTTCTAGTTGTATGCACTAACCCGAGCGGCAAAAACGAGCGGAGACAGTATCTGGCAGGCGGTTTTAGTGGGGCGCTATCCTCCTAAAAAGTAACGGAGGAGTTCATTAAGGTCCTCTAGGCGCGGATGGAAACCGTGCCGATAGTGCAATGGCATAAGAGGGCTTGACTGTAAGGCGTAAGTGCCGAGCAGGTGCGAAAGCAGGACATAGTGAACCGACCGTACGCGTTAGACGCGGCGGAAGACCATCTGACAAAAGCTACTCTGGGGATAACAGGCTAGTTCCGCCTAAGCGTCCAGAGCGACGGCGGAGTTCGGCACCTCGATGTCGGCTCACCTTATCCCGGGGCTGGAGAAGGTCCTAAGGGTTTGGCTGTTCGCCAATTAAAAAGGTACGCGAGCTGGGTTCAGACCGTCCTTCAGCGAAATACGTTTCGCTTCAGGACAGTCTGAATCCCATTGAGAGAGTTATCGTTAAAAAATGTTTTTTCGTCATCAAAAAGATAAACCAATCACATCACGGCGGTTGTACTTCTGCGCATTGCGCATCAGTACAAACAAGCTGACTAATATCGGTGGAATCCTGAGCGCAAGCGAAGGGCTATACCGAGGGAATGGTTCGACTTCGCTCACCACGAGTGATAAGAATCGACCCGTAGAGACTGAACGTCAGATGTCTGCGTACGCAGACAAAGCTACAGTCCAATGCACAGAGCAATCTGTGAGAACATGCGTGAGACAGGTTGGTCTCCTATCTACTGCAGGCGTTGATTCTTGAAGGGATTCGTTCCTAGTAAATAAATTGCTACTTCGCGCAGAGATGCGCGATGACAATGCGGCTTATAACGGTGAAGTCGTCTATCGCGTTTTGGTCCGAGAGTCTTTTATCCCCCTAGTCCGTGGATAAGAGACTTGCTTGAGGACCAGAAAAGCGATACGATAATACCGTGGGAAGTCGACCAAAAACATCCCTAGCGTACATTGCCGGTTTTCTTGATGGCGATGGTAGTCTGATGCTCCAAATCAAAAAGCGAAAAGATGGAGCCCTGAAGCGACGCTTCATGACTACGATCTGCTTCTATCAAGATACTCGGCATGAAAAAGAGTTGTATTGGATTCAAAAGGTGCTTGGTATCGGCTACGTTTCAAGACGAAACGACGGCATGACCGAGCTCCGAGTAAACGGGCATGCCCAAGTACGGAACATACTCCGTATGCTCATGCCGCATATACGGTTTAAACGTGCGCAAGCACGTGCCCTGTATACGGCGGCACATATTCTTTCTGAATCTCCACACAAAAAGCTAGGTGAAAAGCAGCTGAGACGGTTAGCGGCGCTTATGCTCGTGATTCAAAATGAGAATTACGCAACAAGGCGCAAAAGAACGCTACCAGAGCTGCTTACGGTTCTTGGTTTGACCCCGTAACGACTTGAGTTGAAAGACACTCGGACTTGTATGACGGCGAATCGCTCCACAGAGAGCGACGGCTCATACAGGTAAGATGCCGCCTTCCTCGCCGATACCTATCGGACGGAAGAAGATATAGTCTACGCTCCATGAAAGTGGGGGATATCGTTCGACAGGCTCACGATACTGAGCGAAGTCGGATGTACGTGACGAGAGGACCGGAATGAACTGACCTCTGGTGTGGGGGCTGTCGTGCCAACGGCATCGCCTCGTAGCTAAGTCGGGAATGGATAACCGCTGAAAGCATCTAAGCGGGAAGCCAACCCTAAGATGAGGAATCGTTAAGGATCGTCAGAGATGATGACGTTGATAGGCTCTCGGTGTACGCGCGGTAACGCGCTTAGCCAAGGAGTACTAATGATCCGATCCCACTTGGGAACGTGAGAATCGCAATAATGTGTGTTGTTTTTCAGTGCTTCAATCTGGTGGTTTGGCGGTGGGGGCAAAACACGGAGTGTTTTGCAGCCGGAGTCTGCGAAGGCAGACGAGGCGGGGTCGCGCACATTTTCAGCAGAAAATGATGCGTGACACACCCTACAATTCCGAATCCCAGTACTAAAAAATTTCGGTGTACCGTTCTCGGTGTCTTAACGGTGGGGACACACCTGTTCTCATTCCGAACACAGCAGTTAAGCCCACTAGTGGCGATGGTACTCCTTCGGGGGAAGAGTAGCTAGATGCCGGGTACAGTGTACCGAAATTTTTAGTACGGGACAGGCACAGAAGTGCAGCCGGCTGAAGCAACGGGGTTGCTTCAGCCCGCCGATGGTACTCCTTCGGGGCAAGAGTATGGCATACCATATAGCCATCACTCGCTCGGAAATGTCTACGCACGCGAGCCATTTCACTCACTCGCTCGGCAATAGGTAGCCGCCAGTTTAAAGCACTGAAAGTAACAAACGCGCCTCCGTACGGAGGCGCGTTTGTGCGTGTGGTGTTACACTTTTTATATGTCGTGGGCCTCGCGCCGTCGCAATCTTTACCTTGTTACCTTCGGGACCATCTCGCTTATCACGATTGCGCTTTTGATGTTTCTCTTTTTCTACCGTGAGGCGACATGTGACGATGGCATTCGTAACGGGATGGAAACGGGTATTGATTGTGGGGGCGCGTGCGTCAAAATCTGTCCGCACGAGGCGCAGGCGCCCATTATCAAGTGGAGCCGCTCTTTTAAAGTGAAAGAGGGTCTTTGGAGCGCGGTTGCCTATGTTGAAAACCAAAACCAAGGCGCGGGGACACGTAGTGCGCATTACGTCATTAAACTTTTTGATGAAGAAAATGTCATTGTCGCCATCAAAGAAGGAGAAACACCGCTCGCCCCTAACAGTGTGACCGCCGTCTTTTATGCGAATATTCCAACCGGCAGCCGCACTCCGCGACAAACTTTTTTTGAGTTTGACCGCCCCGTCGAGTGGGAGCGTATGGATACACCAACCTCCCCCATTCGTGTGGCACAGTCGCGCCTGGAAAATGAACAAACGGCCCCGCGCCTTACGACGCTCATTGAAAACACGACGCGAGCAACGCTTCCGGCGCAGTTGGTGACCGCTATTATCTATGACACGAGCGACAACGCGATTGGCGCCTCCCAAACCATCTTGCCCTCACTCCCGCGAGATGGGAGGGAAGAGCTTGTCTTTACCTGGCCCATTCCGTTTGAGGGGAGGCCGAGCCGGAGCGAAATTGTCCCCCTCATTGCACTCCCACCACTCTAAAGAGGAATCGCACCCCGTTCCTTTTTAGGGTAGGCTAGAACCTACCTCGAAAAGAATGCCTATGCGAAACAGCAGTATTTCGTCACGACAAGCGCGAAGCGCGAAGAGGCGAAGTGGTGCTTCGACGATGAGTGATGAGCGATTTGCAGTAGAAAGCCTGCTCGTTGAGCAGGCAAGCACTCCCATTCCTGACCGCATAGTCGAGCGGTCAGGAATGGGAGTTTCTTTGCGATTATTTTTGGGATAGGTTCTAACCCCATGTTTGCACGTCTTTTCCCACGACTCTTCCATATAGACTGGGTTCTCTTGGGTGCGAGCGTCCTTCTTGTGGCAGCCGGCCTTGTCACTATGAACTCGTTCGTAGATGACAATTATTTCTTTGACAAACAACTCATCTGGGGCGCCGTGGCGCTCATAGCCTTCGTATTCGCGAGCCTCATTGATTGGCGGTTTCTTCGACGTCGTGACGTCATTGTGGCTCTTTTTGTCGTCTCGTCTGGACTACTTATTCTTCTCTTTGGACTTGGCGAAATAACCAAAGGAGCACAAAGCCGTTTCGATATTGGCTTTTTTGATTTTCAGCCAACCGATCTGGTTAAATTGGTCCTCATTCTTCTTTTGGCGAAATACTTCTCGAGGCGCCACGTCGAGATCGCACACATCCGCCACATTATTGTCTCGGGTGCCTACGCGGGATTCCTTTCGATCCTCATTTTTCTCCAGCCAGACTTTGGATCAGCGATCATTATTGTGGCCATTTGGTTTGGCATGGTGCTCCTTGCAGGGATCTCCGCCAAGCACCTTCTTGGTGTTTTATTTCTGGGAACTCTGGCCCTCTCTCTCCTGTGGTCGTTTGGGTTTGAAGACTATCAAAAACAACGCATCCTCACATTCCTTCATCCTTTAACCGATCTTCATGGCGCGGGCTATAACGCGTACCAATCAACCGTTGCCGTTGGATCAGGAGAATGGTGGGGAAAGGGGATTGGGTACGGCACCCAAAGCAAACTCCAATTTTTGCCTGAGTATGAGACCGACTTTATTTTCGCTGCATTTGCGGAGGAGTGGGGCTTTGTCGGCGTCACCCTCCTCTTTGTGCTCTATGGCATTGTTATTGTGCGGATCCTGGCGGCGGCGATGCGAGGCGCTACCAATTTTGAAGTCCTCTATGGCGTTGGTCTCGCAATCTACTTTATGAGCCACATTGTGATTCACGTGGGGATTAATGTAGGACTCCTACCCGTTACGGGCACCACGATTCCTTTTATGAGTTACGGAGGTTCGCATCTCATCACTGAGTTTGTCGCACTCGGCATCCTCATGGGCATGCGTCGCTACAGCCGGGCAGTTCACAAAGAGGACATGAAAAACGAATTCTTGGGAATGTAGAGACTTATCGCTCGTAGAGTGCAAAGGTCTCCTCGGCCATTCGAGAGAGCGTAAAGAGAGATCCCACACGACTCTGTAGCGCTCGTCCAAACGCAACGCGCATTGGTACGTTAGGTGCAAGGCTCGAAAGTTCGCTCGCGAGTGCGTGCGGATCTTCAGGGGGTACTAAAAGACCCGATGCCCCATGTTCAATGATGTCAGAATTTCCACCCACCCGTGTTGCAATAACCGGCAGCGCCGCTCGTCCCGCCTCCAATAGTGCATACGGCAGGCCTTCTTTGCGCGAGGAAAGAACGAAGATATCAAACGCACTGAGAATTTCTCGCGCCGCCTGATGCTTTAGGGATACCAGATGGATGCGTTTTGTCGCATGAGAATCACGCGCCTGCGCCGTGAGCGTTCCCCATAACTCACCTTCTCCTACAACCACCAGATGAGCATTGACGTTCTTTCGTGCAAACTCATCAAAGGCTCGGATGAGAATATCGAGGCCTTTGTTGCGGGTAAGCTCTGCCACCGTACCAACCCAGAGTGCGTCGCGAGGGATGTTTCGCGCATGTGCAGAGAGTGCGCCACGGGCTTCTTGTTTCGCCAAATGTCCAAATTGTTCGACGCCATTGTGAATGAGAGTTATTTTTCTCTTACACCACGGCATACGCTGCCCCGCACGTACGTCAGCATAAGAAATGACTATCGATTGGTGGGAGAGAAGGGTGGCGAGCCATTGAATAAGAAAAATAGCAAAACGCTCAAAAGAGTTGCGGTGTTCATGGAAGGCCCACCCGTGGACGGTTGTAATGACGCGTGGAACGCCACGAAGCCTCCCGATAAACGCCCCCATCGCTGCCACTTTTGAACTATTGAGGTGGAGTACCTCAGGTCGTTCACGGGAAATTACTTGCCACAATTCAACGAAGGCAGCGAGGTCATTACGCACCTTCACATCGCGTCCGAGATGAGGGAGTGTGATGCGTTTTACGCCGATGCGATCGAGCTCGGTTCCGAGCCAACCTCCCGTGCCGTGCGCAACAGTCACCTTGATGCCGCGTTTTTTTGCGGCACTCGCGATATCAAACACATACCGTTGGGCGCCTCCTAAGGTTCCTTTCGTGACTACTATAAGGACACGCATATCTCTCTAGTCTACTCTATAGGATCGTGTATCTTGTCAGAGCGAAATACTGTTATACAATGCGCGGGTTATATGTACGGCATCACGAGGCGAGAATTTTTCGTACTGCTCATAGGCGACGTCGCGGCGTTCGTCTGTGCGCTGTGGCTAGCGCTTTTCGCGCGCTCTTTTGCGCTCCCCTCACTTGATGTGTTCTATAACCATCTGACGCCGTTTTCGTTACTCTTTTTCTTTTCTGTTATCGTGTTTTTTATCGCGGGCCTCTATGACAAGCACACCATGGTGCTTAGAGCAGCGCTCCGAGAGACCATTCTCACGGCACAGGTTATCAACATTATTGTTGCCGCACTGTTCTTTTTCTTTATTACCGGATTTGGTATCACACCAAAAATCACCTTGGCACTCTACCTTCTTTTTTCTTCGGCGCTCATCTTACTCTGGCGGTTGTGGCTTTTTTCGCTCCTGCGATCGCGTCGCCGCTATGGCGCCATACTGGTCGGCGACAGCCCGGAACATGAGGAGCTCTACCTTGAAATCAATGCGAATTCAAGGTATACGATGCATTTTCTTCTGCGCTACAAGGACCTTCGTGATCCGTCGCTGGGGTCCTACATTACGACGCGCGTGCGAGACGGGGGCGTCCAAATCGTTGTGATGGACACTGAGGGTGGCATTCTTGAAGAGAAGCTTCCCAATTGGTACACGCTCATGCTTCGCGGCGTACGTTTCGTTGACGTCGGCAGTCTCTACGAGAACATTTTTGAGCGCATTCCACTCTCGTTCGTACGGCGCCACTGGTTTTTTGAGCAAACCTTTAAGACTGCAACGGTACTTTATGGAGCGCTCAAAGCACTTATTGATTACAGCGGCGCGTTTGTTGGTCTTCTGGTGACGCTTCCGTTTACTCTCACTGCCGGGGTCGCGATCGCTCTTTCGGGAAAGGGTCCGCTTTTCATTTTCCAGGAGCGTGTCGGACAAGATGGACGGCTCTTTAAACTCATTAAGTTTCGCACCATGCTTTTCGACGATAAAGGTGACCCCACCCTTCATGCTAAAAATCGGGTCACCAGGGTGGGGGAGTTTTTACGGAAGACGCGGATTGATGAGTTTCCCCAGTTCCTCAATGTCCTGCGCGGCGAGCTTTCATTGGTTGGTCCGCGTCCTGAAATACCTTCTATAGCGAGGATATATGAACAAGAAGTGCCATACTACAACTTGCGTCACCTGGTAAAACCGGGGGTATCTGGCTGGGCGCAAATTAAGGACGGTGAATTGCCACCCAAAGGCATGCCCGATAGCGTCAAAACGAGTCGCAAACTCTCCTACGACCTCTACTACATTAAACATCGCTCGCTTCTCCTCGATCTCCACATTGCACTGAAAACCATTCGCACCCTTTTGTCACGAAGCGGCGTTTGAAGTATGTACTGATAAAATATCTATCTATGGCTACAAAAAAGAAAGTCGTTGTTACGGGAGGAGCCGGGTTTATCGGCTCTCATCTTGTTGAGGCGCTTCTCAAAGAAGGGTTTGACGTCCACGTTGTCGATAATTATGCCGGTGGAAAGCGAGAGGATCGAATCCACGAGGGCGCTACCTATCACGAGGTTGATATTCGCGATTATGACAAACTCGCTCCCATCATCAACGGAGCCACCTATGTCTTTCATGGAGCGGCGCTTCCGCGCGTACAATATTCAATTGAGCAACCACTCCTCACGTACTCAGTCAACGTTCAGGGGACGGCCTCTGTCTTGCGTGCGGCAAAGGAAGGAGGAGTGAAACGTGTTATCTATGCAGCCTCGAGTTCGGCCTATGGCGATCAGGAGCGTCTGCCACTTTCTGAAGACTTGCCGGCACTCCCTAAAAGCCCCTATGGTCTTCAGAAGCATATAGGCGAACTCTTGTGCTCGAATTGGAGCGAGATGTATGACCTGCCAACCGTGAGTTTGCGCTATTTCAACGTCTATGGACCACGTTTTGATCCCGAGGGTCCCTATGCGCTGGTTATTGGAAAATTCCTTACACAAAAGAGGGATGGGAAACCGCTTACCATCACCGGAGATGGCACGAATACCCGCGATTTTACGCATGTCTCGGACGTCGTACGAGCAAATCTTTTAGCAATGGAAAGTGACGCGGTCGGGAAAGGAGAAGTACTCAACATTGGGGCGGGGAGAAATGTTTCGATACGTGATCTTGCTGCTATGATCGGCGGCGAGACTATATCCATCGAACCTCGCCATGAACCGGCGCATACCAAAGCTGATATTACCCGCGCCAAGGAACTTCTCGGGTGGTCGCCGACCGTGCGTCTTGAAGAGGGTATTGCGGCGCTGAAGCGTGCATTCGGACTTTCGTAACATGATCCCGTAGTAGAATTTCGGCTCGCGCTTCGCGTGTTGCACCAAATGCCATCTATCGTCACAATGCCACCTATGATCAAATCCGCATCATCCATCGATTTATCAAGCCGAAATTTCACTACCGGATGATTATCGACGGCAGGGCGATTGCAAGAGATATCTATCAGCAGCTTACGGCTGCTATGGAGAAGTTGCCCGAGCCTCTCCGGCTCGGCATTATTGTGGTCGGGCATGACCCCGTTATTGAGTCATTTGTGCGTATTAAAACCCGGGCAGCAAAACGTCTTGGAGTGACTGTGGTACGGCATGATCTGCCCGTAACAGCGACCACAGAAGAAGTTATTGTTGAAACCAAGCGAATGGTGGCAGATACCGATGCACTCATTGTCCAGCTGCCTCTACCAACACAGGTTGACACCGAGGTAGTCCTTGCAGCTATTCCTCCAGAAAAGGATGTGGACGCGATTAACCCAACCATCTCCGAAGATAGCCGGCCCGTCCATGCACCGGTTGCACTTGCGGTTCTTGAAATTCTTGATCGTTCAAACATTCCCCAAAGAAATGCACGTGCGGTTGTGGTGGGGGCAGGAAGACTCGTCGGCGCGCCTGCGGCCGTTTTGCTTAAAACATGTGGCGCCAACGTTTCGACTGTGACGCGCCGGCAGGGATCGATGGAAGAACTTAAAGAAGCCGACATTGTCGTTCTTGGAGTAGGGAAGCCGGGCTTTGTGACGCCGGAGATGCTCAAAAAAGGTGTTGCGCTCATTGATGCGGGTACCAGCGAATCGGCGGGGAAGGTTGTTGGCGATGCGCATCCTTCCTGTGCCGACATCGCGAGTGTCTTTACCCCGGTACCGGGAGGCGTGGGACCCGTTGCCGTTGCGATGATTTACAAAAATCTGCTCACCTTGGCCACGGTGCGCTCATGATGGTGCGGCCTTCGCCTTTTTGCTAGTATGGCGGGCGTATGTGGCCACGCATAGCCGCAATCGCCATCCTCCTTACCGCCGTGGCGGTGGGATATTTCGTCTACCGAACCGAAAGCGTGCCGTCGTCATTTGCGTTTAAACTCGGTCTTGATTTGCGAGGCGGCACGCATTTGGTCTATCAAGCCAATCTCTCGGGCGTTGAGGCGGGAAACCGAAGCGACGCCATGGCGTCGCTTCGCGATGTGGTGGAGCGGCGTACCAATCTCTTCGGGGTCTCAGAACCGCTCGTGCAAGTGGAGCGAAGTGGCACCTTGGGTCAGGGCGAGGCCGATCGCCTCATTATCGAGCTTCCTGGCGTAACCGATGTTGCGGAGGCGGTACGCATCATTGGAGAAACGCCGCTTCTTGAATTCAAACTCATTAAAGCGGGCTTTGAAGAGAAGCTCGTCAACGATGACGGAACCCTCAACGGGGAAGCGTTTGCGGATACAGGGCTCACCGGCCGCTACCTGGAGAGCGCTGCGCTCCAGTTTGGCGATGGCAGTGGGACGGGTCTCCAGAACGAACCTGTGGTGCTTATTAATTTTGACGCTCAAGGTGCCGAGCTCTTCGCAAAAATAACGGGAGAGAATGTTGGCCGCCTCCTCGCCATTTTCCTTGATGGTGAACTCCAGTCGGCTCCGGTCATTCGCCAAAAGATTGATGGGGGGAGCGCCATTATTCAAGGAAACTTTACACCAGATGAGGCCCGCCTTCTGGTGCGTAATCTCAACTTTGGTGCGCTCCCGGTTCCCATTTCGCTCGTTTCAACACAAACTATTGGCGCAACACTTGGCGAGCGCGCAACGCAGGCAGGAGTCTTGGGAGGATTTGTGGGTCTCTTGGCGGTCTCACTCTTTATGCTCTTGTGGTACCGTCTGCCGGGCTTCGTCGCCGCACTCTCCCTCCTTATCTATATCATCCTCATGCTCGCGATCTTTAAACTTATTCCGGTCACCATTACTGCGGCCGGTATTGCTGCTCTCATTCTCTCCATTGGCCTCGCGGTTGACGCCAACATCCTTATTGCCGAGCGCCTCAAAGAAGAATTGCGCGCTGGCCGGAAGCCCTATGACGCCATTGAGGAAGGGTTTTCGCGCGCCTGGAGTTCCATTCGCGACGGGAACGTCATCAACATCATCTGTGGCGTTATCCTCTTTTGGTTTGGTGACGTCTTTATTGAAGGCTTCGCCTTTACGCTCATCATCGGTACCGTTCTCTCGCTCGTTTCAGCGCTCCTGGTGTCGCGCAGCCTCCTTCTTGCGGTTGGGTTTAAGGAAGGGAAGGGCATTGCAGGATTCCTCATGAGAAGCGGAATCCGTAACTAATATGCACATCATTCGCAACCGAAATCTCTACTT
>SBAW01000050.1 GCA_005239955.1 bacterium | reverse complement strand
GGCATGCTACGGCGACTTCGCGTGGGGAGCCATTTTCGGCTCCCTTTACGCTAGAATCGTCCCCGATTTGGGTGTCATCTTGCGTTGGAGAAGACTAACGGTTGACCTTTTTGCCTCTTTTTGCTATACTGGTTTGCGAGTGCCCAAAATGGGCTCTGATGAAAGTCTGCGAAAAGGCCGCCTTCGGGCGGCCTTTTCGTTTCAAGGCATCCGAGCCTGGCGCATTGCTTTGTCAGCTGCGTCACGGACCCGCTTACGGTAGCTCTCTACCGCTCGCGGGCAACCATTCCTTGCTTTCGCGCACTGCATCCAGGCGCGAATGCCATGTTTTTTGATTTTTGCTATGCTTTGAAAACCGTATTAGTTTGCGCCCGGAAAGGGGGACGGTGGCACTCACATAGACTTTTACCTTGGAGCTCGTCCCCGTCCCCCTTTCTTGGCACAACCACCATGGTCATAGAAGAGAACGTTCCGCTTAACAACCACACCACGTTCCGGGTAGGAGGCCCGGCTCGTTTTTTTGCAGTCGCGAGGAGCCGCGAGGAACTTTGGGCGCTTATTACCCACGCGAAAGATAAGAATCTTCCGCTTCTTATTATGGGGACCGGATCAAACATTCTGGCGCCAGATGAGGGGTGGAAAGGCCTTGTTATTGAGGTTGGGATTATGGGAAAACAATTTTCCGATCAACCCGATGGCACCATACTCGCGACCGCCGGGGCTGGTGAGAATTGGGACAGCCTTGTTGCTGACTGTGTCAGCAAAGGCTTTTGGGGTCTTGAGAATCTCTCCGGAATCCCTGGTACCGTTGGCGCGACCCCCATTCAAAATGTTGGTGCGTATGGCGTTGAGATAAAAGACGTCATTGATACAGTCGAAGTTCTTGAAATAAAGAATGGCGAAACACATAGTTTTATTCCCACGGATTGTCGCTTCGGGTATCGGGACAGCTTTTTTAAACAGGAGCCCGGACGCTACGTGGTTACCGCTGTGACAATGCGACTGTCGCGAAATGCCGCACCAACGCTTCACTATCGCGATCTCCGAGAGCACTTCAAAAATCACAAAGAAACTCCTTCGCTTTTAGATATTAGAACGGCAGTACTTGAGATTCGAAGCCGCAAGTTCCCCGATCTTCGAAAGTTTGGAACTGCTGGATCTTTTTTTAAGAATCCCATTATTACCACAACGCATCTCGCTAAACTCCAAGAGCGTTTTCCTGATGTCCCTCATTTCCCCGCAGGGGAGGGGCGAGAGAAGATTTCACTTGCATGGCTTCTTGATCGCGTATGTAACCTAAAAGGCGTGACACATGGACCGGTGGAGTCTTTCAAGCGACAGCCACTCGTCATCGTCAATACAGGAGGAGCGACCGCGAAGGATATTCGTGCCTTCGCCGACTTTGTTGCATCATGCGTGAAAGAAAAAACGGGTATTGCGATTGAGCCGGAGGTAAACGTACTTTCATAGTTATCCCCCACACCAAATTTGCCGTTGCTGTGTCTGGATTTTCGTAGAACATGGGCGACCGTGAATGATTGCATTACTCGAAATTTGCTACTGTGAATGGGTCAACAGCAAAAATTGACGGCAAAATTGGTGTGGGGGTTATCCACACGGAGTGCATTGCAAAATATTTTTGTTGTTTGTTTCGTGCATAATGAACATATCGCATCAGAACATCGGTGATGATTTCTATCGTCACGGTCGAAGCGTGATGCATCATACTCAAACAATCTAGAGCAATGGCAAAGAAAAAAAGAAAGGCAGCGAAGGGCGGCAAAAAGCGCAAAGCAGCAAAGAAGCGCAAGTCGTCGCGACGTCGCCGTTAACTCCATTCTCTCGCACATCCCTGCGAGAGCGATCTCAAAACACACGCCGGAGCAATCCGGCGTGTTGTCGTTTATGGCGGGAGCAAGCGAAATTCGATATGATGCGCTAATCTATGGCGCTATTTCAGGGCCTTTTTAGTAAAGAAAAGCGGGCGCTCCTGCGCAAAGCACAAGGGCTTGTTCCTGCTATTAATGCGCTTGAGGAGCGTTTTTCAGGACTTTCAGACAACGACCTTCGTGCTCATACGGAGCTTCTTAAAAAACGTCTGACCGATGGAGGAACACCTGACGATGTTCTCCCTGAAGCATTTGCGGTTGTGCGGGAAGCGGCGAAGCGGACCCTCAAGCAGCGGCACTTCGATGTGCAACTTATTGGTGGTGCTGTGCTTCATTGGGGTGGTATTGCTGAGATGAAAACCGGTGAAGGAAAGACGCTTGTCGCAACCCTTCCCACCTACCTCAATGCGCTTTTGGGAAAAGGCGTTCATGTGGTGACAGTCAACGACTACCTCGCACGCCGCGACGCGATATGGATGGGACAAATTTACTCCATGCTCGGGCTCACCGTTGGCGTTATTAACCATGACGCCTCCTACCTGTATGATCCGGGACACCTGCCTGCGCAGGCAGGCACAGACGTCGATACGGTGCGAGACGAGCTCGGGAGTTTCAAAGTGGTACATGAATTTTTACGTCCGGCCACGCGTCGCGATGCGTATACGGCCGACATTACCTATGGCACGAACTCTGAGTTTGGCTTTGATTATCTCCGCGATAACACCGAGTATTCGCCACAAGCACTGCGCCAGCGGGAGCGACACTTCGCGATTGTCGACGAAATTGACTCGATTCTCATCGATGAGGCTCGGACGCCTCTCATCATTTCTGCCCCCGCAGCGGAGTCAGAACATTTTTATGTGACGTTTGCAAAAGTTGCGGAGAGTCTTGAGCGTGACCGCGACTTTACGGTTGACGAAAAGCTCAAAGCCATTCAACTCACTGACGACGGGATTGCGCGGGCAGAAAAACTCCTTGGTATCGACAATATCTATACGGAGCGCGGAGTGAAATATGTCCACCACCTTGAAACCGCGGTGCGCGCCAAAGCCCTCTATAATAAAGATAAAGATTACGTCATTAAAGAGGGGGAGGTTGTTATTGTTGATGAGTTTACGGGGCGTCTTCAGCCAGGACGTCGCTGGAGTGAAGGGCTCCATCAAGCCATTGAAGCCAAAGAGGGCGTTCCCATTCAGCGCGAGTCGCGTACCTTGGCGTCCATTAGTTATCAAAATTATTTCCGCCTTTACACGCGCCTTGCGGGCATGACCGGTACGGCAGCAACCTCCTCAGAAGAGTTTTACAAAGTGTACGGGCTTGAGGTGGTTGAAATTCCTACGAACAAGCCGGTGGTGCGCAAAGACCATAACGACCTTATTTTTCAAACGGAGAAGGGAAAGTTCAAAGCACTCGCGCGCAGGGTGAAAGAACTCCAAGGAAAAGGCCAGCCGGTCCTCATTGGTACAGCTTCTGTTGAGAAAAACGAACTCCTTTCAACATATCTGCGTGCTGACGGTATCTCGCACGAAGTTCTCAACGCGAAAAACCACGAACGAGAAGGAGAAATCATCGCGCAGGCAGGAAAAAAGGGAAAGGTTACGGTTGCCACGAACCTCGCAGGCCGCGGCGTTGATATTAAGCTTGGCGGAAATCCGGCAACGCCGGAAGAGTATGAGGAAATAAAAACAATCGGGGGGCTTTATGTCGTTGGTACCGAGCGTCACGAAGCCAGGCGCATTGATAATCAACTTCGAGGTCGCTCGGGCCGTCAAGGAGACCCAGGAGGCACGCAGTTTTTTGTCTCGCTTGAAGACTCCCTCATGCGGGTCTTTGCCGCTGACGCCATTAAGCGCATGATGGGGCGCTTTGGGATCCCTGAGGATGAACCAATTGAAAATTCGCTCATTACGAGGGCGCTTGAATCTGCCCAAACAAAAATTGAGGGTTTTCATTTCGATGCGCGCAAACACGTTCTCGCCTACGACGACGTTCTCAATCTCCAGCGCAAAACAATTTATGACCGCCGCCACGCGATGCTCACTGGTACGAATGAGGAGGTGTGGCAAGTTATAAAAGAGTGGGGACAGGGAGACGAGGAGGGAATGAAGGCCGTTGAGGCAAAGCGCGCGGAGCTACAGGACCAGGGATTTTTTGAGGTTGCGCGGCGTATTATTCTCCAAACCATCGACATGTTCTGGATTGAGCACCTTGAGGCAATGGATTACATGCGCGGGAGCGTGAACCTGCGTGCCTACGGTCAGCGTGACCCTCTCATCGAATATCGCAAAGAGGGACTCCAGCTCTTTAAACGAATGGAAGAGGATGTTGCCGGTCAGGTCTTTCGTCTTGTTCCTTTTGTGGGGAAAGACAGCGCACAGATGACGTCGTCACGACAACTCGCGAGCGTAACACCCGTTGCGGTTCGTCCGCGGGGTGAAGAAAAACTCGGCCGCAACGATCCATGTCCGTGCGGATCGGGGAAAAAATATAAAAAATGCGGCATGCTCAATACGGCAGAACATCAAGATCGAATGAAAGTGAAAAAGTAATGGCGAACATACAAAAGAAAATCTGGCCGGAGTATTTTGAGGCTGTGGTGTCGGGAAAGAAGAAGTACGAACTTCGCCTGAACGACTTTGAAGTACAAGAGGGTGACACTCTCGTACTTGAAGAATGGGATCCTAAGAAAAAGGAGTATACTGGCCGTCGCATTGAAAAGAAGGTGACGTATGTAGGGCGCTTTGCAATCGAAAAACTTTTCTGGCCGCGCCAAGAGATAGAAGAAAAAGGTCTGCAAATTATTTCTCTTGAGTAATCACATGATTTCGTACGAGGATTTTGAAAAAGTTGATATTCTGGTCGGAAAAATTATCGATATTGCCGACTTTCCTGAAGCGCGGAAGCCTGCCTACAAACTCACGATTGATTTTGGTCCTGAGATTGGCATCAAGCGCTCAAGTGTTCAGGCGGTCGGAGCGCATACCAAAGATGAGCTCCTCAACTCTCTGGTTTGTTGTGTTGTGAACTTTCCGCCCAAAAAAGTTGGACCATTTGTATCCGAAGTGCTTACGCTTGGGTTTAAGCATGCGGCGGGGGATGGCTGGGTCCTTATCGCGCCTAAGAACACGTCGGTCAATTTGGGTAGCAAATTAAGTTAAAATGCTCGTTTTCTTAACCGCATACTACGACATTTTGCAAAATATCGTATAATAGTCACATGGGTACATCACCACGCACGTTTCGAACGCTTGAGCGCGTTATCAAGGGGTTCGCGAATCATCGACGTTTAGAAATAATGGAACTTTTGCGTCAGGAACCAGAGTTATCAGTAGAAGATATTAGCGCCCGGCTAAAAATTGGCTATATGAACACCTCTGATCACATTCGCAAGATGGCTATCGCTGGCCTCGTAATGAAACGAAGCGATGGAAGAACTGTACGACACAAGCTTACCAACCGTGGGAATGTCATTCTAACATTTTGCAAAAAATTAGAATGAATATAGCGATGCCGAAACATTTTTTGTTTGATCTTGATGGGACACTGGCGCGCAGCCGCACCGAAATGGCGCCGGAGCATCGGCCGCTTTTTGAAAAGCTTTGCCACCGTTTTGACGTGCTCGTTATTTCGGGAACGGCCGCGTGGAGAATAGAAAAAAGACTTCCCAAAGCGCCCTATCATCTCTTTGCAGAAAATGGCAATATGGCTTTCTCAAAAGACGGACGAGAGCTCTGGAAAAATGGACTCTCCAATGCGCAAAAGGGCCATGTGTTCGCTCTTATCGAGCGCATGAACAAACATCAAAACTTAGCGGTCAAAGATGAGAATGATCTTGTGGAAGATCGTGATGTGCAAATTGCCTATAGCTTTATCGGCCACCATGAAAACCTCGAAAAGAAAGAAGCATTCGACCCACGGGGTGAAAAACGTCGCGCAGTTCTCTCGGTATTTGCCGACGATGTACGTGCCTTGAAAGAAATTGGCGTTCAAGTCCTTATTGGTGGAACAACGACACTTGATTTTATCCGAGAGAATAAAGCGACGACGATTGCACGACTCATGAGAGAGAAAGGCTGGAAAAAAGAGGATGCACTATATATTGGAGATGCGCTTTACCAAGGCGGCAACGATGAAGTAATGATCGGGGTGGTGCCAACCAAGGAAGTAAAAAATCCGGGCGAGTGCTTCGCGTATCTCAAGGGATTAGGTCTCGTATAGCTCGTTTTGCTACAATAGTCCCATGTCGCAGCCTGCCCTTGAAGTTCGAGACCTCGAGAAGACGTATGTCTCGGAAGGAGGGCGGCCCGGTACCAAGGCCCTCACGGGAGTAACTCTCACCATTGAGGCGGGCGATTTCTTTTCGCTTCTCGGGCCAAACGGGGCAGGGAAAACGACGCTCATTGGCATTGTGACCGGCCTGGTGCGGAAAACGGCAGGAAAGGTGCGCGTCTATGGCGTTGATATCGATGAGGACCACGAAAAGGCAAAAACCTTTATTGGCGTGGTTCCGCAGGAGCTTAATATTAATATTTTTGAAAAAGTATTCGATATTGTGGTCAACCAAGCCGGGTACTACGGCATCCCTCGAAGCGCTGCCATTCCTCGCACCGAGGAGCTCCTTCGGGCTCTCGGGCTCTATGAAAAACGTTTTGACAAATCGCAAACCCTCTCGGGCGGCATGAAGCGCCGACTTATGATTGCCCGCGCCTTGGTACACAATCCACGCTTCCTGGTCCTTGATGAGCCAACGGCGGGTGTTGACGTTGAGCTGCGGCGTGGGATGTGGGACTATCTCCAGAAAATAAACAAAGAAGGAACCACCATACTCCTTACCACGCACTACCTTGAAGAAGCTGAGCAGCTCTCCAAGCATGTCGCGATTGTGAATAAAGGCGGCATTATCGCGCACGGCACGATGCGCGACATTCTCTCACACCTCAAAACAGAAACGATCTTTCTCGATCTTGCGGGGACAATCACGGACAATGCACTCGGAGACCTCAAGGGGTATCATCCCAAGAAAATCGATCCGACAACCATCTCTATTGAAATTGGAGAAGGGAAAGGCATCAGTGATGCCATCGTTTCGCTCCATGGGAACGGTCTTCAGGTGCAAACGGTGCGCGCGCAGTCGGGCAAACTGGAAGAAGTGTTCGTCAAACTAACCAAAGAAGACAATGCCGCTTAAAGGACTCCTTATATCATTTTGGACCATTGTGCGAAAAGATTTAGTCCGTATCTTTCGCATTTGGCCACAAACCTTCCTCCCTTCGATTGTTACTTCTGTCCTCTATTTCCTTATCTTTGGAGCATTCCTCGGGAGTCGCATTGGGGACCTTGAAGGTGTTCCCTACATTCTCTTTGTCGTTCCCGGCATGGTGATGCTTGCCATTATGATGAACGCCTACAATAACGTCGCGTTTTCCTTTTTCTCTTCAAAATTCTTTATGCGCACCATAGACGAGATCCTTGTCTCACCGACACCTCCCTGGGTTATTATTGCCGGATTTGTTACGGGAGGAGTGGTACGCGGAATCCTCATTGGCCTCTTGGTGCTTCTGGTGTCTCTTATCTTTACTCCCTTAGCGCTCACGAACATTCTTGTCATCATCGCGTTTTTCTTCCTCTCCTCGGTCATCTTTTCACTTGCAGGACTTGTTAATGGTGTCTATGCCAAATCTATTGACGGCATTAACATCGTTCCTACATTCGTGCTGACGCCACTCATTTATCTTGGCGGCATCTTTTATTCCATCAATACGCTGCCGGGGTTTTGGCAAATCGTCTCTCAATTCAATCCCGTCTTCTATCTTATCGATGGATTCCGCTATGGCTTTTTGGGATTTTCCGATGTGCCGCTCGCGCTCTCGCTCACCGTTCTTGTCGCTCTGACGGCATTTCTCGTTGGCTTTGCGTGGTATCTCCTAAAGACCGGTTTGGGGTTGCGACAGTAGCCTACGCTGAAAATGCTCACCTGCTTTGTTGCGGGGCCCCGCAAGCTCATCGCCGTACCCTTCTGTACGGCTCTTTCGCTTGCGTTCCCGCGCCTCGCATCTGAGTTATTTTCAGCGTAGGCTTGTGCTGTGGTCCGAAAACTGTTAACACTCGTTTTTATTTTCGATAGGGAGGGGCAGATACTCCTTGGCATGAAAAAGCGCGGATTTGGCGTAGGTCGGTAGAATGGTTTTGGTGGGAAACTCCTTGCGGGGGAATCATTTGAAGTCGCTGCTGAGCGAGAACTCATGGAAGAGGCTGGTATTGAAGCTCGTAACCTCATGAGACAGGGGATCCTCGAATTTGAGTTTGAAAAAGAGCGGGGCACAATTCTGGAGACCCATGTGTTCCGTGCCAACGACTTTGTGGGGGAGCCTCGAGAGAGTGAAGAAATGCGACCGGCATGGTTTAGAACCGATACCATTCCCTTCGATGCCATGTGGCCCGATGATCGACACTGGTTTCCACTCCTCCTTTCGGGAAAAAATTTTAAAGGTGCTTTTCTTTTTGGTGAGGGGGATAAAGTTCTTGAAGCGAAGGTATCTGAAGTGGCCTCGTATTAGTATACTGACGCGTATGGAGCAGATTTTCATTCCTGTTGTTTTGGGGACCGCGCGAGAAGGACGGGAGAGCGAAGCGGTCGCGAAGTTCGTCTTTGGGGAATTTCAGAAACATGAGGGACTGACGACAGAGCTTGTCGATGTAGGGGATCACCTCCGTAACCGCACCTTGCCGCCGTATGGAAAGGGTGGTGCGGACGAAGTGGGAACGCCATGGAAAGAAACAATGAGTCGTGCCGATGGGATACTCATTGTCTCGCCCGAATATAACCGCGGGTATCCCGGCGAACTAAAAATGCTCCTCGACTCCCTTTATAAAGAATATCGTCGTAAGCCTATGGGACTCATTGGGATCTCTGACGGGCCGTGGGGGGGCAGTCGTGCGGTTGAACAGCTGAAACTGGTCGCCGCGGGACTCTCTATGGTTGCCGTACCGACAACCGTACATACTCCCTTTGCGGACAAACTCTTTGATGAGGACGGGCATATTACTGATGAAAAGTATGGGGAGCGGAGTATTTTCCAATAGCAAAATGACACCGAAATCATAGCATACCTTTTTTAATGGTGGCGAATAATTCGTGCTTTGCCTTTTGCATTTCTTGTGCGG
>SBAW01000015.1 GCA_005239955.1 bacterium | reverse complement strand
GTTGAGATCCATCTCAACGCCGAGGGTAAAGTGCTGGTGCGTGGAGCGAAGGTGACGGCCAAATCAGGCACCTCGCTTACTGCTACGACCGCGCTTGGACCGTCAACACTCACCTGGACGGTCAACACCAATAGTTCAACCGAATTCGTCAATCGCGGCGGCGGCAAATCAACCTTTGCCGACATTGCCGTCGGTGACACGCTGAACTTCTCGGGCTCGCTCGCCACAACGACGGCGCTGACGGTCAATGCCAAGGTTGTTAAAGATGTGTCGATTTCGGTGAAGCGCTCGCACATTCGTGGGACCGTTTCATCAATTGATGCCACAAATAGTCGCTTTACGGTATTTGGCAATGGAACGACCACGGTTCAGGTTGCGTCATCGACCGCGCTTATGAAAGATGGTGCGAGTGTACTCTTCTCAGTCCTTGCCGTCGGTGACTTCGTAGAGGTTAAGGGGTCCTACAATGCACAGACGCAAATCCTCACGGCCGAGAAGATTATGATCAACATGCATCGGGATAGAGGCGATGACAATGACGATGATGATGATGATGATGACCGTCGAGGCCTGCGAGGAATCTTCAAGAGCTTCCGCGATAAGATCTTCCGCAACTTCAGGGACTAACCTCGCACTGTTTCTAACATCACCGCCCCGGCATATGCCGGGGCGGTGTCGTTTTGAAAAAGAAAAAGCCCTTGTTACAGTTGCCACATGATCGTGGTGCTTAACTTTGGCAGTCAGTTTGCCCACCTCATTGCAAGACGTGTCCGAGATCTCGGTGTTAAAGCCGAGATTTTACCGTTTGATACCCCCGCCTCCGTTATCGCCTCACATAATCCTGTCGGTCTTATTCTCTCAGGCGGCCCTGCATCGGTCCTTGAGAAGGGAAGTCCTCATCCCGACAAAAGAATTTTTGAGCTCGGGGTTCCCATCCTCGGCATCTGCTACGGGCATCAACTTATGGGACAGATGCTTGGCGGAAGAGTGATTCCCGGCAAGACACGAGAATTTGGGAAAGAACATCTTGCCCTCAAAGGTTCTCGTCCGCTTTTTTCTGGACTGAAGAGATCAGAAGTCGTGTGGTTTTCTCACGGGGATCAGGTGTCTAAACTTCCCAAGGGATTTATAAAAATAGCCTCAACTGCCGACTGCCCTTATGCGGCATTTGCGGATCCGAAACGTAGATTGTTTGGCATCCAGTTTCATCCTGAAGTCACGCATACGGTTCATGGAACTCGCGTACTTCAGAACTTTGTCTTTGGGGTTTGCGGCGCGAAGAAAAATTGGGAAATAAAAGCAGTTGCGCGTCACCTCATTGAAGACATCCGTCTTGAGGTGGGCAATAGCCACGTATTGGTAGGAATCTCTGGCGGCGTTGACTCGCTCGTTGCGGCGACCCTTATTCATAAAGCGATTGGCAATCGACTCCATGCGGTGTTCGTCGACCATGGGCTCTTGCGCAAAGGAGAGATGGAGCAGGTTTCCACCTACCTTCGTAAGCATGGGTTTAAGAAACTCCACCTTATTGATGCCCGTAAAACATTCCTCGGGCGCCTCACGGGTGTGAGCGACCCCGAGCAGAAACGAAAGATCATTGGCCATACATTTATTGAAGTTTTTGAAAACGCCATCAAGAAAGAGTTAAAAAAATATGAGATTACGTACCTCGCGCAGGGTACTATATATCCCGACCGCATTGAGTCTGCCGCAACCGGGAAGGGAGCCGCAAAGATTAAAAGTCATCACAATCTGACGCTGCCGGAGAAACTGGGTTTCAAAATCCTTGAGCCCATTAAGGACCTCTATAAAGATGAAGTGCGGCGTGTGGGCGCGGTACTCAACCTGCCTCACGAACTCCTGTGGCGGCATCCGTTCCCCGGTCCTGGGCTTGCGATTCGGATTGTGGGGGAGATAACACCGGAGCGGCTTTCGATACTTCGGGATGCTGATGCCGTTTATATTGAGGAACTTCGTAAGGCGGGAGAATATGAAAAAATTTGGCAGGCGTTTGCCGCCCTTTTGCCGGTTAAGGTTGTTGGAGTCATGGGGGATGCGCGTACCTACGAGTATGTTATTGCACTCCGCGCCGTTGATTCCGTCGACGGAATGAGTGCCGATTGGCACAAAATTCCACCCGCACTTCTCGAGCGGATCAGCAGCCATATTGTCGGGCGCGTGAGGGGCGTGAATCGCGTTCTCTACGACATTACCCAAAAACCTCCGGCGACTATTGAATACGAGTAGTTGCTCAGCGCGACAAGAAAAAGCACGCAAAAATCCTGCTCTATTTTTGCTCTACTCGGCTACCTGCCTGCGCAGGCAGGCCCGCCTCCGCCAGGCTTTTTCTTCCCGCGTTTCGCTTGGATGGAAGGCAAGACCAAGCGCGATAAGGCGCAAAATAAATAGGGGCGTACAATAGCATGATGACCGAGCCTTTGGCATCGAGAATTCGCCCCCTCTCCCTCGCTGATTTTATTGGCCAGGAACATTTGGTGGGGAAGGGAAAGCCCTTGCGGGAGGCAACCGAGGGGAAGCACCTATTTTCCTTCATCCTGTGGGGCCCGCCGGGATCCGGAAAGACAACACTCGCGCGGATCTACGCCAATGCGCTTAATGCGGAGTTCCACGAACTCTCAGCGGTCGATTCCGGCAAGGACGATATCAAGCAGATAGTGGGGAAGCGCGGGGCGCTCCCTCTGGGAAAGCCGAAAGTGCTTTTCATCGACGAAATTCACCGGTTCAACAAAGCGCAGCAGGATTTCTTGCTCCCCTATGTCGAGCGCGGAGATTTGACGCTTATCGGCGCGACGACAGAGAACCCGTCTTTCGAGGTCATCTCGGCGCTTCTCTCACGCTGCCGCGTGTTTGTGCTCAATGAGCTTTCCGAAAAAGATATGGAAAAGATAATCGCGCGCACGAAACTGAAAGTCCCGAGCGAAGCGAGGGGCTGGCTCATACAAATGGCGGCGGGCGATGCGCGGCAAGCGATCACTACTCTTGAAGCTGCGCAGAATCTCTACGGGAAGATAAGCGTCGAGACGCTCAAGGAGACTATTCAAAGCAAACATCTGCGTTACGATAAGAAAGGGGAGGAGCACTACAACACCATCTCCGCGTTTATTAAATCCATGCGCGCGAGCCAACCTGATGCCGCGCTCTACTATCTCGCGCGCATGGTGGACAGCGGTGAAGACCCCCTCTTTATCGCGCGCCGCATGGTTATCTTCGCGAGCGAAGATATTGGACTTGCCCAGCCAACCGCCCTGGTGGTCGCGAACGAAGTCTTTCGTGCCTGCGAAACGGTCGGGTACCCCGAGTGCGCGATCAATCTTGCCCACGGCGTTGCATACCTTGCTCAATCAAAGAAGGATAGAAGTTCCAACGATGCCTATCTTGCCGCAATGGAAGATGTTAAAACGCACGGCAATCTTCCGATTCCGATGAAAGTTCGAAATGCTCCCACCAAGCTCATGAAAGAACTTGGGTATCAGAAAGGCTACAAACTCTATGACAAAGAAAGTTATCTGCCGGAGAAGCTCAATAAAAGAAAGTATTTGAAAGGCAGGGAGTGATGTACACTATTTTGATGTCCTACGTCGGTAACGTTCTCAAGGCGACTGATGAGAATTCCTTTTTTCGAAAGGTGATTTTTACTGGTGCGAAATCCCAGCTTGTGGTGATGGATATCAAGCCGGGTGAAGACATTGGCGAAGAAGTGCATGAGCATGTCGAGCAGTGGCTTTTTATCCACTCGGGTCATATGAAAGCGATGGTCGGGGGGAGAGAGTTTGAAGTTACGGCTGGTGATGTAGTTATCGTCGCTCCCAATACCCGCCACAATTTCACCAATGTGGGGAAAGAATCCGTAAAAATCTACACTGTCTATGTTCCGGCAAATCATATCGATGGTCGTGTTCACAAAACTAAAGCCGATGCCATTGCGGATACCGAAGACGAAACATTTGGTGAGCGTGTATCGTGAGTCTATGTTGAGGCACTCGCTTCTCGTCATTATTCTTGCGCTGGCGCTCATTGCGAGTTTTGGCGCACACGATCTTGTCGAACACGATCATAACGAGTTCATTTATGGAAAGGGATGGAGCGCGGCCCTCCATGGGGCGCGAAGTGACACTCAATCACTACCGGGAGCAATTCTTATTTTTTCCTTCGAACTAATTTTTGTCCTTGTTGGCGGTCTTCGTTTCTATAAGTTACGCGAAACCCTTTTGCGTGGCCGTGAACCACGATTACAGTGGTTACGTACGGGACTTCTTAATCCCAAACCGTACTAAGAGTATTCGAAGTCTTCCTCATTACTAAAACTTCAGTAACAATCATGAAACGATTTATTACGGGAGGAGCGCTAGCCGCTCTCGTGGCCCTTCTCCCCGCTTCAGCACTTGCACACGAACATCAGATCTTTGAGATTAATGGAGAGGAATACGGATTCGTTGTCGGGTCTCTCAATGAGCCGGTGACGGTCGATGACAAGACGGGCGTTGATCTGCGCGTCACACTCGTCGGCCACGAAGGAATGCCCGCGAACGATCACCATGCGGCGGGTGGGGCAGTGATGGGGCTTCAGGATACGCTGAAAGTAGAGCTTATTGCGGGGGATCAAAGGAAAATTCTCCCACTCGGGACGGTCTACAATACACCCGGCTCCTACAAGGCACCCTTCTATCCAACAGTTGCGACTACTCTCACCTATCGCGTCTTCGGAGAAATAGACGGCACGCCGGTTGACCTCTCCTTCACCTGTAATCCTGCCGGACATGCTGTCGCGCCGGAAGACAAAACTCGCGTTCCGATCTCCGACAAAGTCTTTCGCACCCATAAATCAGGAGCATTTGGTTGTCCCACAGAGAAGGCCGACATGGGTTTCCCCGAACCGTCGGCGTCGGTCATTGAGCTTCAAGACGAAGCAGGAAGTTCAGCAGTGGTAAGTTATGGAGCGGGCGTGATTGCGATTCTCGCACTTCTCCTTGGCTTCACCCGTCGCCGTTCCTAAGTCTCGTGCAGTTTCCCCGCGGCCGAAACTTCGGCCGCGGGAGAACCTGTAATCTTGTCATGAAATATCTCATCAGCATCGCCACCCTCTTTTTTCTCACGCCGCTTGTTGCCTTTGCGCATGCGACCCCCATTTCCTATTCACCTGCGTCAGGGGAGGGACTTTCTGCCACGCCCCAAGAAATCGTCATCCGTTTTTCTGAGCGACTAGAGTCTGCCGCAAGCTCGCTTGTGATACTGGCTCCCGATGGTACCCGCTCACGCAACACAGATTCATCGGTATCAAAACATGACCCCTATCTCCTCCGAGCCCCCGTGACTTCTCGTGGCGAGGGCGCCTATACCGTATCCTGGCAGGTTGTGTCTGCGGACGATGGGCATTTTACGCGGGGCGCGTTTTCGTTTGCGGTTGGCAGAGGGAGTGTTGCGTCCAACGCGTCGTCTCTTTCCATAGAGCACGGGTCCCCAACAAAAGAAGCGGCTGCGCTATGGATAGAACTTCTCGGAGAATATGTTCTCATCGCACTCCTGGTACTCAATGTCTTTCTTGTTCGACCTTTGGCGCGTCGCCTGTCGTTACTGTATGCCGATGTGCGCCAGCGCCTCTCGCGCTTACTTACTCTTGCTGGTGTTCTTGCGTCACTGGCTGTTCTGGGCAGCTCTCTAGCATTTCTCCTCATAAAAGCGAAGGAGCTTAGTGCCCTTACCGGAGGGACTCTCGGTGAGGCAACTCAGGCACTCATGCTCACCAATGCTGGCGAAGCCGCCCTTATTCGCGCAGGCCTCGCCATTGTCATAGGTTTTGGGTTCTTGGTGTTTCGCCGTTCCCTCTGGGAAAAAGATCACTACGCTGCAGCACACGGTGCACTTTCGTTTCTTGTCCTCGCGCTCGCGTACTATCGCGCGGTCATTAGCCACGCAAGCGCGTCACATTTCCTCCCTGATTTCTCTGTCGCGGTAAACATTGTCCATCTCTTTGATAAAGGCCTTATTGTCGGATCGCTCATCCTTATGGTCGTCATTATTCTTCCTATTCTGTCGCGTCGTGAGGAACTTGTGCTTGCAGTACGGCCTCTTTTTTCGCGTATATATGCGGGGGGACTCTTCTTGGGAGGCGCTTCGGCCGCCTATATTTCCTGGCTGCATCTTAAAGATTGGAGCAACCTGAATTCTGATTGGGGCTACCGCTTTTTTATTCTTCTCGTATTCACCGCGCTCCTTATTCTGCCGCGTCTGTTTCAAGAGTTTTTCCTTAATCCGGTTATTGCAGAGAATGTGCAGGGGAAGCGAAAGGATGCGCTCGCGACTTCGCGACTTCTTTTCTCATTTGAAGCGTGTGCGGGTGTAGCGGTTGCGGCTATTTCAGCGCTCATTATTATTACGACTCCGCCGGTATACGGCACGTCACTGTTGTTCTCTCATGAAGAGCGTGGAGGCCGTATTGAACTTCGAGCTCATAGCGAGGATGCCAATAAACTTGTGGTAGTCGCGGAAGGACCGTCCGGAGAATCTCCCCACAGCCTTACCGCGGTCGCGGAAAATGTGGAAGCGGGTATTGATTCGCTCGTGCTTGATACGACGCCGCAGAATGATGGAACCTACACCATTTCTCGCGATGTGTTTGGTGCACCAGGGCAGTGGAACCTCTCACTTATTGCATCGAGCCCTGACTTCTACGATAT
>SBAW01000035.1 GCA_005239955.1 bacterium | reverse complement strand
GTGTCATATGACGTAAGAGGCGGGAAATAATCGGCGAAGGCCGAAAAATCAAGCAAAAGCCCTATATGAGAAATCATACAGGGCTTTTGTGTTGTGCGCTGCGCTGCTGGGGAACCAGCGTGGCGCGGAGCTCGAAAGCTCCGAAGGTCGAGGTCCGCCGCGCCATAGTCGGCATTAACAACTAAACGAAAACCATGGCAATGACTGAAAAAAGACTTCAAGACGAAATCACCGGGCGATGGTATACGACCTGTCAATACTTCAGATGCAAAAACAAAGCATATGCAGTTTACGCAGGCATCGTCCACTGCCGGAAGCATTACCGATACGAGCTGATTAAGAATTACGGCAGCCTCAAGAAAGCCATGAAGTACGTAAGACAACCAGCATGAGAAAAGCACTCACAAAAGAGTACACGCTCATCCGCCAATTCTATGCATGGGTCGGATTCAGCTCGATCCTCACGGGGCTGGCGTACGGAGCAACAAAAGTCGTCGAACAATTAATCGTAAAGTAAAAGACCCCCCGAAGGAGGTCTCCAACAAACATTACCCACATTATCTCAAGACCATCTTCGGGAGTCAATAGGATTATGCACAACCAACAAACAACAGCAGCAGGACAGGCGCAAGTCGGATACCGCAATACCACCGCGGCCACCACACCTCCCCAGCCGAAGGCGCAAGATAGCTTCTTTATGCCGATCGGCAATACAAAGCCCTACTTCAAAGCCGCCTTCGAGGGATTCGCGGGCGCCGGGAAAACCTACACCGCAGCCCTCGTCGCCGTTGGGCTTCACAAGAGGATCGGATCGAAAAAGCCGATCGTGATCTTTGATACCGAAAAGGCGGCAAAATTCCTCAAGCCGCTCTTCGCCGAGCACGGCATTGAGGCGCTGATCCGCGAATCAAAGTCGCTCGCAGATCTCAAGCTCGCCATGCAGAAGATGCGGAACGATGCGGTCAGCGATATCCTCATCATCGATTCCATCACGCATGTCTGGGAAAACTTCCTCAAATCCTACCAAGAGAAAGTGCGCCGGACGCAGTTGCAATTCCAAGACTGGGGCGTGATCAAGCCGACGTGGAAAACCGAGTTTTCGGATCCGTTCGTGAATGATCCCTATCATATCATCATGTGCGGCCGCGCCGGATACGAGTACGAGAACGAGATCAACGAAGAAACGGGTCGCCGCGAAATCTACAAGTCGGGCGTGAAGATGAAGGTCGAAGGCGAGACTGCCTACGAGCCGGACATGCTCGTGCTCATGAATCGCTTCGAGGAAGTGATGGGCAAAGATAAAAAGGTTTGGCGCGAGGCAACGATCCTCAAGGACCGCTCGACCATCCTCGACGGCAAGACCTTCCAAAACCCGACCTTCGAGCATTTCGCGCCAGCGATTGAAGCCATGCTCGCGAACCCTATACCGAGGGACGCCGCCCGCATGCCTGAAGGCGACACGGCGCTCCTTTTCCACACGGAGGAGGAGAAGTTCGAGTGGCGCAGGGAGCGCGACAAGGCGCTCGAGGAGCTGGACGGCCTGCTTACCCGAATCGACCCAGCGTCGACGGGCAAGGGCAAGCAGCTCAAGCTCGACCTCCTCGACAAGGTATTCGGCACGACCTCGATGACAGCGATCGGGGAGCTCCGACCAGAGCAGATCATGGAAGGATACAGGAAGCTCGGGCTCGAAGCGGTCGCTATGGGCATCGCCGAGATTATCACGCTCGAGGACGGACGCCAGCGCCTCGTGGCGAAGCAAAAGGTCGAGAACACTGACGAGCCGAAAATACCCGCCGAGGCAAAAAGGGGAGCTAAGAAATAACCTCCTGATGCATTAAAAGCTTGGCTTCCGACTCTGTCCTCGTCGCGGAAGCGCGAGGGCAGGGATCGGAGGCCGAGAAAAACGAAACATGAAAACCCTAGATTATAACTTCCCTGTTAAACTCACCCCACTCGTTACGAAGCCCTATGGTGTGGAGGTCCCCAAAAAACTTGCCGTCATGCGCGCCGATACGAAGCAACCGCTCGGCATCGTGTCTAGCAAATACGGGCTTATACCACACGGAGAGGTCATCGATAGTTTCCGGAAAGCGCTTACTGGCACGAAGCATGAGGAGCGCATCCAGATCATGAAAAATGGAGCGCATCTCTTCGCCACATACAAACTATCGAGCCAAACCATCGAGGTCCGGAAAGGCGATCTGGTGGCGCTGCAGTTCGTGGTGAGGAACTCCTACGATTGGTCGAATACACTACAAATCATGCTCGGGGCTTTCCGGCTCGTGTGTTCGAACGGCATGGTAATTGGGAAAAGTTACTTCAGCTACTCCCAGCGACATATCAGCTCGGAAGCGGGCATGAAAATCGAGGTCATCTCGGAAAAAATATCTGTGCTCCTCGATCAGTTCAAAAAGACACTGCCATTTCTCCAGCAGATGAGCCGGGAAAAAATCGGGCAGAATCCCGATAAATTCTTCAATCCAAAGGCAGTCAAGCTGCCATCTTACCTCCTTCACGAAGCGCATACTGCTTTCCAAGAAAACAGCGATGAAACGGTGTGGGGCTACTACAATTCTCTTACTCAAGCCATCACTCATCACATGAAGAAGGAAAATCCGCGTCTTGCCATCCACTTCGGACGGATTGCATGGAGTGCAGCACAAAACGCACTTACCCGATAGTTGGCTCTCGATTCTGCTCCTCGCGAGAGCGGGAGCAGAAATGGGGAGCGAACCCAAAAACGCCATGGCAGAGGAAAAATCAAAATCAAGCATAATCCCAAATACGACGCAGATCCCGCACATCGTCATCCGCGAATGGATGCCGAAATTGAAGGACGTCGAGCTCCGCGTGCTTCTTGTCGTGGCAGACCAGACCCTCGGCTGGCTCGAGGACGCGGAAATGGGACGGCGGAAGGAAAAGGACTGGATCAGCCACTACCAGCTCCGCCAAAAAACGGGGCGGAGCGACAGGGCGATCTCGGGAGCGGTCAAAGCGCTCGTCGAAACGCACCGCATCATCGAGGCATGCAACGAGCAGGGTGAGCGCCTCGACACGACCGAGAAGCGCCAGCGCGTCGGTTTCCGCATTTATTACCGCCTCAACCTACACAGCCCCCCAGCGACCCTTTTTGATACCCCCGCAAAATTTGCGATGGTTCTGAAATCCGAAGCAAAATCTCCTTTTTTTACCCAACCCCCGCAAAATTTGCGTACGCAAAAAGTGCGCACTACAAAAGAAACTCTTTCTACAAAAGATATTAATATCTCGCGGCCAATGCCGCACGAACCAAAAAAAGAAAAAAGCCATCACGCCCAATTCGTGGAATGGTGGCATGACATGGTGAAAGGCGCACGCCACATCAAAAAGCCGATCATCACCCGGGCTGATTGCCGGAACCTGAAGCAGATCCTTGATGCCGGGTTGTCGTTTGAGACCCTTCAAAAGCTCGCCATTTTTTTTCTCTACGATTTCGGCTTCCGGCAATTTGCCCCGAGTGTGAGCACATTCCTTTCGGCTGGGATCCTGAACGGCCTGCAGAACCGGATGCAAAACGATCCCGAATTTTGGAAAAAGCTCGATTCATACTGCCTGCAGAT
>SBAW01000037.1 GCA_005239955.1 bacterium | reverse complement strand
CCATGTTCCCAACGGCTCATTTCTTCCCATATGAGCCGTTGGTCTCTAGCTCCTCCTTTCTTTCGTAGAAGGTTCGCGCGAAGTGTATGATTAGATCACCGCAATGAAATACATTGATCTGACACATACATTTACGGACGACATGCCGGTCTATCCGGGTGATCCCAAATCGGAGTTAAAGCAAATCGCGACACTTGCAAAAGACGGCTTCACCGATCATGAAATCAAAAGTGGCATGCATGTCGGCACGCACATGGATGCGCCGATTCATATGCTTCCCGACAGCGCGCGTCTTTCGGAAATTTCGGTGGATCGATTTTTCGGAAAAGGCAGAATTATTGATGCTCGTAATCAAGACCGTATTGGTCGCAACGTTCTCACCGGTAACATAGGGAAGGGAGATATTGTTCTGTTTTATACCGGATGGTCAAAAAAGTATCGCGATGCTGATTACTACGAAGGTTTTCCGCAGTTGACTGAGGATTGCGCTCATGAACTCGTTCAGCGGGGTGTTTCTGCCATCGGACTTGATACGCCAAGCCCCGATTGGGTTCCGTTTCCCATCCATAAGATCCTTCTTAAAGGTGATGTCTTGATTATTGAAAATCTCACCAATCTTCAAGAACTTCTCACGGTAAAAGAGTTCGAGATCATTGCGCTTCCCGCGAAGTTTGACACCGATGGTGCTCCGATACGCGTAGTAGCTCGAGTAAGCGAATAATTATGGCATGCATACTTATTTCAGGATCCTTAGGCTACGACCGGATTATGGATTTTCCAGGTTACTTTAAGGAACATTTTTTGCCCAATCAGCTGCACAATATTAATGTGAGCTTTCCTATAAAAACGCTCTCTGAAAATTTTGGGGGCACGGCAGGAAACATCGCCTACAATCTCAAGCTCCTCGGGGAAGAACCGGATATGCACGTCACCGCCGGCTCCGACTTTGATCGCTACCGCGCACGCCTTCGAGATCTCCGGATTAGCACCGAACACATTCAAATTACTCCCACGAAACCGTGTTCGTTTGCAAACATCATGACGGATAAGGCGAACAATCAAATTACGGCGTTTTACCCTGGCGCATCTCATGAACCGTATGTGAGCGATATCCGTCATGAGACAGCGCATGTCGCCATCATCGCGGCCGGAAGCTCCACCGATCCGCTGTCATTCGTTCGTGCATACAAGGCTGCAAAGATTCCATACTTTTTCGATCCCGCACAGCAAATTCCCGACCTCACTGGAGATGCCTTGCGGCGCGGTATCGACGGGGCGCACATCGTATTTGGTAACGACTACGAGTTCAAGATGATGACGGAGATGACTGGCTGGCAGGAAGAAGACATGCTCGATCACGCGCAGGCCCTCGTCATAACGCTCGGTGAAAAAGGAAGCCGCATCGTAACTCCGGAGGGGCAGTGGCCCGTTCATGCCGCTCACTCCAAAACAATCGTTGACCCCACGGGGGCGGGGGACGCTTTTCGTGCCGGCTTCATCAAAGGCTATGTAAACAATCTTCCGCTGCCGCAATGTTCAAAGCTTGGCAGCATCGTTGCTATTCATGCGATTGAAGCGTATGGGACACAGAATCATCGATTTACGATGGAGAGTCTCGGGAAGCGCTATGAAGCGGTGTATGGGGAGACGTTCCCACTCTGACTCTGAAATGCTACTGTAGCGAGCGTTATGCAAAGCGACATCAAGGACCCGACACTTGCTCCGGAAGGCAAGAAGCGCATTGCGTGGGCGGGGCGCGACATGCCGGTACTTCGCTCTGTGGCGGAGCGCTTTGCGAAAGAGAAGCCGCTCAAGGACAAGAAACTTGCCGCATGTCTCCATGTGACCGCCGAGACTGCAAATCTTATGCTGACCCTCCGGGCTGGCGGGGCAGATGTAGCGCTTTGTGCAAGCAATCCGCTTTCAACACAAGACAGCGTTGCGGCAGCGCTTGTTGCCGAGGGCATTCCAGTCTTTGCCATAAAGGGAGAGGATCGGGATACCTTTTTTAAACACCTCACGACCGTCCTCGAGCGCGGCGTCGACCTGACCATGGATGACGGCGCCGATCTTGTCTCCACAATCCATCAAAAGTACCAAAGTCTCATTCCGAACATCAGCGGTGGGACAGAAGAGACAACGACCGGGGTGTTGCGCCTCCGCGCCATGGCAAAGGATGGCGCGCTGAAGTTTCCGATCATGGCCGTGAACGATGCCAAAACGAAGAATCTCTTTGATAATCGCTACGGAACAGGGCAATCGACGCTCGATGGCATTATCCGCGCCACGAACATCCTGTTTGCAGGTAAGACGTTCGTCGTTGCGGGTTATGGCTGGTGCGGGAAGGGTTTAGCGATGCGTGGCCGAGGACTCGGTGCTGAAGTTGTTGTGACCGAAGTTGATCCCATCAAAGCACTCGAAGCGGCTATGGACGGATTCCGTGTTATGCCAATGAACGAAGCCGCCAAAGTTGGCGATGTATTTTGTACGGTGACCGGTAACAGGGACGTTATTGTAAAAGAGCACTTTGCGGTTATGAAAGATGGTGCGATTGTGTGCAATTCTGGTCATTTTGACCTTGAGGTGAACCTTAAAGAGCTTGAAGGCATGGCCAAGGCGGTAGTGCGTGGCGTGCGCCCGAGTGTTGATCGGTATGATCTTGGTGGAAAGTCAATTTATTTGCTCGCGGAAGGTCGCTTGGTGAACCTCGCTGCCGCTGAAGGTCATCCGGCCGCTGTTATGGATATGAGTTTTGCAACCCAGGCACTCGCGTGTGAATGGATGTCAAAACAAACAGCTCTTGCCCCGGCCGTGTATGACGTCTCGCCCGAGATCGAAAATTCTATCGCGGAAATCAAACTCTCCTCCATGGGTGTAGCGATAGACAAACTTACGCCTGAACAGAAAAAATATCTCCAAGGTTGGCAAGAAGGAACATAGTTCAGGTAAATCCCCCCATCCGCTTCTTATAGTTCTTTTGGTGAAAGTGATATGATATATCATATCAGATTCACGGATTTCGTTTTCGAATTGTTTTTCGAACACCTTTAATTAACGGTAGGTTTTGACAGGATTTTTTCTTCCCAGTATGGTCAAGGTTCGTTCTTTTGGCGTGCCGTGTCGGCGCGTCTCACAACCCGGGGAGGAACAGATGTCGAAGAACCTCAGTCCCATCTACTTTGCCCAGTTCGAAATCGCACGCATCATTCGCGACGAAGTGATGCTAGCGGTCCGCCAGCGCACCACAGAAAGTAGTCGCCGAATCGAGGCCGCCCTGAAGCAGCAGCCTGGTTTGGTGTCGCTCCTGGTGACGATCGTGCTGAATGCGGTCGAGAAGGGTCGGATGAAGGCCACGTTCGACCATCCACTTCTTTCAGCTCGGGCTGAGCTCATCGGGCTGATCCACGAAGGCCTGCTTGGCCTCAACTTTGAAGGGGCCCGTCGTCTTGCCCGGACCCTCAAGCGTCAACGGGAAGGTCGGGGAGGGACTCGCGTCCGCCGTCTCTTAGTGCGGCTGGCACAATAAGCCAGATTGAAACATCTCCCTCCCCAGGGAATTGAAAAGGCCCCGCGCGTCGCGCGGGGCCTTTCTCGTCTCGAGCTTTCGCAAAATCTAGCGAGCTTTGAGGTACATATAGATATCCTCAAGTGCTTTGACCGCATCACCCGCGGCGATATTGTTCTGATGGTAGAGCTCATCGGTGCAGTCGCCGGCCGCCCAAATGCCCCTGACGCTTGTTTGTTGATTTTTTGAGTTGACCACGATCCGGTTCACTTTATCGAGTTCAAGAAAACCCTTTGCAAAATCAGTATTTGGCAAAAGACCGATTTCGACAAAGACGCCGGTTACCGGAAGTTCTATTGTTTTTCCTGATATCTTCTCTTTATATACCAGCCCACTCACAAATTTACTGCCCTTTACTTCAAGAATCTCAACATTCTTGATCGCTTTCATATTGGGGTGGGCGAGAACTTTTTCAACGGTCACGGGGTCGGCACGAAATTCGTTTCCGCGTGTGAGAAGCGTTACGCTTTTGGTGTAGGCAAGGAGCTGCGCGGCAGTTTCAAAGCCAGCATTCCCCGCGCCAATAACGACCACGTCTTGTCCGGCAAAAAGCGGTCCATCGCATGATGCGCAGTACGTGAGGCCTTTTTGGTCAAACTCTTTAGCACCCGGAACCTCAAGCTGACGACGGTTTGCGCCGCTTGCAATAAGGATCGTTTTCCCTTCAAATGTTTTATTACCGCTTGTCGCCACCTGAAAATGGTCCCCCAATTTCTCTAGCTTCACTGCGCGCGAGCCTTTTTCAATAGTGACAATGTCTTCCGCGTACGCTTTGAGGTGCTCTTCAAACGCCTTCGCGAGCTGTTCTCCGGAAATCGCGACAGTGCCGATCCAGTTCTGGATCTCGCTTGAGACAACGCTTTGGCCGCCAAAGGATTCGGTTATAAGGAGCGTTTTCAGACGTTTTCGTGAGGCATAGACCCCTGCGGCGGCGCCGGCAGGCCCTCCTCCGATAATGATAAGGTCAAACATAAGGTTCCAGATTACCTTGCCCGAGAGCAAGTTTCAAATTTGAGAACGTTTCATAATCCGAAGCGCGATGAACGTCGTGATAGGAACAGTAAGTACCAGCGCAATGCTTCCGACCGTGGTGCGGATGATTTCAGCCGCAAACACTTCTTGATTGAGAATGAATGTGGTTGGCATTTCCGAAAGCGAGAAGAGCAAAAGCAGGGGAAGGGAAGAACCAACATAGGCGAGCGCGAGCGTATTGACCATGGCGCCGATATGCGCTCGACCAATCCGCATCGCTCGTCGGTAGAGATCGTGTCGGTTTATTTCGCCCCGACTTACTCCCCACAGTTCCTCAACCGCCGATGCTTGCGTAATAGCAACGTCATCAAGAACCCCAAGCGCGCCGATGAGGACCGCGCCGAGAAAGAGTCCAGAGAAATCGAGCGCTCCGGAAGTCGAGAAGTTCACAAACACCGACTCGTCGGCGATAAAGCCGGAGATGCGCGACAGAGATACCGCAAGCGCCCCGAGTCCTGCTGCAACAACGACTGTCAATGCGCTCCCGGCGAACGCCAAGAGCGTCATGCGAGAAATACCATGCGTGATACCCATAGCAGTTCCCAAAATAATGAGTGAAAAAGCGATACTGGTGAGCAGCGGATTGAAACCCTGAAGGAGAAGCGGTAGAAGCCCGCCCCCAATCAGAATGAGACTTCCCGCGAGCGCAAGAATAGCGCGAAAGCCGGTTCCTCGCGCAACGACAATGAGTGCCCCGGCGAAAAGGATAGAGAGTAACACCAAAACCCATCGTCGATCTGGTTCGCGTACAGAATAGATCTCTGCGCCATCGACCGTCACGAGATAGTTCATAAAGAATGCATCGCCGACCTCAAGTTGGGTGAAATCATTCTCAAACGTGACCCGCTCCCCTATGCGTTCTCCCTCAAGAATTTCAGCGGTCAAACGCTGAACTGGTGCTTTCGTATCGGTCCCCGGAATTTCTCGTTCACCAAGGGGTACCGCTACAACCACTTTTGCCCGCCAAATGCCCTGGATGTCGCTATGAAGTTCCTGCGCCTCAACAAAAAGAGGAAAAAGGAGGAGCAGCAGGGCAATGCCACTTATGAATCGCATGGGGCAATGATACCAATTCTCCAGTCATAAAACGAAAACGGGCCCCACGTGTGGGGCCCGTCGTCTTCACTTCCTTACGGCGGTGCCTAGCAGTCGGCGAACGCGACCGGACCGGCCTGCGTCTTGATCTGCAGGTCGAGGAGATCGGCGGGCGGATCGCCCACCTTGCCCTTGCAGCAGTTCACGAACGTCAGCGGCTTGCCGTGGCAGAAGTGCTTGCTCGCCAAGGGCCGCAACGCGTCCGAGGCGTGGAGCCGGATCAGCTGCTTGCCGATCGGCGAGTTGGGGTCTTCGAGCCATTCGCCGGCCTCGGGGCCGTTTTCGTGCGCCTTGCGGTGCAGGAGGTCGACCGCGAGCGGCAGGTCGCGCCGCATGGCTTCGACGAGAAGCGCCTCGCGCTGCGTGGCCGAGAGGGCAATGAGGGCATAGCCCTTCTCGCGGGCAATCGTGGGAATCGAGGGCAGGGACATGAGAAACCTCCAAAAAGATCTACGATTCGCTGGCGATGCTGCCAGCGTGCGCCTCGCTATGCATCACGAGGCGCACGCTGCTTACATGGCCAATACGTTTGGATCAAATTTCGGATCAACTTGAGTTGTCAAATCTTTTCCTGATGCCGCATTTGCCCACGATCGAGCGTTCTTGAGATGAAACTCAACAGCTTGCTGATAAAAACGCCTCCAATCTTTTGTATGTTGATCGATCACCTGTTTTATCTTTCTCAGCGTCACTCGGTTGGTGTCCTCAAATTTTGAGAAAGGGAGAATCTCTCCTTTGTCCAACCGCTTTACGAATGGAGATGTGCTCAAAACTGCAATTAGATCCATCCCCAGCTGTTTTTCGAGAAAGCGGCGATCTTCGTCCCCTTCAACCTTATTGCCGACAGCTTTTATCGAAACACCGTGCTCTTTGGCATAATGCGAGTACTGTTCGTAGACTGAGGTAGATTTTAGAGTTGGTTCAACGACTAAAATAGTGACATCGAATCGGGTGAATAATCCGGAAGAGAAAGAATCCGCTCCGGCGGTCATATCAACGATTACATATTCTGATTCTGTGTCCTTCAAATGATTGAGCACAAGCTCAACCGATCCCGTCTTTGAATGGTAACAACTTACGCCAAGATCCTCTTCGGAAAATGGGCCAACGGCCATGAGTTTCACTCCGTCAATATCTCTCGCAAAATATTTAAACAGTGCATTCTCTTCCTGAAGCTTGATGAGATTTGATCCACGACCCGGCGGGGTCGTTTTGATCATAGATTCTGGAGTCAGTAGCGGGTTAGTTCCTCGCAGATATTCCTTGATCCGCTTAATTTCGATTCCCATCGGGGGTAGCGAAGCGCTTCCACCTGGTACTCCAAGCGCGTGTCCCAAGTGCTGATTGATGTCCGCGTCGATAGCAAGAGTGGGGAAACCCTCTGATGCTACAAAACGCGAAAAAAGCGCACTCAATGTTGTTTTTCCGCTTCCTCCCTTGCCTACAAATGCTATTTTCATAAACGCAAAAAAGATGCGTTTACAGAATACCCTATGTGCGTGGAATTGCAATTCATTTGCGTTTATGTGATTATATGCAAATGAACTATTCAGAGATATTGAGAGGCGCGAGCTTTAAAGTAACTATAGGGAGGACCGCGATCTTACAGGCTCTTTCAGGGGAAAAGCCGTTGAGTGTCCCGGAAATCCTGCGGAAACTTCGCGGCAAGAAACTCGACGCCGCTACGGTCTATCGGGCCCTTGAAGCGTTTACGGAGACCGGAGTTGTCCGCCGGATCGATCTTCAGCATTCTCACGCCCACTACGAACTCGCTGGCGCGCATCATCACCACCTTATCTGCAAGAGTTGCGGAAAGATTGAGGACGTCGACGTGTGCGATACCAAGGATCTTGAGAACACGATCCTCCAAAGGTCCAAATTGTTCGGTTCGATAGCGGCGCATTCGCTCGAGTTTTTCGGACTTTGCAAGAAGTGCGTATAACAAAAATGCCGCCTTTCTGGCGGCATTTTTGTTCGCAATCTTTTACTTTAGTTTTGAGCGGCGAAGGAATGAGGGAACGGCACCCCAGTCATCCTCTTCCTCTTCTTTCTTTGGTGCGGGAGCGGCCTTTTTTCCTGCCTGAGCAGGCAGGTCATCTTTCGGTGCTACCGGCATTGCGTTAAATATTTTTCCCTTCGACGCCTCTTCTTTTTCGTTGAATGAGAAAAGGGAGGTACCGGTACGGTGGGTAATCACGCCATCGGGAAACCCCGTTGCGATGACGGTAATTTTCACTTCGTTTTTCTTGAGTTTATCATCACGAATGGCACCGAAGATGACTTTGGCATTGGGATCAACCGATTCCGTAATAACCTTTGCTGCTTCTTGGACTTCGAGCATGCCGAGATCGTCGCCTCCCGCAACTGTAAAGAGAACTCCTTTGGCGCCATTTATGGAGAGTTCAAGGAGGGGAGAGTTAATGGCAGCACGAGCCGCTTCTGAAGCACGATTTTCGCCCGAGGCAACTCCAATTCCCATAAGCGCACTTCCTGCGTTTTCCATAACCGCGCGGATATCGGCAAAGTCAACGTTAATGATCCCAGGAGTTGTGATGATGTCGGAGATTCCCTCCACTGCTTGCTTGAGGATGTCGTCACACATCGCAAAGGCCTGCTTTACGGTCGTTTCCTTGCCAACGGTTGCCAGAAGGCGGTCGTTCGGGATCACGATAAGCGCATCAACCTCTTGGCGGAGCGCCTCAAGGCCCTGCTCGGCAAGACGCATGCGCTGCTGACCCTCAAAGCTAAACGGCTTTGTTACTACGGCGACTGTAAGGGCTCCCAATTCTTTCGCGGTTTTTGCCACAATCGGCGCAGCACCTGTTCCGGTACCGCCCCCCTCGCCGCAGGCAATAAATACCATGTCAGAACCTTTGAGCGCCTGTTGCACCTCTTCTTTTGTTTCTTCAGAGGCGCGCTTCCCCAAATCGGGGTTCATGCCGGTTCCCAAGCCCCGTGTTAAATTTTTACCGATATGAATTTTCTTTCGTGCCGATGACTTATGCAAATCTTGCGCATCCGTATTGATAGCAATGAAATCAACACCACGGACCTTTGAGTCAACCATGTGATTGACTGCATTGTTGCCGGAACCTCCGACACCGACGACCCGAATTCGCGCAAACGCTTCAACTTCGGGTTTTATCTGTGGCATATCATCCGCATTATCTCTCATTAATAGTGTGGCCATAATAGCATCGTGTTTCTAAAAGAACACTTTGACTTTTCCTTAATATGTATCGGAATTTTAGCCTCGCTACGGAAGGAATTGCTTTATGAAACCCCAGAATCCGCGACCGGCACGAGAGCTCAATTTTATACCCGAATCACTTTCATCTGCCGTAAAACCCCATACCGACAAACCGTACGAAACCGCCCACGAGGCATCGCGCAGTTGTATCCGTCCTTCACCAACCGAGAGGCTCGCCACTTTGGCGGGAAGACGCAGCGTTGCTCTTGCAAGATCGCTCACATTCGTAATGGCTGAGCCACCGCCGGTAATAATAATGCCAGCAGGAAGAAGGCCATCTTTACCAATTTTCTTCAGGTGCGCTTCGATGAGCTCAAACATGTCAGAGAGCCTTGAGGCAATGATGTCTTCAAGTTTTTTCTTCGGGTAACTCGCGTGCGTAATACCGCCGTGCTTTAGTTGCTGCGCTTCTTCAAGCGGGATTTTGAGGCCAAGTGCAATATCGTTCGTTACGTCGGTTGAACCCATGGGAAATACTTTCAGCGAAATCGGAATGCCTCCTTCAAACACCGCAACGGAGAGGGTTGCTCCACCAATGTTGGCCAAGACGCACCCGGCCATCTTTTGCTGCTTCGTGAGCGCAATGAAACTTGCCGCAAGCGGGGAGGCCATCACATCATCAACTTCAACACCCGCTTCTTCAACGGCATAGATGAGATCGGAGAGATGTTGCTCAAGCGAGGTGATATAGAGCATGTCAACCGAGAGCTTCATGCCCTTCATACCGACGGGACGCGCTGAGTGAATGTCACTTCCATCAATTTTGTATCGAAGCGGAATCGAGTGAATGATGCGACGATTTTGGATCTCGCTTCGGGGGATGCGCGATTCGGCCGCAGCCATCGCGCGCTCCACATCAAGCTCGGTTATCTCTGAATCACCTCGTGACACAATGGTCTCTCCTTTTGAAAACACCTCATCAAGCCCGACGCCCCCCACCGCAAGATAGGCGCGGCGAATGCGTACCCCCGAGGCTTTTTCAGCCTGGGCAACGGCACCGCGAATGGAGCGAATGACATCGATCGCGTTGAGAATATAGCCATGGCGAAGACCTCTTGATTCGGCAAAGCCAGTACCCAGGATATGGGGAAGGCGAGTGCCGTCGCCCTTTTCAGCAACCACTACTTTCACTTGGTATGTCCCAATGTCGATTCCTGTGACGATACTGCGTGCCATTGATGTGCAGGGAAATAGGAGTTAGGAGGTAGGAGATAGGGACGTTCTCACCTATTTCCTCATTCCTATCTCCTCCGACTCCTTCAGGAGCCGGCGCTCTGCGCTCTTCATACTACCGTGGCTCAGTCCTTTGAGGTGAAGCAGTCCGTGGATAAATAGCCGTAAAACAGTGTGGGCATAGGACTCCTGCCACTTCTTCGCATCATGTTTTGCGATGGTCGGGCAAATGACAATTTCCCCTGCATGGCGCGTCAGGGGAAAGGTGAGGACATTGGGAGTATACGATTTACGACGGTATTTTTTATTTAGTTTTTGTGCGGCGCGTGGAGGAAGGAAGGCGAGTGAGAGTTCATATCGTTCCCCGAGGATTTTTTTCTTATACAAATAAAAAGCGACGCGGGGGACGCGCGTCGTGGTCATGTTCCGAATGGCAAGAGACCCCTTCTTCATGTTCGTGTATTAAAAAGTTTCAGATCCAAGGCGTGGAAAAAGTGACGAGGAGGCGTATTTTTGGTACGACGACGAGGAGCCGAGGCTCTGCAACAAAGGAGATGAACTTTTTAAACACGAACCCACTAGCGTTTACGTGACTGACGCTCAATGAGCTTCCCCAGTTTGATGAGTTCCATAACCGTTTCTTTGCGCGCAATCGATCGTAGCGCCCGCTTTTTGCGGGCAGTCTTTGATTGTGCGCGTGAATGGTAGCGAATGCCGCGTACCCGGTGCACAATACCCGATCCTTGAACGCGTTTCGTGAACCGCCGAATAAGATTCGTCGTGCTTTCCGTCCCCGCCTTTACGACTTCCACGTTGGTTGTCATGGTGGGGCATACTGTAGCATACAGCCTTACCGTGATTCAAGTGACTCTACGAGTATAATTAATTCACCATGGTGAATTAATTATACGAAGAGGGCCCTCGTCTGCACCTCCATTCACAGAGGCAGCGCTTTTACAGATT
>SBAW01000026.1 GCA_005239955.1 bacterium | reverse complement strand
GGAGTGATTATACTAATCTCACTGTTCGCTTTGGTAAATAGTGACGGTCGCGGGCCGTATGATATGGTCGCCGCGCTTGAGGCCTCTCTGGTGTACTTTTGCAACTGTATGATCGTCGCTTTGGGAAGGTGGCGGCTTTGTGCCGATAGCCTCATGGAGGCGAGGATCAACCGTGTCTCCCGCTTCGCCGAAGGCTTCGATCCCCGCCTTTTTAAGCACGGAAAAAAGTTGTGAAGCAATGTTTTTTACCCCTTCCGCTACTGTGCCGCCCTTCCCAGCACTTACGAGGGCCGCATCAAGCGCATCGACGACAGGGCCAAGCTCCCCTGCCAAGACGTCTTTCCCATCTTCCCTTGCCGAAGAGAGGCGGGCTTCAAAATCGCGCTTCGCGTTAACGAAATCCGCCTTGGCTCGCTGCCATCCATCGAGGTAGGTCTGTTTCTCCTCCACGCATTTTGAGAGCTTTTCGCGGAATTTCTTGAGGCTGTCGGCCGGGGATTCGTCTTCTTGCTCAAATTCGACATCATCCGACTGCTGCATGTCGGGATGGTAATGAAAAATTCATCCAATGTCAAATTTTTCTGCATAATCGAAAGGCCCCGCAGCGATGCGGGGCCTTTCGGGTTTTGGGCTAGCGCTTGCATCACAACTCTCGGCTTGCCGTCGCAAGCCTCGATTGCGACCCCGCCTCGCCAGTTGCCTGAAGGCGACACGGCTCCGGCCGTCTCACGTATAGAAAAAGCCAAGCAGTTGGCTTTTTCTATCGTTTCGACCACTGTTTCGCTTTGCGAGCTTTCTTGAGACCGAACTTGCGGCGCTCTTTCGCTCGTGGGTCGCGCGTAAGGAAACCAAGTTTCTTCAATGCCGTGCGATTTCCTGCTTCAAGTTCAACCAAAGCGCGGGCGATGGCGTGACGAAACGCTACCGCTTGAGCCACAATGCCACCACCCGAAATGCGGGCACTGACATGAAAATTCTCGCCAATACCAGGTTTCGTAAACGCTTCGCGTGCAGCAAGGCGGTATGACTCAAGCGGAAAATAGTCGTTGAGGGTCTTCCCATTAATTTCGTAGTGCGCTTTGGCAGCAGGCGTAAGACGTACGCGTGCAATAGCGGTTTTACGGCGTCCTACTGTTTCAATATATTTTTTTTCTGTAGCCATTTCTATTTTCTATCTCCCACTTCCTTGCTCCTATTCCTCAATCGTCAGAAGCTTCATCCGAGCCTTGTGCAGACGATTCTTCGGGAGCATACCATTAACCGCCTTCCGCACAACTTCGCGGTATCCTTTTTTTTCGACGGTGCGTTTGAGGGATTCCTGAACAAGGCCTGACGGATAGCCGGAGTAACGACTATACTTCTTTACTTTCGCTTTATTACCAGTGAGACGCACCCGGCCGGCGTTAATGATCATAACCTTGCTTCCAACCACACGGTGCTTCACAAACAAAACGGTATGCTTCCCCAAGAGATGATGAGCCGCCTCCGCCGCGACTCGGCCGAGTGATTTATTTGTTGCGTCAATAGTATGTGTATCGGTTGCCATGTTCGGTGTGTTAGACAAACTCAATGCGAGCCATCGGGCTTCCGTCGCCGCGGCGCTGTCCCAGTTTCACCACGCGCACATAGCCACCTTTGCGGGACGCATAGCGAGGACCAATAACCTCGGCGAGTTTCTTTGCGACATCAACATCGTTCCCCAGAAACGCAACGGTATTGCGACGAGCGGCAATAGTTTTCGCGCTATTGCGAGCCACCAGGCGCTCAATAACGGGGCGCATTGCCTTGGCACGTGCTTCCGTTGTCGTGATGCGTTCTTTGAGAATCAAGGAACGAGTCAGGCTCCGAAGGAGCGCTACCCGTTGCCCTTTTTCTCGTGCGAACTTTTTGTTGCGGTTGTGGTGTCTCATGGTTTTTCTATCGCCCCACGCCTACTTCAATGTCAGACCGAAGTTTGAGAGCGCGCGCTTCACTTCCTGAATGGCTTTAATGCCCATGCCCTCAATCTCAAGGAGGTCGTCCTCGCGCTTACGCGCGAGTCCGCCGAGCGTTCGGATGTTTGCTTTTGTGAGGGAATTAACGGTGCGGCTGGAGAGTGGAAGGGACTCGACGCGAGTCTTCATAAGTTCAGTCGTGTCCTCAAGTTTTGCCGGGACCTCAGTCACCGCAGGGTCTTCCCCGCGATGCTCGGCCATCATAGCCTCAACCGGTTCTTCCTTAAAGCCGACAATCGCCTTAAGTTGTGTGATCATGATTTCAATCGCCTTCTCAAGACCGTCTTTTGGCGTAATGGTGCCATCCGTCTCAATCGTGAGGCGCAGGCGGTTAAAGTCAGTGCGATCACCAACGCGCATGTTTTCTACTTCGTAGTTCACCCGGCGAATCGGCGAGAAAGAAGCATCAAGAGAAATTTCACCAATGTCGACACGATCTTTTTTGAGCATTTCGCGCGGCACATACCCAATACCTCGTTCAACGCGAATGCGCGCAGAAAATGTCGCATTTTTATCGGTCAATTCGGCAATGTGCTGATCCGGATTGAGGAGTTTGAGCTGTCCTGGAAGTCCCAAGTCTGCCCCCGTTACTTTCTTCGGGCCTTTCACTGTACATTCAAATTCCTGGGGCTCCTCGGTAAGCATCTCAAAGCGAAGCTTCTTGAGATGAAGGAGAATAGTAATAACGTCTTCTTTGACGCCCTTCAGTGTGGAGAATTCGTGCGAGGCTCCTTCAATTTTGACGCCAGTTATCGCGGCACCGGGGAGCGAGGAGAGGATAATGCGACGGAGGCTGTTTCCCAGTGTGTGACCATAGCCAGGATACAGGCCATCAATCTCATAAACGCCGAGGAATTGTTCCTCGGAGACGATACGGGGCTTGCTCGGAAGCGCAATGGAGTACTCAATCATACGCGTGGTGTGAGCTAATGAATAAATTAACGACTATAAAACTGCAAAACGACGTTCGGATCGAACAAGAGCTCTCCCGTATCGACCGTGGGAGACTCAACTACTTTTCCTTCTTTCTTTGAGGCATCAACAGAAGCCCAG
>SBAW01000046.1 GCA_005239955.1 bacterium | reverse complement strand
GGCATGCTACGGCGACTTCGCGTGGGGAGCCATTTTCGGCTCCCTTTACGCTAGAATCGTCCCCGATTTGGGTGTCATCTTGCGTTGGAGAAGACTAACCCTTGCGAAAAAGAGCCGTATTGATAGAGTACTAACGTACCGATATGAAACGACCCTCGACAACTTTTTATTTCTTTAGCTTTTATACCCCCGCTCTCGGGAGCTTGTCTTAGTGTTTTTCTAGAAGAACGTTACGACAAACCCCCGAGAGATCGGGGGTTTGTCGTTCTTTCTAGTTACACGTCCGTCTACGTCGATCAACCCAAACTGAGGAGGGCCGTGTCGTGACCAAATCGTCTTTCGCCCAGGCTCCAAAGTGGAGCGAGGAAGTGCCTGTTGGGAAGGCAGAAAAGCCGTTCCTGACAGAAGTGATCATCGTGGGGAGAAGTGCGCCCCTTGAGGCACTCATCAGGCGCATCGCTCCGGGCGCTACGATCAAGAAGCTTCCGGACCTTACGAAGTTCTGCGCGAAGATAATGGCCGAACCGCTCTATGAAGGCACGGCCGTCATCATCAACGCCAACGGCCTCGGTGGTAACATCGACCGGACGCTTCGCGAGTTCGACTTTTTGCGGTTCATGGCCATCGTCTACGAGAGCATGGATCTGACGATGTTCGAACAAGCTGGCGAGCAAACGCTTCCGCGCGTTCTGGTCCGAATGTTCCGCCTCTTCTAGCGACGCCTGTCGCCAAAATAACGCCGCCGGGTCTCACACCGGCGGCGTTCGCTTTTCGTTGCCATACATATCAAATTGGCTGGTTTTACACTTAAGCGAGGCAGTCCTCCGGAAAGCCCTGGCGCAGCGCGACGGCGCGAGCGGAGCAAATTCTCAGCAGAGAATTATGTGTGGCTTTCCGGAGGAATGCTGAGCGTCCTTTTGTTGCATTTGCTAAGTATCTGTAGTATTAGGTACGACTCACGAGTGCGCGATGAATCCCGTAGTAGAATTTCGGCTCGTGCTGCGCACTGAAGTTGAGAGAGCCATCTATATCAATTTTCTGGATAAGTAGCAGCGTGATACATATCGTCGATATATCAAGCCGAAATTTCACTACCGGATGAAATTAGTTATTGTTGAATCTCCCGCAAAAGCGAAGACGATCGAGAAGGTCGCTCGCGTTACATTATTGAAATACACGCATATCTGCCTGCTGGCAGATTGCTCCGCTCGCGCCGTCGCACTGCGCAAGGTATTTCAATAATGAACACTCACTGAAATAGAAAACAAAGAAAATGAAACTGGTAATTGTAGAGTCCCCGGCTAAAGCTAAGACTATCGAGAGATACCTCGGAGCGGAATTTATGGTGCGCGCATCGGTGGGTCATGTGCGCGATCTTCCAAAGAGTAACAAGAAGGCTATTGATATTGAGGGAGGATTTATTCCGCATTACGAAGTAAGTAAGGGGAAGGAAAAAGTTCTCACTGAACTTAGCCGTCTTGCGGAGGGAGCTGATGAAGTGATTCTCGCAACCGACCCGGATCGTGAAGGCGAAGCTATCGCCTGGCACCTTAAGGAAGCACTCCATTTAAAAAAACCGAAACGCATCGTTTTTCACGAAATTACGGAGCCTGCTATCAAAGAGGCGGTAAAGGAACCGCGCGATATAGATGAGAACCTGCGAAAAGCCCAGGAGGCAAGGCGCGTCCTTGATCGCCTCGTTGGCTATGACCTCTCTGGTCTTATTTGGAGGAAGGTCCGGTACGGTCTTTCCGCAGGACGGGTTCAGTCCCCTGCTCTACGCATACTTATGGAACGCGAGCGCGAAATCCGCGCGTTTGTCCCAGAAGACTTTTGGGTTATTACCGGAATGTTTAAGACAAAAGGCAAGGAGACGCTCACGCTCACGTGTATTGAGGAACCGCGCGACAAAAAAGAAGTCGACCGCATTGTTGAAGCAGGTAAAAAGCACGATTGGAGTGTGACCGCGGTAGAAGAGTCGGAAGCGAAACGCTCTCCACGCGCACCCTTCACCACCTCAACCCTCCAACAAGCCGCTTCAACAAGGCTCGGCTTTGCACCGAGTCGCACCATGGGCGTTGCACAAAAGCTCTACGAAGCTGGACACATTACGTATATGCGTACCGACTCCACGAACATAAGCCCTCTCGCCCAGGGACAAATGCTTGCCGTCATCGAGAGCGAATACGGCAAAGAATACGGTGAGGCTCGTATTTATAAGACCAAGAGCAAGTCGGCGCAGGAAGCCCACGAAGGTATTCGTCCCACGTACGCGAGCAAGATGAGCGCCGGAGGAACCGATGAACAAAAGAAGTTGTATCGCCTTATTTGGCAGCGTGCGATTTCATCACAAATGGCAGATGCACGCCTTAAGAAGACAAAAATTGTCGCAAACATAGAAGGTGCCGCCATCCCAGATTTTACGGTAACAGGATCGCGCGTCCTTTTTGATGGGTGGCTTAAAGCGGATCCTGAGGCACGCGGTGAGGATGTTGAGGTACCGAAAGTCTCAACAGGCGATGCACTCGCGCTTCAGTCTCTTGACGCTGAGGGAAAGCAGACGCAGCCACCTTCTCGCTACAGCGAGGCGGGCCTCATCAAAGAACTTGAAAAGCGTGGCATCGGGCGTCCTTCTACGTACGCGTCGATCATGAAAACACTTGCCGACCGAGGGTATGTGACCAAGGAAGGCCGCACGCTTATACCGACCGACACCGGCGATGTGGTGAGTACGTTTCTTGAGAAGAACTTCGCCAATTACGTGAGTGACACCTTCACGGCGGAAATGGAGGACGAGCTCGATGAAATTGCCGAGGGTAAGCGTGAGTATGTAAAAACGCTTGCCGATTTCTATAAGCCTTTTACCAAAGAAGTGAAAGCAAAAGATAAAATCGAAAAACTCACCAACATGGGTGACGCGCCAAAAGAATTTCTCTGCCCGGTGTGCGGCGGGCCAATGGTCTTTAAACTTTCTCGCACCGGAAAGTTTATGAGCTGTGCCCGCTTCCCCGACTGTGCCGGCGCGCGCAATGCCGAAGGAAAAGAGATGGCGGGACCAAAAGAGACCGGAGAAGCTTGTCCCGAATGCAGTGCGGGGAAACTTATTGAACGAGAAGGTTGTTTTGGTATGTTCGTTGCCTGCAGTAACTATCCCAAGTGTAAATTTGTAAAGAAAAGTGCCGAGGAAGAGGCACGTGCAAAAACGGGGGTTCCGTGTCCGACGTGTGGTACTGGTGAGATGGTGGAGCGACGCGGTCGCTTTGGTGTTTTTTATAGCTGCAGCAATTATCCGTCATGCAAAAATGCTATTAAAGCTCGGCCGACCGGAAAACTGTGTCCACAATGCGGTTCTTTGATGATGGACGGCACAAAAACAATCCCGGAGCGCTGTAGTAACAAAAGTTGTCCCAATCATAATCCGCACAAGTTGGCGAAGGTTGGTTAGGAAGTGTGCAGCCTGCGCTGCACGCCCAACTCGTTTTGGTGGGGCGGAGGTATATCGCAATCCGCAGATTGCGATACCGAGCCGGGGTCGCGAAATGTTGCGAGCGACGGCGAGCAACATATTTGTGACCAAAAACTATTCCTGAACGTTGTTCAAATAAGACGTGTCCGAACCACAACCCACACAAACTTGAGAAAGTGAAATAAAATTTCAGACATCCGATGTCTGAAATGGCTCGTGTTGGTGTCGGGCAGCTATTTATACTGATATTCTGCAGAACTACAGAACATTAATAGTGAAGAAGCGCCCGTCGCGAGACGGGCGCCCTAGCCTTCCGCTGTAACTCGCTCGCGTGAGGAGTCAGCAGTTGGCATGCTGAACCGGTTTCGTGTCACCGTTCTCCACGGGCGGAGTCTGTGGGTTGAGGATCCCTTTGGTGAAGTAGGGGCAACTTTCTGCTTTCGCTTGGTTGCCATCCACGCATGGCTTTGCCCCTTCAGGGAGCGTCTGTAGACACGTTTGGCAAAAAAGACCCATGGCCATCGCCTCCTTAGCGCGCCATCGCACCCGCCCCCATTGGCGGTTACATCTCTGCAATAATCGACGAGCGTCCCCGCCCGTCGCTTACTACAGCATGAGACCATAGGATTAAGCGCCCGTGAATCCCGTTTCTTGCGCATTCGGTAAAAAGGGCTATACCTATGGATATGGCCGTCACTCACTCTGTACAGGACATTATCGCCCTTATGAAGAATCCTTCGGCGGAAGACAAAGCGTTGGTAGAAAAAGCATATTCTTTTGCCGAGGAAGCCCATAAGGATCACAAGCGGTTTTCGGGGGAGCCGTACTTCACGCACCTCTATGAAACAGCAAAAAGCATTGCGGCACTGGGGTTTGGGCCGCGCACTATTGCCGCGAGTCTCCTCCATGACTCCATTGAGGATGTCGGCATCGCGCCTGAAACGATTAAAAAATATTTCGGTGAGCGTGTGCTGTTCCTCGTTGAGGGAGTGACGAAACTTGGGCACCTCAAATATCGCGGACTCGAGCGTCACACAGAAAGTCTTCGGAAACTTCTCGTCGCAACATCGCAAGATGTGCGTGTCCTCATCATCAAGCTCATGGACCGGCTCCACAACATGAAAACGCTTGACCATGTACGAGAGGACAAGCGCAAGCGTATTGCGCTTGAGACGCTTGAAATATACGCCCCCATCGCACACCGGCTTGGCATGGGAGTGTTGCGCCGTGAACTTGAAGACCTCTCCTTCCCCTATGTGTATCCGGAGAAGGCAGCAGAAACAAAGAAACTTTTGACCGCGCGCGCAGAAATTCTTCAAGGAAAATTGGAAAAGGTGGTACGGACGCTCAAGAAGCATATGGCGGAAAATAACATTGCGACGTTTAAAACTGACTACCGTGTTAAGGGGCTCTACAGCCTCTATAGGAAGCTGGAGCGCAAAGAAGGCGATATTGAGAAGATCTACGATATCTTGGCGCTCCGGATTATCGTGCCCACGGTTGAAGATTGTTACAAAGTATTGGGGCTCGTGCATGCCTCCTGGCGCCCTCTTCCCAGCAAAATTAAGGACTACATTGCATTCCCGAAACCAAATGGATACCAAAGCATTCACACTACTGTTTTCACCGGCGACGGCAGTATTGTTGAGATTCAGATTCGAACCGAAAAAATGCATCAGGAAGCCGAGTACGGTATTGCCTCCCACGTCATTTACAAAGAAGCAGGAGGCAGTCCTGAGCGTGCACGACAACTAAGGCTCGACTGGCTCCGGAACTTCTTTCCCTTCCGTGGCGAACGGAAAGAAAAAAAGGGAGACACTGATGCTTCAGACGCCCTTATTGATGCTACGGGCTCGAAGTATGCTTTTTCATCTATCCCCGCATGGGTAAAGCAAATGTCATCGATTGAAGGTGATTCGGTTGAGCAGAAGGATTTCCTCAAGCGCCTAAAAACAGATTTTTTCAGCCGTCGGGTGTTTGCGTTTACTCCCAAAGGGGACGTGGTTGATCTACCGGCAGGTGCTTCCCCTATCGATTTTGCCTACGCCATCCACTCAGATATTGGCGATCATATGGCGGGAGCAAAGGTCAATGGCAAGATGGTAACGCTTGCAACCGAGCTCCACAATGGTGATATCGTCGAAATTATGACGCGTGATTCGGCCCGTCCCACACAAAAATGGCTCGATAACGCAAAAACTACGATGGCCCAAAAGCACATTAAGGCCGCACTTGGACGTAAGAAGTCCTAGAGGGAGAAATTTTTTACGGAATAGAGGTCCTCATCTTTTTCCTCCTCCGCCGGAGGAACATCGTTGATCGGTGTTTCTGATATAGAAGACGGGGTCTCCCCTTTCTTTGCGTTCAGAAACGCCACAATGCTTGCAAGATCCTCGGACGAAAAGTATTCAACGACCATGCGGCCGCCAACTTGTTTCTTTTCAATGGTGACCCGTGTTCCAAAAGCTTCGGTAAGCTTTTTCTCAAGATCAATGAGCTCAGGATCAAGTTCATGCTTACGCGCCCTATCTACCGCAATGCGCCGTGCAATTGCTTCTGCTTCTCGAACCGTTAATTTTTTCAGCATGATCTCTTTAAAGAGAACGGTTTGCTCGGGTTTCCTATCAGAAAGCATAAGGAGCGGTCGCGTGTGACCTTCTGTGATGCGGCCTTCGGAGAGCGCTTGCTGCATCTCTGCCGGCAGTTGAAGAAGGCGGATCGAATTGGAGACGTATTCTCGGCTCTTGCTGACTTTCTCTGCGATCTCTCCTTGCTTAAAATCGAATTCCTTAATGAGACGCTCAAATGCGTGTGCGCGATCAATAGGGTTTAAGTCTTCTCGCTGGAGATTTTCGATAATCGCAAGTTCCAATTTCATCCGGTCAGTGTCTTCTGACGTTCGAATAATGACCGGCACTTGGGCGAGGCCGATCATTTTACTTGCACGCAAGCGACGCTCGCCCGCAATAAGTTCGTATTCGGTTGCAAGACCGCCGTCGTTTTTGGTAACTTCCTTGCGCGTCACCACCAGTGGCTGGAGGAGTCCGTATTGGCGAATGGAGCTGGCCAAGTCTTTCAGTTTCGCTTCGTCGAAATCTTTGCGGGGCTGAAAGGGGTTGGGTTTTATTTTGTCGACTTCAACCCAGAAGATCGAGTCATGAAATTGCGGCATGATAAAAAAGTATAACATGATTGCATATGCAATTTTGCTCCTATAAACTCATGGAGGACACGGGCGAGTGTTGGAACTGGTAGACAACCGCGACTCAAAATCGCGTGACCGCAAGGTCGTGAGGGTTCGACTCCCTCCTCGCCCACCGATGAATCTTGCAGCGAGAAAGAATTTAGCCTATGTTGTCGGCATCGCTCTCGGGGATGGAAACCTTTCCAATCCTAACGGCAGGGCCATTCGATTGCGGATCACCTGTGATAACAAGTATCCTCGTCTTCAGCGTGAGATTGTAGCCAGTTTACGGAAGATGCTCCCGAACAATAGAGTGTCAACTATACATAGGCACCAGCGATTCTGTGACGTGAGTGTTTATTCGAACAAATTTGCCGAATGGCTTCCATGGAAAGTTGGAAGTGGCTCAAAAGTGGAACAGCGGGCGCGAGTTCCAAAATGGATCTTTTCTCGTCAAATGTTTGTTCGTGAATGCTTGAGGGGTTTACTCCAAACTGACGGGAGTATTTACCAGGATCGCGGCTATCTCATGGTCAACTTTACTAATAAGACATTCGAGTTGGCAAAGGACGTTGAAAAGATGGTTATTTTGCTCGGCTATAATCCAACATTCCATCCCATTCGAAGAGACCCAGTTAAATACACAGTCAGGATCGCGCGGGAATCTGAATCCTTTATAACAAAACTCCAACTGGCGAAAGATTGAAAATCGATTTAAATTTTGCCGACGAGGTCAAGACCAGGCTTCAAGGTCTTGTCACCCGGCTCCCAGCCAGCGGGACACACCTGATCGCCGTGTTCGCGAACAAACTTTGCGGCTTGGACTTTTCGCAAGAGTTCTTTGGCGTTGCGGCCTACGCCGTCAGGATTGATTTCAATAAGCTGAAGGACCTGATCGGGGTCAATGACAAAGGTGCCACGCAACGTTACGCCCTCCTCTTCAATGTGAACACCAAAGAGGTGCGAGAGGTGGTGAGTGGGGTCGGCAGCCATCGGAAATTGAATTTTCTTAATGGCCGGAGAGGCATCGTGCCAGGCTTTGTGGACCTGCACCGTGTCGGTTGAAACTGAAACTACCTCGGCGCCCTCTTTTTTGAATGCCTCGTAGTGGTTGGCCATATCTTCAAGTTCAGTGGGGCACACGAAGGTAAAGTCCTTGGGGTAAAAGAAGAGAATCCCCCATTTCCCCTTAAGGTCCGAGAGTTTCATCTTTTTCTCCTCGCCTTTGTGATAGGCGGCAAAGGTGTGATCGGAGACCTTTTGCCCGATGGTAACAGCGTCAGGCATTGACTGATGGTTACAACATGCACACGTGCAGGCATTTTCGTGAGTCATACTTTTCTGATTATATGCTTAGTTAACCAGTATGAAGCGATTGTATCATAGCGGCTCCCGAGGAGAGAAACCAATGGTCTTGGTTATTGTTGGGCCAACTGCCTCGGGAAAAAGTGCACTCGCGGTCACGCTCGCGAAGAAGCTTCGGGGCGAGGTTATTTCTGCCGATTCAAGACAGGTATATAAAGGCTTGGATGTTGCAACGGGGAAAATAACGAAGAAAGAAATGCGAGGCGTAAAGCACCACCTCCTCAGTGTTGCTGACCCCAAGAAACAATTCTCCGCTGATGATTTTATTCGTCTCGGACGGCGCGCGATAGCCGCTATTTTGAAGCGAGGCAAGCTCCCTATCATCTGTGGCGGTACCGGCTTTTATATTGACGCATTGTTGGGAAAATTTTCCTTGCCACAAGTGCCCCCCAACCCCACCCTTCGAAAACAATTAGGCCGAAAATCCGCAGTACAGCTCTTTGCGCAATTAAAAAAACTTGATCCTCGACGCGCGAGAGGAATTGAACGTCAAAATCCCGTGCGTCTTATTCGAGCCATAGAGATCGCCAAACGCCTTGGCACCGTTCCTCTTTCCCCAAAATCAAATAGTACGATGCATCGTACTATTTCGATCGGCGTCAGGTTGAGCAAAAGCGAACTAAGGCGCCGCATTCGCGCGCGTGTTGCCTCGCGAATGCGGCGTGGCATGGTTGCTGAGGGCCGCCGGCTGCGAGATAAGCTCGGATCAAAGCGCCTGCGGACATTAGGCCTCGAGTATCGGCATCTCGCAGATTATCTTGACGGGAAAATAGTAAAAGAGGAGCTTGCGCGTCGGATTGAGCGCGACAATTGGCGCTACGCAAAGCGGCAGATGCGCTGGTTTCGACGCGACAAAAATATTAAGTGGATTTCCTCACCTCACAAACTGCCACGCGCATTGGTCAATTCAATATTTGATTGACGATAGGGTGCTGCCCGGTGGCGCCAAGATATGCCCCAATGCCGGCGTTAATGACGGTTAGAATAAGACCGATAACTGAAAGTACGATACCGACAATGGCTCGTCCGCGCTTTGCACTTTTCAAACCTTTAATACCCATAATCAAACCGACAATCGTAATGGGCGCGCCAAAAAGTGGAATAAACCAGGCGAGTAATCCGATTGCTCCAAGCACCACTGACGCCGTCGCTTTTCCGCCACCCGGCGCTTCTACCGACGTTCCAGGGTTTGTAACAGAAGTTTCCATATAAAAATTACTGAACACTTGTAATAGGTACATCCTAACACCGAAAAAACGGAGGGAGAGTGATTTATCCCGATGCGGGCGATGAGGGAATTGGTCAAGCGCTCGCTTGTCGCCGTCGCTCCTCACTCCGCCTGACCACGCTCGAACATCCCCGCGTGCTCGCGGGGACCCAGTTCTCGCCTTCGATTCCCTCATCCCACACGCTATGACGACTCGTTCAGACAGCCAAAGTTGTCTTCACGACTCATAGCGGGCGATGAGGGAATTGAACCCCCGATTGTGGTTTTGGAGACCACCGTTTTACCACTAAACTAATCGCCCTTTTGGCTAACGTCTAAATCCTAACGCCTAATGCCTATTTTTTCACCTCTTTATGAGGCGTATGGGCGCGACACCACTTGCAAAACTTCTTCAGTTCGATCTTGCGCTCAACTTTCTTCTTATTTTTGCTTGACCAATAGTTGGTGCGTTTGCACTTATTGCAGGCGAGTTTTATGAGTCGTGGTTGCGGCATATATCGAAAATGACCGGGTCACTATAACCGATAGCAATAGCTCGGTCAATTAAAGCCCCGCCCTTGTGCAACCGGCGTAACCAGCTTTATAAAGTGAGAAGTGGTCACCTGTCCCCGTTCCCGCGAGACACCCCTTAACTCCAGCCGGGCACGACCCAGGGGTTTCAAATACTGCACAGAAACCAGATTTAGCTGCTGCTTCCTGAAATCTTTCAATGTTTTCGCGATTATGTGGCACCCCAATCAATGCGACATCAGTACAGGTGCCATTGTAATGACAGCCATCCTTATGAATACCGGTTGTTGGTGGATAAGCTTCCGTTATCTGCCATTGTAATCCGATCCCCGTTATTGTTTGTAAGGAACGCAGACCTTCTGCGTATTCTGCATCTATAGTGTCGCTCGTACCGCGATGCTTCACATTGATATCACTGTCGATCTTGGTGCAATTCGCGCACTGACAGAACTTATCGAAACATTTCATGCCTGTCCCTGGAATTGCGTCCTGTTTGGGCAGATCTTTTTCAGTAACTTTCCCGCCAGGCGCGAGCGTAGATGATGTCACTGTTTTTCCGCACTCGATGCGGTTCCAGGTAAATCCGGTGCCGGCAAGGCTTGTGATAATGAGGTTCACAATAAGCCATGCGCCGAGCATGATGATAAAGCCGATGAGTGCGCCGAAGAAGATGCTTCTGGCGCGCTCGATGTTTCCTGCCGAAACACCGGAGGAGAAGTACAGGAAGCCGGCGTAGGCGACGAGAATTCCTAGAACGGGAATTGAAACAAAGATAATGAACCGTATGACGTTCTGGATAAGCCGAACGAGATTACAGGCTTGGCAATCAACGCCGCTACAGCCAATCGTCTGTGGTGAAGCTATTTGGGCATCGACTGAGAGAGGGATTACAAGAACAAGGAGAAGAAGAAAAAACAAAAGAAAAGCAGCACGCTTCATGGCGTTTTTATTATAGCTCGTTTTGGTGCGCCGGGGAGGACTCGAACCTCCGAAGCCCGAATGGGCGCTAGGTTTACAGCCTAGAGTAATTGCCGCTATACGACCGGCGCATTGAAATGAACTGACGGAAACGCCTCACGTGCTTAGGATTCTGCGGACGAATCTCATAAAAGAATCGTTCGATATCCTTTCGACGAGTGAGGTAGATTTTCCAACCACTTACCTTCGACGGAGTATATCCTAAAGAACAAAGCATAGTATGTAAAGAACGAAGGAGTGGCAGAGAACGGTTTGTGAAGGCAATTTGTATACCGTTGCGAAGAAGATAGATCCCACCATCTGTATCAAACATGCCGCGAAGAAAGGGCTTGATGAATGTCGGTCGACGCAGTATCCAATTCGGTACATTGACTTGATTGTTTACTTTATTCGCGACAAGTCCTTGTTGCCTTAGCCATCGGGTAAACATTGTTGACCCGATGTATACATCTCGATAGTCGCCGTTGCGAATTGCGATCCGTCCGGGAACCCCACAAACCGCACGAAAAAGATTGCGTATATATTGTGCGTATGGGGCTTCTTTCGTTCCAAGATGGACAGTGGCCTGAAAATGCGACACGTGGCCATCTCCAAGCATAACTCCAAGAAATTCGGCAAGTGTAGCAGACTCCTTTTTGGGAAGAATGATATCGGAACGTCGATTGAGATATTTACTTTTCCGCTCAGGTTGTGTCGGTATCGCGAGTCTTTTTAATCGGTCATACACCGTCCCTGGTGACACACGAAGACGCTTACTCACTTCATTTAGGGATAAGTTGCGCGTGACATACAAGTGAAGAAGTTGACTTCGATGGCGCTTTTCTTCTGCTCTATTCCAACGCGCGGGCATATAGTAATCATAGCGCAATATGCCACATTTCGCAATTGACCACTCTGCCACCGACGCCTGAAGAACAAGCATCAATGTACAACACTATTGGTATTGGTGAAACTCGGTTGGAATTAATGAGTGGCGAGTTCTTCAGTCACTTCTTCAGGCTTCTTGGTTTTGCGCCCGATCTTTTTGACGTCGAAGATAAACTCGCCATTCTTTACATCAACCGAAACACTCCCGCCCTGCATAATGCCGCGACTAACCATAAGTTGTGCAATAGGGGTGAGAATCTTGTCTTGAATGAGACGGCGCAGCGGCCTTGCACCATACTGCGGATTGTATCCTTCCTTTCCGAGATAGGCATAGACATCAGGTGAAAGAGCGAGGCTGATACCCTTCCCCATAAGCCGCGCAGTTACCCGGTCAATTTGAATACGCACGATGTCGCGAATAGCTTCTGGCGAAAGAATGTTGAAGACAATAATTTCGTCGATGCGGTTGAGGAATTCAGGGCGGAAGAAGTCGCGAAGTGTCTCCATGACGCGGCCCTTCGCATCTTCGTACCGCTCGGCCTCCGTTGAGCCGGCAGCCGCAAATCCAATTTTTTCCATGCGGTCGATGTACTGCGCCCCAATGTTACTCGTCATAATGATGACCGTATTTTTGAAGTCGATACGACGGCCCTTGGCATCGGTGAGATGTCCGTTATCAAGTACTTGAAGCAAGACGTTGAATACCTCGGGGTGCGCCTTTTCAATCTCGTCAAAAAGAACAACGGCGTAGGGGCGATGGCGGATTTTTTCGGTAAGGCTCCCCCCCTCTTCGTAGCCAACATAGCCAGGCGGCGCGCCAATGATCTTTGAGACCGAGTGCTTTTCCATAAACTCCGACATGTCAACGCGAATGAGCGCCTTCTCATCGTTGAACATAAATTCCGCAAGCGCCTTGGTGAGTTCTGTCTTACCGACACCGGTTGGCCCCAGAAACATAAAGGAGCCAATGGGGCGATGGGGGTCGGCAATGCCAACGCGCGAGCGCTTCACGGCATCGGCAATCTTTCGCACTGCTTCCTCCTGACCAACAACACGTTTTTTAAGCTCCGCCTCCATGCGCGCGAGTTTCTCCGCCTCTTCCTCAAGCATTCGAGAAACGGGAATACCGGTCCACTTCGCAACCACACCGGCAATATCGTTTTCAGTGACTTCTTCCTTGAGAATACGACGGGATGACTGGAATTTTTTGAGCTTCTTCAATTTTCCTTCAAGCTCTCGTTCGAGTGCAGGGATCTTGCCGTAGCGAATTTCAGCAGCTTTCGCGAGATCAACAGTCGCTTCCGCAGCGTCAGCTCCGAGACGCAAACTCTCGAGCTCTTTTTTGATGGTCTTTATTTCCGCAAGAACCTCTTTTTCGTTTTTCCAGCGTATTTCAATATCAGCCGTCTGCTCGCGAAAATCAGCTATTTCTTGCTCAATTTTCTTCACCCGCGCCTTAGCTGTCTTTCCTTCGGGTGATTCGGCCTCTTTTTTGAGAGCCTCCTTTTCAACCTCAAGGCGCATGATCTTTCGATGCGCATCCTCCAAAATGGGCGGCTTATTTTCAAGTGAAATACGAAGGCTCGATGCCGCTTCGTCAATAAGGTCAATGGCCTTATCGGGGAGGAAGCGATCGGTAATGTAGCGAGATGAAAGTGTGACGGCCGCAATGAGAGCGGCGTCCGTAATGCGCACGCCATGGAAGAGCTCGTACTTTTCTTTGAGTCCACGCAAAATAGCAACCGCATCATCAAGGGACGGCTCTTGCACATGAACCGGCTGGAAGCGTCGCTGAAACGCCGGGTCGCGTTCAATGTATTTCTGATATTCCTTCAGCGTCGTTGCGCCCACCACTCGCAGATCGCCGCGCGCAAGGACGGGTTTGAGCATATTTGATGCATCCATCGCGCCTTCGGCGGCGCCAGCGCCCACAATGGTGTGAATCTCGTCAACGAAGAGAATAATTTTCCCCTCTGCGCGTTCGATTTCTTTCATAATCGCCTTCAGGCGCTCCTCAAACTCACCGCGGTACTTTGTTCCGGCAATGAGACTTCCCAAGTCAAGCGAAGCGAGGTCTTTGTCGCGAAGCGACTCCGGCACATCCCCGCTCGCAATGCGTTGTGCGAGACCTTCCGCAATGGCGGTTTTGCCCACACCCGCCTCTCCAATGAGAATGGGGTTGTTTTTTGTACGGCGAGAAAGGATTTGAATGACGCGGCTTATTTCTTCATCGCGCCCAATGACCGGATCAAGTTTGTTTTCTGAAGCGAGCTTGGTGAGGCTTCGGGTATATTTTGCGACCGCACGGAATTTCTTTGGTGTGGCAACCTCAGCGCCCTTACTTGATTTGACGTCTTGGAGGACACGAATCACCGTGTCGCGGGTAATACGAAAACGCGCCAAGATATCGCGCGCACTCCCGGCAATATCAAGAATCGCAATAAAGAGGTGTTCAACCGATACAAATTCATCGCTAAGTTCCGCTGCCACCTTTGCGGAGCGCTCGAGAACTTGCGCGAGCTCGGGAGTAAGGTAGAGCTGATAGGAAGGCGAAAGTACGGACGCGGCATCGGGGCTTTCAATATGCTCGAGGACCGAGTCGGTAAGGAGCATCGTATCAACTTCCAAGCGCTCAAGAATGGAATACACCACTGACTCTTCTTGAAGAAGGAGCGCGGTTAAAAGGTGGAGCGGGCTGACATGGTTTTGTCCGCGCTCAACTGCAAGCTCGTGCGCTTTGCGCACGGCTTCTTTTGCTTTGGTAGTGAAGTGATTGAATGGGGGCATAGGTTTCTCTTATGTAAGATAGACAGCTTTTGTGCTGTAGAACGCGTGAAGGGGCTTTAAGGTTGCGCTCTCGCGATTGCGGCAATTTCTTCGGTGATGGCAGTTTGTGGGGTAAATGACGTGAGGCTTGCGGCAGTTGCGGCAGTGGTTGATATGGCGACTAGTTCGCCGAAGATGTTAATGGCAGGGGCGCCTCCTTGCACTTTCGTAGTATCGATGTTGGTCTCCACCGCAATAAGCGTGGCCGAGGTTGACGAGGCGTAGTTGAGTCCCGCCACAATACCCATATGCACTGACAGGCGATCAATGCCGGAGAGCGATATAAGGGTTGAGCCAAGTTTGAGCGCTTTCATATCAGCAAATTTGATCGGGGTGAGCTTTGGGACTCCTCCACCAGGGGCGAGGGGTCGCAAGCGACGTATCGCAATGCCCGAACCTTCTCCATTCCCGGAGACGCGTTCTGTCGGAAATTCTTTCCCATCGGGAAGGACCGCGAGGTACACTCCTTCCCCACCAGCAATCGCTTGGTCAACCGCAATGAGCGAATCCGTGACTGCAACACCGAGCCCTGCATTCTTTCGAATGGGCTCTGAGCCGGACACTTCTTCTACTTTGACGATCTTCACGAGACTCCCGCGCGTTTTCTCAATTGAGGCCGTAATAAGGTCGTCTTCTTTCACCACAATGGTCGTCTCCTTCGTCGTGATGGGGTTGTTGTTTTGGTCTGGAACGACCCGCTCAACGGTGCGCTCAACGACGCGGTTAATGGTTTGGGTCACGGCTGGCGGCGCCTGGTCAAGAAGCGTCACCGTGACTATTCCCGTAGCGATTGAGGTGACGAAAGAGACAAGGAGAACGAGGAGGATAATCTGGGTTTTGGTGAGATGTTCGAGATCAATCACGTTACCTATCAGTCTACGCCCGCTCCTAGGGGTCGTCAACGAGAAATTATGCGTTTTTTTGCCTTATCTGTCAAATTTCTGCTGCCTCACGCGGAGTCCTGCGATAACGCGCGCCACGTGGGAAAGCGTGGCGCGCGTCGTACGAGGAGAAATGGTAAGCCGAAGCGATGAGGATGCGTCACGTGCCGAAAGCCCGAGTGCGCGAAGCACGTGGGAGGGCCCGCTCTCTCGTTCACAGGCGCTTTTCGTACTTGCCGCTATTCCTTCGGCATCAAGGGCAAGAACCATCAGTTCCCCATCAAGTCCTGGCACCGTCACATTGATATTGTTTGCGACGCGAAATTTATGACTTCCATTGAGAAAACTGCCCGGCACCTGACGCGCAAACTCTCTGAGCCCGTAGTCGCGAACTTCGGCAACGCGTCTGGCTCGTCTGTCTTTCCCCTCCTCGGCGAGCGCAAGGGCTTTCGCAAAGCCGACAATACCGGGCACGTTCTCGGTCCCACTCCGGTACCCGCCTTCCTGTCCGCCGCCGCGAATAAGAGGCGCGAGCGAAATGCCGCGGCGCTTCATGAGTAGCCCCACGCCCTTCGGGCCATGAATTTTCTGCGCATCAAGCGTCAAAAGATCAACGCCAAGTAATGGTACGTGAAGCGGAAGATAAGCGGCAGCCTGGCAGGCGTCGGTGTGGAAAGAGGGATATGGCGTATCGTGCTCGTGCCTGAAGGAGCGAATCCGTTTAGCGATTTCGCGGATGGGCGCAATGGTTCCAATTTCACTATTCACATAGCCTATTGAAACAAACACTGTTTTCTTTGTGAGAGCTCGCGCAATCTCCTGGGGATCAAAGAGTCCCTCCGGCGACACGCCAATGCGAATGACGCGTACCCCGCGCGACTCCAAAAAGCGCGCAGGTTCAAGTACCGAGGGGTGCTCAATCGCGCCGACGATAACTTCCATGTCGCTATAGCGTTTTCCCTTCTCGTGGAGCGCTTCGATGAAGCCGACAAGCGCAAGATTGTTCGCCTCAGTGCCGCTTCCAGTAAAGATGACCGAGTCGTCGGTTGCCTGAAGAAGGGACGCAATGCGATGGCGCGCTTCGGCGACCGCTTTCTCCGCCTCCACCCCCTCTCTATGAATCCCGCCAGGGTTGGCGTAGATGGTATCGAAATACGGGCGCATGGCAGAGAGCACACGTTTATCAACGGGTGTTGAAGCGGCGTTATCAAGATATGTCCGTGCGGGTTTTCGTGCCATACCAGCAGTCTATTGAAAAATTGGTGTTTTTGCGAAATACTGCCGTCATGGAGCTTCCCCCCACCCCTCCCCTTTCCCCTGAACTTATTCTCGCAGGAGCCGCCGCGGCCCTCTCCCTCATTCTCTTCGTTTTTGTGATCGTCCTTTTCCGGAAACTGCGCATATTTACGGCGGGACAGGATGGTAAATCGCTCCAGAGCGTTATGGAGGGAATGGTGAAGCGTCAGGGAGCTTCCGAGCGATTCCAAACGCATATGGAGCAGTATCTCTCGAACGTTGAAGATCGCCTGCGCACGAGTGTGAGAAGCGTTGAAATGGTGCGCTTCACACCCTTTAAGGGACGCGAGGGGGGCGGACAGAGTTTTGCGGCATCGCTTCTCAATGAAAATGGCGATGGCCTCATTCTCTCATCGCTTTTTGTGCGCGACCGCACCAGTGTCTACGCAAAGCCGGTTAAAAATGGTGTCTCGGTCTTTGAGGCATCGGAAGAAGAGAAGGAGGCCTTGGGGCGCGCAAAAGCAGCGCTCAAACAAAAATCGTAAGGTTCATGACGTATCAAAACTTCTATGCCAAAAGAAAAGCGACCTCCCATCATTGCAGTACTTGGCCATGTCGATCACGGCAAATCGACGCTTCTTGATTACATCCGAAAAACAAATGTTGTCGAGTCAGAGGCGGGTGGCATAACCCAGCGGCTCTCGGCCTACGAAGTTACGCACACGACGAAGGAAGGAAAGGCCGAGCGAATTACGTTTCTCGATACGCCTGGCCATGCAGCATTTTCGCGCATGCGATATCGCGGCGCAGAAGTAGCTGATATTGCCATCCTCGTTGTCTCTGCTGAAGAAGGCGTAAAACCACAAACACTTGAGGCGCTCCGAACCATTACAGAAGCCGAGGTACCCTACGTCGTCGCCGTCAACAAGATAGACAAACCGGGTGCCGACATTGAGCGCACGAAACAAAATCTCGCGGAACATGAAGTCTATCTTGAGGGGTACGGCGGAACTATTCCGTGGACACCTATTTCCGCAAAACGCGGTGACGGTATCTCTGACCTCCTTGATGTACTCCTCCTCCTTGCCGAACTTGAGGAACTGACGGGCGACCCCACGAAGCCCGCAAGCGGCACCGTTATTGAAGCGTCAGTCGATAAACGTGGTATAGGCAGCACACTTCTCATTACCGAGGGCACCATGGAGAGTGGCGACTATGTGGTTTCGGGCGAAAGTATTTCGCCCATTCGCATCTTCGAAGACTTTGCGGGGAAGGCCATAAAGAAAGCGACCTTTTCAAGCCCCGTGCGTGTGGTGGGTTTTTCTTCGGTACCAACGGTTGGGAATCGCTTCAGTGTCGTGGGTACTAAAAAAGAAGCCGAGGCGGCTGTGCTCCTGGCACGCGAGAATATGCGAGTCGAAAAGAAAAAAGAGGGAGAAGAAACGCGCACCGTGCTTCCGCTGGTGATTAAAGGCGACACCGTTGGTATTGTGGAAGCGATTGAGCAAGAAGTCGCGAAAATCCCCCAAGAACGCATCGTCATTAAAATTGTGAGCGCCGGTACTGGCGCTATTGCGGAAAGCGATATTAAAGCAGCGTCCGCGAGCACGCAGTCGATGGTGGTGGGTTTCAATGTGAAAATCGATGCGCGCGCAAAAGAACTTGCGGAGCGGCTTGGAATTATCATTATGACCTTCGACATTATTTACAAATTGACGGAGTGGCTTCAGGGTGCGGTATCGGAGCGCACGCCGAAAGTTGCAACAGAGGAAATTACCGGCTCCGCAAAAGTGCTGAAGATTTTTAGTCAGACCAAAACAGGCATGGTTTTGGGCGGGCGGGTACAAAGTGGCGCCATTGCGGAAAACGACACCTTTCGCGTGATGCGCCGTGACGTGGTGCTTGGGGAAGGAAAAATTACGGGTCTTCAGCAGCAAAAAGTTGAGGCAAAATCAGTTGAGGCAGGAAAAGAGTTTGGTGCGCAAGTGAAAACCGGTGTAGAAGTTGCCGCCGGCGACATCCTTGAGGTGGTACGGGTTGTGATGAAATAACAATGTCAGAGAGAACCGAAAAAGTTGAGTCGCTCATTGTTGAGCTCGCGGCGGCGTTTCTTGAAGAAGAAGCGAATCCCTCGCCGCTCATTACCGTTACGCGCGCAATCATTTCTCCCGACCTCAAGCGAGTGACGGTGTATCTTTCGGTCTTCCCCACTGAAAAAGAAGAGAACGCGGTTGAGTTTGCGAGCCGCAAGGCAACAGAGTTCCGCAAATACATTGCCGAGCATGCACGGTTACGCGTCGTGCCCTTCATTACTTTCGAGCTTGATCGCGGCGAGCGCAATCGCCAGCGCCTCGACGAGCTTTCTCGAGGGTAACTTCTGCGATAGATTGGTTACGCGGCCACGTAGTCAAGTGGTAAGACAAGGGTCTGCAAAACCCTCATACGCGGGTTCGATTCCCGCCGTGGCCTC
>SBAW01000014.1 GCA_005239955.1 bacterium | reverse complement strand
TTCGGAACCAACTGAAGGAAGAAGAACACCACGAGCGCGTGCTCCGACAGCTCAAGCTCCTCGACTAGAAACGCGGGGGCTTGCCCCCGCGTAGTTCATGATCGTATACGAGGTGGAAGGGGACACCGGGAGGTGGGGAAGATAGAAGTGAATTGAAGACGATCCATATGTTTCTGTTTACGACTACGCAAGACAGGTTAGTGCCTGGCGATCCTCAAAATCCGGAAGCTAGGTGGTTTTCGATAGAAGAAGTGGCCGGGCGGCTAAGTAACCAAAAGGATCGGGAATTTTTTGAAGGGATTAAAAACGAATTCTCACGTTAGCTGCCATGCTCACCCTTTTTATCCAAGATAATTGCGCCTACAGTACGCGCGTTGTGGAGAAGCTGCATAAATTGAAACTGAAAGCGCACATTAAAAACATCGCTAACGATGCGTTTGCGATCGAACTCCTTTGGCACGGCGGTAAAGAGCAAGTTCCATATCTTATTGATGATACCCATGAGGCGGATATCTATGAGGCCGATGCCATTATTGCGCATCTTGAAAAACATTATGCGAAGAAATTATAAAGGTCCCACCTTTTTTGCGTCTTCGCTCGGTCGAAATGAAAGCTTACTTTCATTTCGAGTCCTCGCTAGCCGCAATAAACTCCTGCTTCATATTCGCTACAGCCTTACTGCGGTATGCATATTCGTGTGAAGGCTACACCTGGGGCGAGGCGAGAAAGCGTCACTCTGGGTCGTGATGGTATGCTTTCTATTTCTGTCAAAGAGCCGGCTGAGGGTAATCGCGCCACGAACCGCGTCAAGGAACTGGTCGCGACGCATTGTAACGTGCCGGTCGGGGCGGTGCGCCTTATCCGAGGGCACCACCACCGATCGAAATTGTTCGCTATAATGAAGACATGACCATGGAAACACAAATCAAAGGTACAGGACTTGCGGTCACACCCGACATTCGGAGCTATCTAGATAAGAAGATTGCCGCATTTGCAAAGCTCCTCAGTGGAGATGCTGCTGCGCGTATGGATATTGAGATTGGAAAAACGACGGAACACCACCAAACTGGCAACATTTTTCGAGCCGAGATGAACCTCCACGCATCAGGCCAGTATTATCGAGCGGTTGCGGAAGGGGAAGGCGTATTTGCCGCTATTGATGGCGCCGACGCAAAACTTCTTCGTGAAGTGAGACATGGGAAACACCGACACCAGAGTTTACTTCGACGGACCGGCGCACGCGTCAAAGACGCCATGCGTCGCATGGGCAACTGGAACTAGATCTTAAATCCGCTGCGTAGTAATTCTTCGTAGGACATTTCTTTTTTTCCTTCAGGAACTACTCGAAGAAGAAGTAATTTTCCGTCGTGATATTCTGCATCGGCAATGCCTACGCGCACTTCTTTTCCGTCTTTATGTGCCATGAAAAATGCACGTGGGTTTCCGTCAAAGGCACGGATTTTGAGGTAATTTTTGTAGGGGTCGGCGCCTAAATCGAGTCGCGCGTCTTCTTTGACGATTTTTTTGCAATACGTTGCATGTGAATCATCCTGGGGAGCAGCATCAATTTTTTTCTCAAGCCACAGCGGTACCACTTCGGCAAGAAGGGTGGCACCCTCCTCGGTTAAAAGAGTGAGAAGTTCTGTTGATGTGGGAGGCCATGGCTCCGGTTCAATGGAGGCTTGCGCGACAATAGGGCCTGCATCCAGTCGTTCAACAAGTTCAATTATTGAGACGCCTGTTTGCCGCAGGTCACCTAGAATCGCTGACTGCACCGGAGAAGCGCCTCGGAATTTGGGCAACAGAGAGTAGTGAATATTGAGGCTGCCGCGTCGCGGCATCGCAAGAAGTTCTTTCGGAAAAATCTGCCCATATGCTACGACGATAAAGAGATCCCACTCAGTATTTTTGAGCTCGGCAAGGAAGTCAGGATCTTGCACGGTTTCCGGCTGCATGACATCAATATCATTCATCATGGCCCAGACTTTGACCGGCGGAGGAGTCAATTTTTGGCCTCGACCCGCTTTGCGGTCGGGTGCGGTAACAATGAGCGTTGGAGTAAGCTTCACACTTTGTAGTTCATCAAGGACAACCGTCGCAAACTCGGGCGTCCCAAAAAAAACGATTTTTGGCATTGATTTCATGTTTACATTTACCGTTCTCTTTTAGTCATCATTAGTACGATATATCGTACTAATCTCAATTTTCTTTTTATTTCTTGCGAGATTTTTGCCAGGCCGGGTCCTTTACCATCTCTGGCGGAACATCCTCTAGTTCTACCGCTTTATCGATAAAGAGAATACCATCGAGGTGGTCCGTTTCGTGCTGAAAAATTTGTGCCATAAGACCACTGCCGCCGTAGGAAAACTTTTCGCCTTTTTCGTTGTAGGCGAGGATGGTTGCTTTTTCATGGCGCAGAACCTTCCCATAACGCCAACGCACCGAAAGACACCCCTCATGCATCATTGTTTTCTTGCGGGAGAGTTTCTTAAACTGCGGGTTGATAAATATAAGATCCGCCGGAATATTTTTCTTGGTGTCACCCTCGCGTAGCAATACTTTGCCCGAGACGAGAAACATTCGGAGCGGCACGCCGATTTGGGGTGCCGCTATGGCTACGCCATCTTCCTGGGATGCAAGCGCTTTTTTAAGGTCGCGAATAACCGCTTTAATTTTTGGACCAGTAATATCTTTAAAGGGAACCTCCTTCGCTTTTTTGCGAAGAACAGGCTCTTCTTTCTGAACGATTGCTACCATAAGGCTTTACTATAGCCGTTTTGTGTTTCAAACGGAAAGTGGCGGCCCCAAGTGAGGCCGCCACTGCCGGTAGGCGCGATCCTGGATTGTAGAGGGGAGGGGCCCATGTCGCGCCCCCTTCGGGCGTTTTGGCACCGCTCCGAATTCTCCGCTCAGTAGGGAGTCCGGTGGCGGCCCATGAGTGCCCGGATCTTGTTCCTCTTCGATTGTAATAGTAAAGAATGGCCTGTCAATTCGGAGTCTTCTCCAACGCAAGATGACACCCAAATCGGGGACGATTCTAGCGTAAAGGGAGCCGAAAATGGCTCCCCACGCGAAGTCGCCGTAGCATGCCGA
>SBAW01000016.1 GCA_005239955.1 bacterium | reverse complement strand
GACGATGCGTCAGTGGCTCCAAAGCCCCCTATGAGATCGATGGCCCCGATTACGGCGAAGACCACCCAGAGCGTTACCGCTCCGCTGATGAGAAATGCTTTGTTCATTGACGAGTTAGGAGCGGGTTATCGGGACAGAATGGCCGAGATTCCACGACGTCCAACCATGCCCATGAAGACCGCACCGCCGCCGATAACAGCAAGTGCAAGGAGGGTGAGCGCGAGGCTTCCACCCATGCCCGTATTCGGAAGGCCGGGGCCCGTTGAAATACCTTTGACGGCGCCCGTTCCTGCAAATGCATCAACGACGCACACGGCTGTTTCTTGGTTACTGGTGACAAGAACCGTATGAGTACCAGCACCTTCTTGAACAATGTTGAGGCGTGAACCGGCATTGAGATACACGCGATTTGCGGTTGCCCAGTTGTAAACCGGACCGCCGCCTGTTGCGACAAACGAGATTGTCTGTCCAAGAAGAGCGCTCTGGCGTGAAGGTGTACAGGTAAGAGGAGAGGTGGAGATACCCGCAACTGACCCCATGTCATCAAGGGTGATAACACAGGTGCGAATTTCACCGGAAGAGATTGAACCGGAACAGTCATTTGAGCGTGAGCGCGTGTAATTGACCGCATTGAGGATGTCAGCGCTGTAGGTACCGGAATTGAGTGACACTGTTGTTCCGCCGCTTTGTCCACGGAAGGAAGCGGGGTTGACGTTGTTACCAGAAACAACAATCGTAAAGTCGTTTGGCTGGAGAGAACCGCCACTGTTGTTAATGACGTTGGTGTACACAATGAGCTGCGCAGAACCCGAGCCCGTTCCCGTCTTTGTTGCGGTTACGGTGCACGTGCGTGTCTCACCCGAGTTCATCGTGCCAAAACAGCTCGATGAGTATGAGTAGATGTAGCCGGATACCGATGCGACAGAAACCGAATATGAGCTCGGCCACATCGTTACTACCTTGGTGTCGTTAAAATTCGTTGAATACTGAAGGGTGTTTGAGGGACCCGGAGACCCTCCGAGCGAAACACCGGCACCACTAACCGTCACTGTTGCCTGCGTTCCCGGATGAGCAGAACCACTTGCGAGCTGTACCGAAACAATAAGGTTTGCCGCTGGTGCCTGTGCCTCTGCTTCCGTTACAAACACGGAGCCGAGCATAAGCGCAACAGCAATAGCCGCAAAAGCGGCAAGAATGATTGAAAACCGAGTAATCGTACGAATCATGATGTTTTAAAGGCTTCGTTGAGCCATTACTGTTAATGACGGGAACACTGACTGAAGCTAACCACTATTATAGCATACCGGCAATTATTTGGCAAGACTTTTCATGACTTGGCAAGGGCCGTGATAGAATACTCCCATGAAGGAAGGCGGCTTCGATAACAAAATTCCAAAACGGGGTGGTGGGAAAGAAAGCATCCCAACTCCAGCAAATGACAATAGTTCAGAACACCTACCACCGAAGAATCTCAAAGAGTGGATGATCGAGCTGTGGCTCACCGCCGAAAAAGAGCTTGCTACGCGACAGAAACATGGTGCCCGGTTCGACCAAGACCACCTCAACATGTGGGACTATCACGCAAGTAACCTCATGGACAGCGAGCTCGCTGCCGAAATTGAAGACCTGAGTCGTACTACTTCGCGCAAAACTGATCCCCCGTGCAAAATTGATCCCTCTCATTGTATGGCGCTCCTTAAGGAGTACGCCCGTCGCCAGAATCGGAATAAGGCGGCGTAGGAACATCGCGCTCCCGCTCACGACGATTCACCTCCCCTTCTTCAAATCCAAAATAATGAGCGACTTCATGCCAAATGGTTTCGCGGACAACACGGGCGACGTCGCCGTCGGTTATTCGCGCTTCCTCTTCAATGGGCTTTTGGTAGAGCGTAATCGTGTCGGGCATCACCATGCCCAGCCCATAATCAACTCCCCGCGCCGTGTTGGGAATTCCTTGGTAGTACCCAAGAAGTGTCTCCCCCACTCCTAACCCTTCTTTCTTTCGAATTTCAGGGGAAGGCTCGTGCTCAACAAGAACACCAACATTTTTTATACGGTCACGAAACTTTTCTGGAATCGCTTTCGGAAACTCCTCCGCGACCAGCTCCTCAAATTCTTGGGAAGTCATCGCGCTACTCTACCGTGATTGAGAATCGGGTGACAATCACCTTCCCCTCATGCATAAACTCACCGAACAATATATATTCTCCTGGCTTTTCAAATGTAAGATGAGCCTCAATCGCGGGACCAAACTGCACTGGAAGCGCTTTGTGGACGTGAGGTGCATTTCGCGCATGCGTGTGGCGTAGTCGCTCAAGGGGATTAAGCGGGAGTTCACCGTGTACGTGGCTGAAGTCCCGTAAATCGGCGGAGGAAATCGCGATGTGCATGGGAGCGCCGAGGTATTCATGGAGGTCGGTGACCGGTTTCCCGTCTTTTTCAATGCGGTAAGTAAGGGTCGTGAGCGCCATACCTCCGTTTGCTTTTGCTTTTATGATTTGTGGCCCCTCAAGGGTTACGTTGTAGCCATCAAAAACCTGTTGACGTTCGCGCGGAATCTCTTGGAGGGTTGGTGCCTCGCCCAATACCTCAACCACCAGAAATTCTGAGAAATGCTTGGCGCGGACTGCATAATCAACCGCAATGAGGTAGCGCCCGCCTGTTGGAAATGTGTAGGGAATGGAAAATGACGCCTGTTCAACGTCTGCGGTTGCGAGCGGCTTCGCGTCATCGGGGTGCACATGCGCAAAACTCCCGAAATCACTTCGCACCACAATTGTGTGAATGAGGCGATCGTGTTCAATTGTGAGATCTTCCTGCGGCTCCCCTTCCTCGTTCACAATGCGAAAACGAAGTGTTGTTGGCGTTCCCGCAATGAGAGTCTTTGGTAACTCCCAGTCAATTGAGGGGAATGCTGGCTTAAGAAATGCTTCGTATGATGATCGCGTGACAAAATGCGACATGCCACGACCCGTCCCCACACTACAGCCCGCTCGCGCAATAGGTGAGGTAACCACACCCATGTACTGCGGGACGCTCTGAATCCAGAAGTGCCCCTCTCGCTCGCAGCG
>SBAW01000048.1 GCA_005239955.1 bacterium | reverse complement strand
TAACTATAACAATAGGAACGTAACATTGGTGAAGCGCGTCGAGCGGTTGATGCGCGCGCTTTATCCCTTTAAACCGAAATATTACTTAAATCCGGTCACTGGCGTTCTTCGTATCAGCTATTACAATGTCGTCCTTGGCTCATATGTAAAAAAGAAGGCGGAACAGCTTCTCAAAGAAATCGACGGTCTTCAACTCCCGATGCAACGCGCCTTCCTTAGGGCGTTTTTTGACGACGAGGGCTGTATGGGTTATCGACCGAAGGAGCATGTTCGACAAATTCGTGGCTATCAAAAAAATCTTGCAATATTGGATACGGTCAACAAGTTGTTATCAAATTTTGGGATCGCCTCACGTTTTAAGAAGCCGAATGAAGTGGTGATCTTCGGAAAAAAGAATCTTCTCTTATTTGAGAAGTGTATTGGTTTTTCAAAAGGCGTGAAGATAAATGGCCATCGTTCAAATAGCAGATGGGGGAAGCATCTTGAAAAACAGGTACTTCTCTATCGCGCTATTGCGTCATTTTCAAAGTGAAAGTATGAATTTCTCAAGGAGGAGCCGCAGTTCTCCATCGCCACGACGAGAGCGGTGATACACATCAACAAGCCCCCGCGCGATGCGGCGCGCACCGGTGCCACCGTCTTTTGCGAGCATTTGCTTGGCTTTCCAAAACAAGACGCCATGAAGCGCTTCGGGCTCCGCGCCCTTCCCTAATTCCTCATGGTAGAGCGCAAAAAGTCTCGTTTTACTACCCGTAAGCGACTGCGCGAAGGCAAAGGGGAACCCGCTTTCTTCTTTTTTTGGTTTTGCGTCAGCAACGGTCAGCTTCTCCGCATATTTCTCAAATGCTTTAGCGTTTTTTACAGTAAGTTTACCCGTTGACACGACAAAAATGTTTTCCGACTCTGCGCACTCCTTTGCACTCTCCGCTATTTCCTCCACTTCTTCCGAAGAAGCCCCCGTCACATCAAGGCGGACAATAATTTTGGGCGCAAACAATCCTTGCGTTGCCGTAAGACTCTCTAGTGCCGCGGCCGTCGCAGATTCGTGATCAAGTGACACCAATGAGGCGTCGGGGCGTTTATGCTTCAGACTCGCAACAAGCGCTGCTGCTTTTTCTCGCGCAAGAGAGTGATCGGGGTTTGAGATTACGTACAACATACTTACAACGATAGTTTTTTCATTTCTCCCCAATTCTTCCCCACTTTTGGCTCCGCAACAAACGTGACGCCGTGCGTTTCAAGCGGCGAGAGTACCGATTCCATAATGCGCTTTAGCTCCGGCGCAATATCCGTCACTTTCTCTTTGCGAATTTCAAAGAGAAGTTCGTCATGAACTTGGAGGAGCATATGCGCGTCTTCTGTACGTTTCTCCCGCTTGAGATACTCGTCAATGCGCACCATGGCAATTTTTATAATGTCAGATTGTGTTCCTTGAATTGGCGCATTAATGGCCATACGTTCAGCCTGGGCACGCATATAGGGAAGCGAGGAGCGGATATCGGGAAGATAGCGGCGACGGCCGAACAAGGTCTTCGTATAGCCATGACGCGCCGCAAACCCCTTTGTCTCATCAAGATAGTCAGCAAGTCGATTAAATGTCGTGAAGTACTGGTTATAAAATTCCTGCGCCTCTTTGCGCGACGTGCCCAATTGCTGCTGGAGCGCATTTACGCCCATGCCATAAAGAATCCCAAAGTTAATAACCTTGGCGCGCCGGCGCATTTCAAGGTCAACGTTTTTGGGATCAACGTTAAAGACGCGTGCCGCAACCTCAGTATGGACGTCACGGCCACCTCTAAAAATATCGAGGAGATTTTTATCTCCCGAAAGAACGGCTGCAACCCGCAATTCAATCTGTGAATAGTCGCAGGCAAGGAGCTCAAAACCTGGCGGAGCGATGAAGGCGGTCCGGATCGCGCGGCCTAAGTCGCTCCTCACTGGAATATTTTGCAAATTGGGATCTTGCGAAGAGAGCCGCCCAGTGGTCGTTCCGGTTTGTACAAGACTGGTGTGCAAGCGATCCTTGTTGTCGAGAAGTCCCGGAATACTGTCGATGTAGGTTGAGAGGAGCTTCTGAAGTTCCCGATGTTTGAGGACAAGATCAATGACTGGGTGCGCGTCGCGGAGTTTTTGAAGTTCAGATTCGCGTGTCGAGCGCTGACCACCTGCTGTTTTTTTATGTTTGGTACCAAGCCCCAATTTTTCAAACAACACGTCGCTCAACTGTTTGGGTGAGTTGATATTAAACTCTCCACCCGCATGCTCGTAGATTTTCTTTGCGAGTGTATCGAGCCCCCGATGATAGTCTTTTGAAAGCTCGGCAAGTTTTGCGCGGTCAATAAAAACACCGCGCTGCTCCATTCGCTCAAGAACTGGCATGAGGGGGAGTTCAATTTCGTTGTACACCCGCAGAAGGTCGCGTGCTTTGACTTCAGCAAGAACGATTTTCGCCGCCGCCGCAAATGTTTTTGCACGCGCGAAGCCAAGGATGTCATCAAGTGACGGCTCAGTGAAGTTTGAATCGACAAGCCACAACGCAAGCGCAATTTTTTTAAACTCCAAGGGCGGCACGTCTTCCTGCGGCACGCTAGAGTCTTCGGCGGAGGCGGCTTCCTCCACCTCTCCCCCTGACGCGAGAATGCGCGCCCGAGGAACAAGTGACCGAAATGAAAGTTCTTGAAACAGTTCAACAAGTCTCTCCGCACTAAGCGATTCTTTCCATTTTTTTTCGGGGAGCGTAAAAACAATGGGCGCATCCCGGCGGATTTCCGCAAGCATTTTGCTGAACTTCGCCTCCTCCCTGTGCTCTTTAAGGATCGCAATGACACGATCAGTAATGCCCGCCCTCTTAAGCTGCGCCGGATCCTTTTTTATGGCTTTATAGAGGCCTTCAATGGAGCTGAACTCTTTGATGAGTATGGATGCTGTTTTCTCTCCAATCCCTGGCACCCCAATGATGTTGTCTGACGGATCGCCGCGAAGCCCTTTGTAATCAGGGAGGGCGTGTGGGGGAAATCCAAACCGCGATTTCACTCCCTCTTCGTCATAGAGAATGGTATCGGTAAGGCCACGCTTGAGTGTGTAGACACGCACGCGCGCGTCATTGACCAGTTGTAGGGTATCCATATCGCCGGAGGCGATAACAATTTCGATATCTTTTTCATCCTTCAGTTGTTCAACAATGGTTCCCAAAATATCGTCCGCCTCAAAACCTTCTTTGGCGTAGATGGGAATGCCGAAGGCGCCAATAACATCGCGTGAGCGATTAATTTGAGAGACGAGTGCTGGGTCGGTCTTGGGGCGTTTTGCCTTATAGGCTTCGTACGCTTCGTGGCGATAGGTTTTCCCCGGAAGGTCGTAGGCAGCCGCGATGTAGTCGGGTTTAAGTTCCCCAATAAGTTTCATAAGCATAGAAGAAAGGCCATAAAGTGCGCCGGTCGGTTCTCCCGTCCCCGATGAAAATTCTGGAAGCGCATGATAGGCACGGTGAAGAATGGCGTGCGTATCGAGAAGTACTAATCGACGTTTTTGTTTCTTCGCGGTCATGGCAGACATGAGAGATAAAGTTAGGTAATCCTAACCTGCCGCGAGTCAGGCGCAATGGCGGTGAGAGAAACACGATGTGCTGCGTTAGGGATGGCGCTTTCTACACGCTCAGGCCATTCAATAAGAATAAGATTTTGTGGGTCTTGGATGAGATTGTTCCATCCGAGCGCGCGAAGTTCAGAAGCGTCTTTCATGCGGTACGCGTCAATGTGAATAAGGCGTGCAAACTTTTGATCTACTAAGTCGTAGCGTTTCATCAGAACAAACGTGGGGCTTGTCACCGACTCCTCGACGCCGAGCGCTTTTGCAGCCGCTTTGGTAAACGTGGTCTTCCCTGCTCCCAAGTCTCCGGCAAGCGCGACAACGGTGGCTGCAGTGCCCGAAGTAAGTGACCGGATAAAGGCGGCTGCTTTTTTCTGAAGTTCTTCTAACGAAAATTGCTCGCTCATAGACCAATTGTACACAAATGGGCAAACGAAAAGGGCCGGCGCGGGGGCCGGCCCTTTTGCGAGCAGGTTAGTCTCTATAATATTCCCGCTCGCAGGATTCGCTGCGACGATAGTAGCCGCTGACGTCGAGGCCCCACCCAGTATTTATGGAGGTGGAGCTGTAAGTCGATTCGCGGCATTTGTGCGGTGGCAAGGGTGGCGGGATGACGTGATATCCAGGCGGCGGCGGGGGCGGTGCGGAGACGCACATATGCGCCTGCAGCACCAACGCGAGTGCGGCAAGCGCCAGGCCTTTTTTGTACATCGTTCATCTCCCAATGTTCAACAATTAATTAATAGCACAAATATAGAAGAAAGTCAATGATCGGAGCTAATCCGCTTAGGATTTACAATGGTTCCTAATGGCTGTGTTCCAAGACGAAAAACAGCAAAAAAAACTTGAGCACCTGCGGGAGCGCGAGGAGGAAGAGCTTGCGCAGATCCTCTCGCAGAAATACCAGATCCCCTATCTGGACCTTACCCGCACCTCGATAAACGGCGATGCGCTGCGCCTTCTTTCCGAAGAGGAAGCAAAGGGTTCAAACGTTGCCGTATTTGGACGTGTGGGGAAAAAAATTCAAGTTGCGGTTCTCTCTCCCGAGGCGCCAGCTACCAAGCAGATGGTTGCAGTACTTACCGAGCGCGGGTTTGAGGTTGCGCGCTTTATGGTTTCGCACCGCTCTCTCGCGCGCGCGTGGGAGCGCTACCAAGATCTCTCGTTCGCGACGGAAAGTAAGGCGGGCGTGTTTGATATTTCTCCCGAGGAACTGAATGCCTTGGTCGCAAAAGTAAAAACAACTGCCGATATTGGTCCCCTTATCAACGAGGTGATGGAAATGAAACGCGTCTATCGCATCTCACGCATTCTTGAAATTATTCTCGCCGGCGCCATAGGGACCGATGGCTCGGACATTCACCTCGAGCCCGAAGAAAAACAAGTGCGCCTGCGCTATCGCCTCGACGGGGTTCTCACCGACATTCTCAATTTTGATCACGAAACCTACAAACTTCTCCTTTCGCGCATTAAACTCCTGTCGGGACTGAAGCTTAACGTCGAGAACGAAGCGCAGGACGGACGCTTTTCAATAAAAATCCACGAACAGGAAATTGAAATCCGTACCTCAATCCTTCCCGGGCCCTATGGCGAGTCGGTGGTGCTTCGTATTCTCAATCCCAACACCATTACCGTCCCCATGGAGGAATTGGGTATTGAGCCGAAGCTTCTCGCCATTTTGGAGCGAGAAATTAGAAAGCCTAACGGCATGATTTTAACGACCGGCCCAACCGGCTCTGGTAAAACCACCACGCTCTATGCGTTTCTCCGAAAAATCCACAGTCCCGACATTAAAATTGTAACGATCGAAGACCCGATTGAATACCACCTGGAAGGTATTGTGCAGACTCAGGTGGATAAAAAAAGTTATACGTTTGCCGAAGGGTTGCGTTCCACTCTGCGCCAAGACCCGGATGTCATCATGGTTGGCGAAATTCGCGACGAAGAAGTGGCGCAAACCGCGATCAACGCTTCACTTACCGGACACTTAGTCTTCTCAACGCTCCACACCAATAACGCCGCGGGAACTTTTCCCCGCCTTATTGATCTTGGCGTCAATCCCAAAGTCATTAGTTCCGCCATTACGGTTGCCATGGCGCAGCGTCTGGTGCGGAAACTATGTCCGCAATGTAAAAAAGAGCGTGCCGCAACTGCCTCCGAGAAAGACACCATCAATCGCGTGCTCGCCACCCTAAAAAACAAGGCCGATGCGCCCAAAAAACACGATACGGTATGGGAGGGAGCGGGCTGTAAAGAATGTCATGACGGCTACAAGGGCCGCATTGGGGTCTTTGAAGCAATACTTGCCGATGAGCGCATTGAAGCGGCACTCCAGCAGAACCCGAGTGAGCGAGAAATTTGGAAAGCGGCAGAGCATCAAGGAATTCTCACCATGCCGCAAGACGGCATCATTAAAGTGCTGCGCGGAGTTACCTCCCTTGACGAGCTGGGCCGTGTGGTGGACCTCAGTTAGCGAAACGAAATTGAGGGGCGCGCAAGGTTGCGCCCCCTATGAGGGCATGCCATTAATGCAGGCAGAGGAGAAGGGTCGAGAAGACACACTTCTAAGCGATACTTTTATGTAAACATAAAAGCGGCAGCATTTGTCTAAGGATGGCCGTCGCGATCTTTCCCAAAGGAGAGGACCACGGCGTCCTCGATAAAGTGCCATCCACCGGAAGGTTTCATCGCTTAGAAGTGTGTATGCTCGATTTGAAAAAGAAAAAAGCCCCCAAACGGTTCCTAGGGCTCATGTAATCGTATCATACAATAGAAACTATGTCAAGAAAGGCTGACAGCGTTGAAAATACACAGGAGGAGGTGCAAAAAGCCCCCTATCTTGATCAGACACTCCGCCCGGCGGGTTGGGAGGAGTACATCGGGCAGCAGTCCATCAAAGAAAATCTCCGTATTCTTCTCTCGGCAGCAAAGGAGCGCAATCAACCCGCTGAACACATTCTGTTTTATGGTCCCCCGGGTTTAGGAAAAACCACACTCGCTCACCTCATTGCGCGCGAGCTTGGTGGGCAAATGCGTCAGACCTCGGGACCGGCCATTGAGAAGGTTGGGGACCTTGCGGCGATCCTCACCAACCTCAATCCCGGTGATCTTCTCTTTATCGACGAGATCCATCGTCTTAATAAAACGATTGAAGAAGTTCTCTACCCCGCCATGGAGTCGGGAGTCCTCGACATCGTCATCGGGAAAGGCCCCTCGGCGCGCACGATCCAGTTGGAGCTCCCGCCCTTTACGCTTGTTGCGGCAACCACCCGTATCGCCCTTCTCTCGGCACCACTCCGGAGTCGCTTCTCCGGCGGCACCTTTCGTCTCGATTTTTATACCGAAGAAGAAATTAAAAAGATTCTTGAACGCTCCGCAAAGATTTTGGGTGTCGAGACGGATCATGAGGGACTTCGCGCGATTGCAAAACGTAGCCGCTTTACACCGCGCACCGCCAACTATCTCCTCAAACGCGCCCGCGACTTTGCGCAGATGGAGAAAAGGCCGCTGTCGCGAGACACCGTGGAGCGTGCACTCTCGCTCCTTGAAGTTGATGTGTTGGGACTTACGCCAACCGATAGAAAAATTCTCGAGACGCTCATTAAAAAGTTTGGCGGCGGCCCGATTGGCCTTAATACGGTTGCAGCGGCAATTGCGGAGGAACAAGCGACCGTTGCTGACGTCCATGAACCCTATCTTCTTCAAATTGGACTTATTGAGCGCACCCCGCGCGGACGTCGTGCCACCAAAGCGGCGTATGAACATCTCAAACAACAGCCTCCGGGGCTTTTTTAATACCAAAAAATAGGGTACGCTCATCCCCATGTCAGGTCATAGCAAGTGGTCAAAGATAAAACATAAGAAGGCGGCGACCGACGCCAAAAAAAGCAAGGTTTTCTCAAAACTTGTGCGCTACATCGCCGTTGAGGCAAAGAAAGCAAAAGGTGATCGTAACTCACCGGGGCTACGCCTTGCGATTGAAAAAGCACGCCAGGAAAATATGCCGTCAGATAATGTTGACCGCGCAATCGAGAAGGCCGGCCAGAGTGGAGAAATGGAGACGGTCATGTATGAGGCGTACGGGCCGGGTGGGGTTGCCATGATGATTACGGGACTCACCGACAGCAGGAACCGCACCGCGGCGGAAGTGAAACATATCTTAAGTGAGCACGGATCCGCACTCGCCTCCCCGGGTGCCGCATCGTGGGCATTTGCAAAAGAGAATGGCGAGTGGAAGGCAACGACGACCGTGGATGCATCAGAAGAGGACCTTGAAAAACTGTCGACACTGGTTGAAGCGCTTGAAGATAACGACGACGTCCAAGATGTCTACATAAATGCGGCGTAAGCACGCATCCATATGAGAGTGCTCGGCATTGACCCAGGCTACGATCGCATTGGGGTTGCTGTTCTCTCCGGAAACGGGAGTGCGCCGGTACATATGTACTCTTCGTGCATCACGACTGACAAAAAATTGGCGCTCACCGAGCGCCTCAATACGCTCGCCAAAGAATTGCGGGAGGTGATTGCGGCACAAAAACCTGACTGCTGTGCCATTGAGAGTCTCTACTTCACAAAGAATCAAAAAACGGCAATGGGGGTGGCGGCTGCGCGCGGCGCCGTCATGCTCGTCGTTGCGGAAGCGGGACTTTCGGTTACGGAATATACTCCGCCACAGGTAAAAGTGGCGGTTACCGGCTACGGAAAGAGCGACAAGAAAGATATGGCGAAGATGCTCTGGCGCCTTATCCCCGCCTCAAAAAAGGCCAATTTTGATGATGAAATGGATGCCGTAGCCGTAGCGCTGACGCATCTAGCGCACGCACGGACGACTTATCCACAGCGGAAATCTTGATTGCTGACAAAGATGAGCGAAACTCATAGCGAAAGCATTAGAAGTTAATGTGAATTCAGGAAAATTCATGTTTGACGATGATGTGCGCGATGAGGGCGCCGAGGATACGGATATGACGGCCGGGGGCGAGGAGGAGCTTGAAGACGAAATGGAAGACGAAGAGCAGGACGGCGAGGAAGAAGAGCCGCTATAACACCACTGGCCCCGTACGGGGCCAGTGGTTGTTTTGTCATTTCGGAACTATTTTGCCGAAGGTTTTTTTCCCGACGCGCAGCGTATGCGTGCCAGCAAGCATCATTTTGAGGTCAACTACTTTAGCTCCATCAACTTCCACTCCTCCCTGCTCGATAAGGCGCACCGCTGCGGAGCCCGAAAGCCCCCCGATGAGTGCGACCGCGTCTTTGAGCGCCCCACGAAACGCATACGCTTTGATATGTTCGGGGAACACTCCCGCGGAAAAAGTCTGGAGAAATGACGCACGCGCGCTATCGGCCGCCTTTCCGCCGTGATAGATTCGCACGATCTCGTGCGCAAGCTCCAGTTTAATGTCTCGCGGATTCTCACCGTTTCCGAGTCGTTTCTGATACGCCGCAATCCGCTCCGTCGGCACGCGGGTCGCAAGTTCAAACCCAGGAATAATCATGCCATCGGTCCATCGCATAATTTTGCCAAACATATCCGCTGGTACATCTGAGAGCGCGATCATATTCCCTTCACTCTTCCCCATTTTTTTGCCTGCGGGGTCGGTGAGAAGTTTCATCGCAATAACAAATTTCTCTTTGCCAAGTAGTTGCTTGGGGAGTGTGCGCCCCACCAGCATGTTAAAGGTTTGGTCGTTGCCGCCGAGTTCTCCATCAACCTTCATCGCCACACTGTCGTACCCTTGCATGAGTGGGTAGAGAAATTCGTGGAGATAGATGGGGCGGTTTTCCGCCATGCGCTTCGCAAACATATCGCGCTTGAGAAGCTGATCAACGGTGAGATGGGCGGCGAGGTCGATAACATCGGCAAAGGAAAGTTTTGAAAGCCATGTGGAGTTGTATTTGAGCACCGCTTTGTTCTTCCCGGTAAATCGCAAAATCGAACTCGCTTGTTTCTGATACCGTGCGGCATTCGTGAGCAGCTCTTTTTTGGTGAGACGCACGCGCGCCGCTCCTTTGTCCGTTGGATCTCCAATCATGCCCGTAAAATCACCGATGAGAAGGATGATCTCATGCCCTAGATCTTGGAGTTCGCGAAGTTTGTGAAGCACGACGGAGTGCCCAATGTGGAGGGTGGGACCCGTGGGGTCAATGCCAAGGTAAAAGCGGAGGCGCTTCTTGCTCAGAAGTGCGACCCGAAATGCGTCGCGAGAGGGAAAGATTGCCTCAACGCCGCGCGACAGAACTTTCGCCAGTGTCGTCTCCATAGATGAATTTTCCTTCATGCCACTCAACTTTAACAGAGGAAAGAGGGTGCCGCTACGGCTCCGGAGAGCCGCAAAAGACACTCGCACATGGTATCGTGGGTTGGTGAAATTGCGCCTCAAACGCCTCCAATGGAAACAGATTTCTTGGCGGCGGCTTATGCCTATTGCCCTCATTGTCTTTTTTGCCGGAAGTGGCGCAATACTTCTGTGGGCTGCGTCGCTTAAAACCCCCGACCTTTCTTCGTTTGAAAATGGACGCCGCGTGTCTCAGTCAACAAAAATTTACGACCGCACGGGGGAGATTCTTTTGTATGATCTTCATCAGGACGTACAGCGCACCATTGTTCCTTTTGATCAGATCTCCCGACATCTTAAAAACGCGACGGTTGCCATTGAGGATGCGGAATTTTACGAGCATGCGGGGGTAAAGCCAACGGCCATTATCCGCGCGGTGGTCTCAAACTTTCTCATCGCACTCCATCTCAAAAGCGGATACACCCAAGGAGGATCAACCATCACCCAGCAAGTCATCAAAAAAACCCTCCTTGTTGACGATAGGGACCTCTCACGGAAGCTCAAAGAATGGGTGCTCGCGCTCAAACTCGAGCATGTGGCGACGAAAGAGCAAATTCTGGAGGTGTACCTCAATGAAATTCCCTATGGGGGCAACATGTACGGCATTGAGGAAGCAGCTCGCGCATACTTTGGAAAATCGGCGGCGGATTTAACTCTTCCTGAGTCGGCGTATCTAGCCGCACTTCCCCAAGCGCCTTCGTTTTATTCACCGTATGGCTCACACACGGACCGACTGGAAAATCGGAAGAATGTGGTACTTGCGGAGATGCTTGAGAATGGATTTATTACCAAGGAGGAACACGACGACGCGAGGGTTGCGACGGTTACTTTCCTGCCGCCCCGCAAAGCTGGTCTCATTGGACCGCATTTTGTGTTTCATGTCCGCGAATACCTTGAAGAAAGGTATGGCAAAGAGGCACTCGATGAGCGCGGGCTCAAAGTCACCACGACGCTTGATGTCGCCCTTCAGCAAAAAGGAGAGGAGATTGTGGAGAAGTATGCCGCAGAAAATAGTGAGAAGTTTAACGCCCATAACGCCGGCCTGGTGGCGATAGACCCCACGACCGGGCAGATTCTCGCCATGGTGGGGTCGCGGGATTACTTTGGAAAAGCAACACCTGAAGGATGTTCCTCTGGTATCGACTGCCGTTTTGACCCTTTTGTAAACACCACACTGCGAGCACGCCAACCAGGCTCCTCATTTAAACCATTTGTGTACGCAACTGCGCTCGGGAAAGGGTACACGCCCGATACGATAGTGTTTGACGTTCGTACGCAGTTCTCCACGGCATGCCCGGCGGATAACTTCACCAGTGATGGTGAATGCTATAGTCCAACCAACTACGACAATGTGTTTCGGGGACCGGTGACTTTCAGAAATGCGCTTGCGCAATCTATTAACATCCCGGCAGTTAAAGTGTTGTATCTCGCGGGCCTAGGGGACAGCCTGCGCACTGCCCAGTCGATGGGCATTTCAACGCTCTCTGATATCGGCCGCTATGGACTTACGTTGGTGCTTGGTGGTGGCGAGGTAACCCTTCTTGAAGAAACATCAGCGTATGGCGTGTTTGCCACAGATGGTGTTCGTCACGCACCAACGGGGATCCTTAAAATTGAAGACCGCAGTGGCAACGTACTTGAGGAATACCAGGCGCGACCCGAGCGCGTGCTCGACGAGGAAGTGGCGATGCAAATCAACGACATACTTTCCGATAACACGGCACGCACGCCGGCATTTGGTGAAGATTCCTACCTCCACTTCCCCGGACGGGATGTCGCGGCAAAAACAGGTACCACGAATGACTACCGTGACGCGTGGGTGATTGGCTATACGCCAAACCTCGTGGTCGGGGCGTGGGCAGGAAACAACAACAACGCACCGATGGAAAAGAAGGTTGCGGGATTTATTATTGCGCCCCTGTGGCATGCGTTTATGCAAAGCGCTCTCTCCACCCTTCCGGAGGAGGGGTTTACTAAACCAGAATATAACTACAATGAGGCGCTCGCACCGGTGCTGCGTGGCATTTGGCAGGGGGGAGAAACGTACGTCGTTGATAAAACATCGGGGAAACTGGCAACCGCTTTTACTCCTTCAGAACTCCGTGAAGAGCGCGCGGTGACGTCGGTCCATTCCATCCTCTACTGGATCGACCGCATCAACCCCTTGGGACCCCGACCGCAACGCCCGGAGTCTGACCCTCAATTTAGGCTCTGGGAGCCTCCGGTTCGTGCGTGGGCTCTTGCAAACGGCTATAGCGACCAAGACCCCCTTGTGGCCATCCCCCGTTCGACCGACGATATTCACACCGCAGGAAGTGCTCCGCGCATTTCGATTGCAAAACCATCAAACGGGACGTCGCTTCCGCGAAATAGCATCGTCACCGTTGAAGTTATGGTAAGTGGTTCCTACGCGCCAGCGCGCGTTGACTACTATGTAAATGATTTATTCCTCGGTTCTACTCCTCGCGCACCCTTTTCTTTTACCTTTCGGCCCGATTCAGTGCCGACCCTTGGCCCCACCAATACGCTCACGGCAGTCGTGACGGATAGTGCGCAACAGCAAGCCACGGCGCGGAGTCAGTTTGTGGTTATAGACTGAAGAATGTTTCTAGCGAAAGCCTCGTACCACTTCTTTCGCAAGAATCTCACGAATCCGTAAAAGGAGTTCCTGTTGCTTCATCTGCACCTCTGCTTTGAGAACGGAGGAAACAGAGAGATGTGCGATGCCGCCCCGCATGGTGATGTGGGAGCGATCAACGTCAGCCCCGAGCACACTTTTAAGCGCTGCCGAGACTGCGTCTCGCGTTGCCCCATCAGGTACGGCAAGTCTTTTGAACCGTTCAAAAAACGACCCAATGTGTTTTGCCATGGAGAATCCTATTTGTTCATGGGCATGACCAAGTACAAGAAGGAATTATCGGAAACACCTCGAATGACAACAGGTTTATTGAGGCCGCTAAATTGGAGCGATACACTGTCCCCGGTAATGCCTTGGAGTGAGTCGGCAAGGTAGCGGAGGTTAAACGCAATGGAGAGCTCCTCACCAGAGACTGCGGCATGAATCGTATCGCTACTTTCTCCCCGCTCCGCACTTCTCGACTCGACGGTAAAGGTTTTTGCTTTGGGGGAAATGTGCATGCGTAGTTGTTGGAGATTGTCAGAAAACACCGCGCCCAGTTTAAAGGCATTCTGGAGGTCAGCGCGTAGTGCAATAACTTCGGTGGTGTGTTTCCCGGGAATAATTTGACGGTAGTCGGGGAACGACCCGTCAATAAGGCGGCTGGTTACGTATGTTTCCCCAACCGTAAACGAAAGTTGGTTGCGATTGTAAAACACCTGGACATCTCCGTCAGAGAGATCGAGAGTGCGAACAATTTCTGCAGCATTGCGCGCGGGAATAAGCATACTTTCCGGAACTTCTTGTTTTTTAAGCGGAATTTTCTTCTCGGCGAGGCGAAATGAGTCGGTTGCTGCAAAAATGAGGGTGCCGCCGCTTCCAGAGAGGAGGACGCTCCCCAATTCTGGTCGCACCGCCGAGGCAGACGCACAAAAAAGAACCGTTTTAAGGCCTTTGGCAAGCTCAGCACATTTAAGGATAAAGGACTGCTCGCCGCCGACTGCCGGGAGGGTGGGAAAATCGTCGGTCGGAAGCGCTTTAATGTTGGTTTTGCTGTGGCTGGTGGTTACGGAGAGGTTTCCACCCTTTCCCTCAAGGGTGACCATGCGTTCACCGTAAAGATTGGAGAGAAAACTCCCCAACACATCAGCCGGCACCGCAAGAGAACCTTCTTCATCAGTCGAGGCGGGGATGGTGATTTCAATACCAAGCTCAAGATTAGTCCCACGAATTTTAAGGAATCGGCCATCAGCAACAAGGAGAGCACACCGAAGGACAGGAAGGGTGGGGTGCTTCCCCGCAATGCGAGCAATAGCGGTAATGGCACTTTGCAGTTTTTCTTGTGAACACACTAACCGCATAAGGTTGTATTAAAGAAATTTCTTTTATAAAACCTATTACTACTATTAGCACCGGGGAAAACGGGATAACTGTATTTTTTATTGCGACCACTTGGTGAAAATAAAAATGAAGAGTGTGTGAAAAGGGGATTTTGCTGTGTGTATGTGTACAACATTCGTTTCATATTCCGTTTATAACGTTTTTATTCCCTCCTATCCCCATTCTTTCCACCTGCTTTCTTTTATTGCCGACGTAGAGCGAGAGAAATGAAAAAGTAAGCTTTTTCATATCCCTGCCGAGGAGAGCAAAAAAAGGGTTCATGCCTTTTATTTCAACATCGCGCGGATTTGTGCAACCTCAGCACCAAGGGCACTATCAAGTTTCAGATCATGTTTCACTTTCTCGCATGAGTGAATGACCGTGGTGTGGTCCCGGCCCCCCAACTTCTCCCCGATCGTGGGGTAGGAAATGTGGAAATCCTCTCGGAGGATGTACATAATGATTTGGCGAGGCTTCACCACCTCTTTGCGCCGCGTTTTTTCATAAATACTCCCCTCCTCTACCTGATAGAAGTCGGCGATGGTCTTGATAATGTCTTTGGGCGCAATAACACGTTTCGGGCGCGCCGCGTCTTTGACGAGGGCTTTGACGTCCGCGAGCGTCAGCTCACGATTCTCGAGCTCTTTTTTGCAGACAATGGTATTGAGGATTCCTTCAAGCTCCCGGATGTTGCCTGACACCGCGTCCGCAAGATAATGCCCAATGTCATCAGCGAGGATGAAGTTACTTTGTGCGGCCTTGGTCTTGAGGATTGCGACACGAGATTCGTGATCGGGTCCGGTAATCGGTACGATCATACCAGCAGAAAACCTTGATTTTAAGCGTTCCTCGAGCGATTGAATCATGTTGGGGTGCTGGTCGGACGAGAAAATGATCTGTTTGTTGTTGTCATAGAGCGTGTTGAAGAGGTGAAAAAGCTCTTCTTGAATCTTCTCTTTCTTTGAGAAGAACTGAATGTCATCCATGATGAGCACGTCGTACTGGCGGTACTTCTCTTTAAATGCGTTGGTCTTATTGTTTTGAAGCGAGGTCACGTAATCGAGAAGAAATTTCTCACTCGTCACATACAGCACTTTTTTATCCGGCCCCATGTGTTTGATGGAGTTGCCAATCGCTTGAATGAGATGCGTTTTGCCGACCCCGGTGTCGCCATAGATAAAGAGCGGGTTATAGGAAATGCCAGGGCGTTTAATAATCGCCTGCGCCGCCGCATGAGCGAGTTCGTTGAAGCTCCCCACCACAAAAGAATCAAGGGTATAGCGCGGGTTGAGATTATTATCCTTGTTGATGTAGTACTCCGAGAGCGGTAACTCCCCAATCGCGGCGGGAGTAAGCTGCGGGAGAGCTTTTCTTGGCACTTCAGTGTCGTGGCGGCGCGGCGTATTCTTTGAAATCGCGTATTCAAGTGAGCGAGCAGTATCAAACAGGGCGCGGACCGATTTTAGAATTTGCTTATGGTACTTACTGGCGAGCCAGTCCTTCACAAATTGGTTCGGGACGCCAAGGTATACAACCCCGTCGTCGATTTTGAGGATATGAGTGTCGCGAAACCAAGTGGCGAAATTCGCTTTTGAAAGAGACTGTTCGAGTTCAACGAGTACGTTATCCCAAAGTTCTTTCGTGTTCAGCATACAGAGAGGTGTTTCGGCATAGTACACCGAAAGTGGTGGAATCCGGAACTTGCCGATTTTGCGGGTTTATGTTCATAACATGGGGAGAACGTGGGGATAGAAGAAACCATGCCGTTTTTGGTTGCATGATGAAGAAACTCTGCTACACTCCTTCTCATGTCTGTTACCTACCAGCCCAAAAAACGCAAACGCGCCCGCACTCATGGGTTTTTGAAGCGTGGCCGGAGTGCCGGAGGACGCGCCGTGCTTCGCCGCCGCCGCCGTAAAGGGCGCTCTCGCGTCACGGTCTAGCTTTTTGTGATTCCTCACCGAAGTCGCCTGGGAAAAGGGCTCGCGGCGAAAGCGGGAGTGTCACGTACCCTCGCACGAAGCCGCTTTCTTACCCTTAAATTGATTCCCTCGGCATCCACCCGGCTCTCGATTGTTGTCCCTAAACGTGTCCTGAAGCTCGCCGTGGACCGTAACCGCACAAGACGACGCCTCAGCGCACTTTTGCGGCCACTCCTCACTACCCTTTTACCCGGGGGCTATCTCATCACCGTTGTAGCGGTGCCCGAGCGCGGCGAATTTTCCTCACTTCGCGCCGACATCGCGGAACTTTTTTCAACCGCTAGGCGCCAGAAGTAGTTTTTGGTTAGAATGGGCCGATGATTCCCGTTAGAAGCCGCGGTCGCCCTACACAGAACCTCCCAATTATGATTACACCCTCGTCGTTTTTTATGAGACTTATTTTCAAGCAGTCGCTGACCGCGACCTGCCTCTAACGGGATGATCGGTGCGGCATTCAATACCATCCTCGTTGAGCCGTTCTATAACGGCCTTGTTTTTTTAATTGCCGTCGTCCCTTTTCACGACGTCGGGCTTGCAATCATTCTCCTCACGCTTTTGGTACGTCTTATTTTTCTTCCCGTATTTTCTCGTTCCATACGGACCCAATTTCTCATGAGCAAGCTCCAGCCGGAGATTCAAAAAATTAATGAGCAATTTAAGAAAGATCCGGCACAACGCGCGAAGAAAACAATGGAACTTTTTCGCATGCACAAAGTAAGTCCGTTTGGTTCTCTCCTCACACTCTTCATTCAAATCCCAGTGTTTCTCGCACTCTACTTTGTGTTTATTCGCGAAGGACTCCCTGCACTCAACCACGAGATGCTCTACTCTTTCACTCCTCTCCCCGCGGTGGTCAACACGATTTTTCTTGGTGTGTTTGATCTCACCGAGGCGCGCGACATTGTACTCGCGGTCCTCGTTGGCGCCACTCAATTCATTCAAGTGAAACTTTCGCCCTTAGGTGCCAAACAACCGGTGAAGGAAAATCCAAGCCTTAAGGATGACTTCATGCGCTCTCAGCGCCTTTCCTTCATGTACATGATGCCGCTTATGATTGCGGGCATTTCGTACTTCTTGCCTTCCGCCGCGAGCGTCTACTGGACTGCAAGTAACACGATTGGTATTGTGCAGGAACTCTTTGTGCGCCGTCGCGTTGAGCGCAAGCTCAAAGCGCGGGCCGAAGCTGCCATATGAGCCAGGAGAACGCCCAAAACCTCATAACAACACTCCTCACCCACCTTGGCATTTCCTTCGATTCCATTGAGCCAAAGGCGCTCGGCAAACATACTCTTTTTCAAGTGGCGACAAAAGATTCTGGCGTCCTTATCGGCAACGGTGGCGAAAACCTCCGTGCACTCAATTACATCGCACGAAAGCTCGCAGAAAAAACACTCACTGAGTCAGAAGATGGTCCGTCATTTCTTATTGATGTGAATGGGTATCAGGAAAAGCATATTGAAACGATCAGGAGCAACGCCAAAATGCTCGCGGAACGCGCGAAATTGTTTAAGCACGATGTGGAGATGAGCCCCATGAGCGCCTATGAGCGCATGATTGTTCACGAACTTTTTTCGGAAGACAAAGAAGTTATGACGGAGTCGCACGGCGAAGGAAAATATCGCCGCGTGGTCATCAAATGCCGTTCGAGTGAAGCAGTAAAAGAATCTTTTGGCGCGTAGGAAGAATCTCTAGCCTCCGCATACCTCACCCCTCCGCTCCCGTCTCTTTTTTGTCCCTCCATTTTCTTTTGGTCTCTCTATTTTCCTTATTTCTCCTATTTTCCTCTGGTTACTATATTGTTCCTATAGGAGAAGAATAGTGACCCTTCGTAACCCTGGGGAGTGATGGGGGTAATGAGAAGATTGATTTAATGGAGCCCGAATGCGCGTTTAAGAGGTCGGTCATATTCAAATTCCTCGACAATAAGATACAGCAAGTCTTTGCCAATCTTGAAGTCGGCCTTGAGAAGTGTCAGGAGATCTTCACAGGGGTAAGGATACGCCCATACACTGTCTTGTACGCGGACAAAACCAATGGTTAGAAGTGTCTGACGAATTTGGAAACGTACATAGCGCCGTGTTTCGGGGATGTCGAAAATGAGAACCCGCCACTTCCCATCCCACCGGCGTGGTTTTTTGAGTTTGAAGTCTGCCAGCGACACTCGCCTCAGTTCCGCCTCCCCTCGTTTAGTAAGCCGAAGGCCCTTTCCTTCTTGCATAATGAATCCTTCTGCAAGAAGACGGTCATGAGCGCGTAAAATGGTGCTTCGAGGACCCTTCCCCGGCTTTACACCAAAAGACTCGAGCATTTGGAGCGCGTTGGGAGCCATAAGGGCAATGCTCAATACGCCGGCCGCAGCGATAGTTGACAATACAATTTTTTGGATATTCTGCTTCTTTCTGCGGCGTGCGCTTCTCGTTTCAAGCTGTCCCACTCGTAGATTATACCCTCTTCCTATCCAAAGGTCGCTATTTTTATCCTATAGGATAGAAATAGTGACCCATGATAACCATAGTGGAAATGCAGGTGGTAAGAAGAGGGTTGGTTTGAAGTGGAGGCTTGTTACTAGTTATTGGTCGCCGCTTGCGGTGGAATAATGCTAAAGCTCCAAAGAGTTTGTCCTTCCTTTTCGCGGAAGACCAAGTATTGGTTGTCCGGCGTTATTTTCATCTCGTCGATATCAAGCGGCGGAAAGTTGCGCTTTGAAAGGTCGTAGAGAAGAACTGCCACGTCGTTCTCGACGTCAACCGCCCAAATATTGTCGGCTGTTTTTGCCACACCCTGGTACCACGAATCGGGGTATGTGCCTTCATCGCTTTGGTACGGGACAGCGCAGTAAAAGACCGGCGAATTAGAGCTCCACGCACATTTTTCGGGGAATGTAACAAACGGTGTGAGTTTTGATTCGCCCGTTTTTTCGGTCCGCACGAGTGTTTGGCCGGCATTATCTGCGAAGGTTGAGTAGAGCGTGTAGGTGCCATCGCCGCTCCCTTTGACCAAAAGGCCAGGCAGGGCGCCAATGAGTTTTCTGGTGGCGCCCGTCGTAGGATTTACCGCATAAGAAATACCGTCATAGCCCTGCGAGGCCTTACTGGTGATAGTTATTTGCCCTGGCGCGCCCCAGTGGGCGGTGAGTTGTTGTAGCTGCGAAGAGAAAACTTGACGTGGGCGGCTGCCGTTAACATTTGCCACGTAGCCAAGGGAGCCGTTCTGGGTTTTTAGAAGATAAAAAATCTTCTCCTCATTGGGACTTGTCGCAAACGCGACAATATTTGGTTCAAGGAAAAGGGAGGGAGAGGCCGCTATTCCCAAAGGAAGGTAGAGTGTTTCAATAATGTTATCCCGCACAAGACGCGCGAAGGCGCTTGAACTTGTGGCACTAAAGTATGCTTCTTGGGTGCGTGGGATGGTGGTATTGGAAATTCGCACCGATGTCGTTGCGCCACTAACCGGAATTTCATACACGTTCCCTGATTCACGATCAAGGTAACGCACCGCTCCCCCTTCACTTCCTGGCCTCACACCAAAACCTGCAACTGCAGTGGTGGTGAGCCGCTTTAGTCTCGCAGTATCAGGCAACCTGGCGTTTGGATCTCCTGTTGTGGGAATAGTCTCTTCGCTTTCTCCCCCTCCTCCAAAAATCCTCGAAAAGAAATCACCATCCCGTGCTCCACCCTCTACTCTAGAAGGAGGGTCAGTTCTAAACAACAGTGAGTTAAGCAACAAACCCCCCGCAGCAAGAACTAGAACTGTCAAACCAACAATCCCCCATACAACCAATCTTTTTCTATTATTTGTTGATGGCTCCATAATTGGTTTAAGGTAAAGGGTACGCGCGACAATTACTTTCCCAGTTTGAATTCTCATCTTTTGTTATTCGAGCCTTACACTCAGCTTCATTACGATAATATTCTGGCGTGAGCGTAACTCTATCGCATGCTTGATTGTGGCGAATACAAGATGCGCAAAATACTGTAGATCCCGCACAAATCTGTGCCACAAAAGGCTTATCTGCTGTCGGTATCCGCGGATTTCCTTGATCCTGAACATCTTTTGGAATCGGCGCCTGACCTCCAGGAAGTATCCTATTGCACCAATACCCAGATATTGTCCAAAGCTCTTGCCCCGTACGTCCACATTCTGATTCCAATTTCAACCGACATGTCGGGCTTATTACCACGCCACCTGTCGTGCGACTATATTCTCCTTCACTACACATTACTTGTGGATCCAATTGCCTGATCGATGGAGCGTTAGGGTTAGATGGCGTTCCTGACCTCGTTTCTATTTGAGGGAGATTTAGAGGTTGGACCAACAATGAGACATTGGTGAGCTGAGGATTGATTGTGTTGAGAATAAGCACTGAAGCGAGCAATATAAGAAGCCCGAGAATGGCATTCTTGACCCGCTCACGACCCAATGTTTTGTCACCAACCGCCTCAGAAACCATCCACTGAAAACCACCAACAACAAGCATAAGAACGGCGAGAATTGCGCCAACTGAGAGTGCAATAATGACGATACGCTGGACAAACTCAGAGAAAGTCGTTTTATCCGTTACCCCCGGAATCGGTGCGAGGGGAACGTACTGCTGTTGTTGCGCAAAAAGCCATAGCGGAGCTAGGAATAGGATGGTGAATGCGGTAATAAAAAATATACGTCTCATAATTCTTGGCGTCCAAAGGTAAGTGTAAAGAAAGCACTTGCCGCCTGAAGAAGACGGTCAAGGCTCTGGATGGACAATGTTATTCCAGCACTTCCCTCCCCCTCCGTATCTTGTCGGAGTGTAAGAGAAGGGCTTGGTGTCACACCCGTCAATTCTCCGTTAAGTGTCCACTCATATGTGAGCGTCGGGCTCTCACGTCTAAGCGTGGAAAAATAATACGGTTCGGCAATGACCGTAATCTCTTTGCTCCGCAACTCAATCTGCTGGGTCAGGGCCTTATGGTAGAGAACCCCCCGCAAAGGACTTTCCTCATAGAAAACAACCTCCGGTTCCTCATAACTAATATTGATCTGCCGTCGTGCCTTAACCGATCCATTACTTGAGGACACCTCAACTCCATAGATGCGTCCCGTACTGAATTCATTTGGACGTGTACTCATCACATTTCGCCCGAGACCACTTGCCGCTTGCATGAACTCGAAATCGTCCTCCCACCGGAACATAAGATTCGCGACCGGGCTTTGTGGAATCGCCACAAAACGAACGACTGCGCCGGCGGTTGGAAGTGTTCGGCCGCGATAAAAAGGAGGGGTGTACGTGTCCGCCTCCACAATCACATCAAGGCCGCTTATTGGAAACAAGAATGTCCGCTCGATAATGATTCCAGTCGGGGAAGTGATTTGTAGGCCAATTCGTGATTCAGTTCCCACACTCCCGGTCTCAAATGTAAACGATCTCTCTCCCGTGCCTTGGAGCGCCAGTCTGCCGTTTGCCGTCCAAACGAGTATTGAGCGGCTTATATCAAACGAATAGCTCTCGACATTTATCGTTACTGGTTGATTAGGGCCGGGGACAGTAGGCACAACTTCGACACTTAATGATTCGCTCACCGATGACGCTTGCGCGCATGCAAAGAACGGAAGCACTAACAAGGGGAAAAAAATAGATACCCGAATAGTAATTGTCATGCGGCTTTTCTGAGTGGAACCACCCCACCATTATTTCGTCCTCCCCCTATAGCGTCAACGGACTTGCGAGGTACAACCGGCCCGTTGTCGTTCACCACTACCGGCAGATTATCATTCGCCGGAGTTGAGACTTCGCCTCGACGTATCGCCTTTTTTGCTTGTCGATCTTCTCTCCACGACATGAGGATTGTCCATCCAACACCTATGGTCCAGCCTGGGAAATTATTAAAAAATGGCACTGCTTCCCCAATAACCGCTGCAACTGAACCGATTCTCCCCAGGAATCGGACATCTTTGTAGTAGAACCATAATGCGAAGAGACAAGTCGCCATGACGCTGATACCCATATCTATAACAAACGATGCAATTGCCCCGACAATGGGGATCCACACCAGGCCAGCTGTGACGACAAGCTGAACGATATCAATCGTAAACGCCGCAGCAACCATGAATCCACCGAGGAATAACATAATTCGGCGTTCGCCAGCCCCCCCACCAGTATTTGTGGGGACGCCGCCTCCTCTCTTTCCCCCAGTCTGCGCACCAGACACCCTCGGCATGATTTTAGCCATACTTAGGGGGCTTTAGTAAGTGAAGAGATCTGGTTTTGGAGTGGTGGTGTAGAAATATCTTTCTGTTCTTGCTGGGCCTTCTTGATGGCAAGTAGCTGCGAAGGATCAGACGTGATGATCTGATCTTCTGTGTAGGACGCAATAATCTTGATTGCCACATGCTTGAGGCCTGCGAAGAAAATCCCCTCCCCCACATCAGACTCAAGCAGTAGGAACTTCTCTTCGTCGGAAAGATTGAAGGTCTTTTGTACGCTATCAATTGATGTTGGCGACTGCTTCAGAAGCATCTGGAGTGATGAGTTGGTGATCATGGGGAGGCCATAGGGGGACTTCAGAAAGTCGTCCACGTCTTGAGTAACAGTCGCAAGGCCAAGGAAGTACTTGCGCCCCCGTTTTGCCATGCCATAGAGAAAGCTCGCTGTATCTTCCGACTTCATCATCCACCACGCCTCATCAATGACCAGGAGACGTTTTTTGAGGGTTTTTCGGACCGCGTTCCAAATAAAGTGCGTAATGATGTACATGGCGACCGGCTTAAGGTCATCTTCCATGTCGCGCACCGAGAACACCACGAACTTCTTATTGATGTCGACGTTTGTCGGCTGGTTGAGAAATCCCGCCCAGGTACCCTTCGTGTATTTACTAAGGCGCTGTACAAGGGAAGTACCCCCCTCCATGCCGGCAAGGACGAGCTCAAAGTCAGACATCAATGGCGGCTCGACTTGTGAGAAATCTGAGTCGGGGCTGATGTCTTTCAGTGCGTATGTCTCCGTGATCGCCCTGTCGATAATAGCGTCCTCTTCAGGTGAGAGGCCGCCAAGCATCAATCGCAAAAGCCCAACCAAATTGACGATATTAGAGCGCAATACGTCCGCTGCAGACTCGTCTTCTCGCGGGATTGGAAGGTCAAAAGGATTAATGTGGTGTTCGGAAGTGAGCGAAATGTTGAAGTAGCGGCCGCCGGTCGCTTCCGCGAGGTATTGATATTCACGCTCGGGGTCAATAACGATAACTTCGGTATCAAACATAAGCGTCCGGAGGATCTCCAGTTTCATGGCGTAGGATTTCCCGGCGCCTGACTTTGCAAACACAACCGAGTTGTAGTTCTCCAATGAAAAACGGTCGAAAAGCACGAGTCCAGCGTTGTGGCGGTTGATACCGTAAAGAATTCCGCGGTCGCTCGTGAGGTCAAACGATACGAACGGGAAAATAGAAGAAAGCGGCGTCGAATTGAGTTTGCTGTGCACCGACAATTCGTCGCGAGCGATAGGAAGGATGCTCTGGAAGCCCTGCTCTTGCTGAAAGAGTGCCGGCTTTACATATACGAGGCGCGATTCAAGAATCGACTTGATCTCCGACTCTGCCTTATCGAGATCCGAAACCGAGTCGCCATAGATAGTGATATAGACACCGACGTCGAAAATTTTTTCCTGTGCTTGTTGAAGGTCGTCGCGCAAACGCTCGAGATCTTTATAGGCGGTATCAAGCATAGGGTCTCGCACAAGGCCCTTATCTTCGCGCCCTGAAATTTGGCTTTGGACCTCCGCTACTTTTTTCTGAAATTTTCTCAGTACTACCGCGGTATCAATTGGGTGGACGAAGATAGAAATATCGAAGACTCGGTCAAGATTGATAATAGGCGCAAACCAGCTGTCAGTGAGAAAGCGCGGATAGCTCATCACAAAAAACGTTCGTGCAATCTTATCGCCAAGATTTATCTCGCGGGGGGTTATTTTGAGCGCTGATGGCGCAATAACATCTCGCAACTCAAGTACTCCCTGCTCATAGATTTGCTGAGGAAGAATGGGAGACAGGCGCGGCTCTTGATTTCCCTCCTTTTTCCCAAAAAGTCCAAATAAAGCCATAGTGTTTAGGCGTGAGGCGTGAGGCGTGAGGCGTGAGCAGAAGGCCCCGTCATTACTGTTAGCATCTTCATTACTTCAACAAGTAAGTTTTCGACGAGCACATACTGTTCCTCTTCACCATAGCCGAGATCTTTTGCAATATCGACCTGCGTTTCAAGTTCGCCAGCGGATCCGTACGCGATGAGCAAAAAACGCCTCCACTCATTTGTTCCACCTCTTAACTTCCCTTCGGCTATATTAGACGGAATCGAAATGGCAGCGCGCTGCATTTGTGACGAAAGACCATACGCTTCTTCCCGAGGAAACGTTTTTGTCAGTTTATACACTGCAATAGCTAAGGCTTTTGCCTTTTGCCACACCTTCAGGTCTTTATATGTGTTTTTGTTCATAAAGCTCTCGCCTACCGCCTCTCGCCTTTCGCCTGTCCGACTTGCTCGGCAAGTTGGATGGGCTTCTCAAGTTCCCCGGGGTTGAGGAGTTTGTAGAAAAATTCAATTGCTTCTTCGGTCCCCAGGCGGGCAACCCGGACCCCCGTTCGAATTAATCCCTGCTCAATGATGGAAACCCGCTGTTCCAGTTGCGAGCGGTTTTGTTCAAAAGCATCATTTGCTTCGGTTGCAAGTTCTTTTTTCCCTCGACCAAGAAATTTGCCAATAATTCTCTGATTACTCTGGAACACTGAAGCGTCGTATGGCACGACGATAAAAAAACTTTTCGTCATGATGTTGTTTCCTTCTGTGAAGTCTTTAATGAAGTTAATGTATTCGCGCACCTGGATTTTCATGAGTTCATCGAGCTGTTCGCTATAGCGCTGCTCAAGAAGAGCAATATAAGGTCGGATATCAAGCCGTCGTGATTGTATGAACATCTGTACGGAGAAATCTAATGCATTAAGAAAGTTGCGAAATTGAGTAATGACTGCCGTCTGTTCATCATCAGATTTCAGCGCGAGATTGATGGATGACGCCATGAGAACAATACGTAAACTGCCGTCTTTTAATACAACAACCCCGTTCCGAATTTCTTTTATAGGTACGAAATCCTGCGTGGCTTTCGTTGAAGCTTTTGTGTCAGTTATTGTTGCCATATTTATACACGGAAGCCTTTGTCATCTCGTACCCCAGTCTGACGTCTATCTTTAATGTTGAGGCTCCACGTAAGATCGGACAGTTTACTTTCATTGATCTTTGGTACAACAAGTGGCGCCTGCAGGGTACGCTCCTCTGCAACTGTTGGCTTTATTGAGGGCTGTTTCCATAAATAGAGACGTCGACTCAGAAGATATGAAAGTGCATGCTCGGCTGCTTCAATGAGCGGCCGATCGTTCGGTCGATAAAAAGCCAATCCAAGGCCAAGAGCGGCGAACGGAAGTGTCAGAAGGAGAGCCAGGTAGATAGGGAAAAGCGTAAAGAAAATAAGACCCATACCTCCGGCGCCCGCAAGGTAGAGAAATTGCTTCAATGTGAGAGGACCAAAAATCTTATCCTCAACTTCAATGAATTGAGGAACTTGGTAACGCATGCAATTAGTATACTATGCGTTTTTGTGTTCACTCGACCGGTTCTCGATATGGATCAACTTTATATGAAGAACGATCGCGTCCGACCGTGGTCTCCTCAATAGCAGAGGAGGTTGGTTGAGTAAGTTTTTGCTCGGCAATCCCTCCGGCGCTTTCTTGTTGTGGTGAAAGAGGAGTCGCTATAGACACTATTATGGGCGTACTCGACGTGGCGATGAACTGCGGTGAAGATACGGCGGGGTTTTCAATCTCTTTTAGGACTGACGCTCGATCGGGGGTGTCATTGTGGGGGGTCACATGCGCCGGTATAGTAGGAGGTGGCATCACTGTAGATAACACTGGCGCCTCCCTCATCAATTCTCGGATTGGGAGAAATATCTTTTCATTAATTAATGTTGTTAACGAGCGCGCGTTCTCGTGCGGGATGCGAACACCATCCTCGATTTCCTTGATGAAATTTTCTGGCGCGATTACGCCGAGCATTACTAGGGCTACTGCATAATCGAGCTGCTCAAGTTGATCGAGATGAAGCTGTTGAGAGGCTGCGATCTGTCGAATCGCTGATTTGGTATCGGGGCTATAAATGGCATTTTGAAGTTCCTCCGGTAGGGCATCGTATCGGCTACTGAATTCCGCTGCGGTGATCTTTCTCATACGTTCATTTTATTAGCTTTTCTTTTCCTCAGTTTCAACAAGTTTTTTTATCGTATTCCTCAGATCTTTCATTGCGTTAATATTCTTCGTGTTCGTTTTTTCGAGGGCGATAAGATCTCCCATGCGCGGATAATTACCCGTTCTATCCGCCTCGATTCTTCGCGCTTCAAACAATGCTGCATAGTCGCCCTCATGACGTTCAATACTCCTCTCCAATCTTTTCGAAAGGTCTTTCAACCCTTCTTTATTCATCCTTGCAATTTCACGTGCGCTGACTTTTGGCACAAGCTCGCGATCTTGAGCATGAAATCTAGTTCCAAGCTCGGCCTCTATCCGGCCAATTGCCTCTCCAAACCTACGTGCGGACTTTTCAATATCGCTCGCTGTATCACCGCTTGCTTTGCCGAGCACTCGCAGTCGTTCGGCGGCAAACTCTTTCGATCCAGTGCTCGTACCCAAATATTGAGTAGCGGCAGGGATGAGCTGTTGACCAGGCAGGAGGGTCGGAGCTTGAATACCGCCGAAGGGTTGCGAGATCTTCTTAAGCATTCGTTGCGCCGCGTCAATGCGTTTTTGCCCCTCAAGACCTTTAAGCGCGAAGTCGACGCGCTCTTTCATTCCTTTGCTCTGCGCATCAACTTTATCGCTAAAACCTTGCTGCTTGCCTTTCGCACCAAAACCAAACCCTGCAGTTTTGCGTAGTCCTCCGTATAAAAGGCCACCAAGGCGCGGCGATGCTCGCACCAATCCTTGAAGTTTTTTCCCCACTCCAGTCTCTGGGCTGGAGAAATAGTGGGCAACACGTCCAAAGGTGTTCCGTCCTGAAACCCCTGCGATCCAGCGCCCACTTGCTGTTGCGCCTTTGACTAATTGTGTACCCATCTGTCCAGACATCGATTGAGTTACCTTAAGTATTGCGATAAGAAAAGCAATCGCGATGCCAAAGGTTATGACGAACTGCGCAAGTAGCTGCCAAAACGTTTCAAGCGTAGCGCCTTGTTTGCTGCTAAGGGCTTTGGTCATTTCACGTATCATTCTGTCTACAAATGACTCCCCTCCGATCGCGCCTGTCACATTCGAAACTGCCCCAGGAACCAAGAAGATGAGAAAGATGTAGAAAAGGAATAAGAACACCGGCGCAAGAAATGCCTGACTAAAAAGCATCGACCACCAACGCTTCGCGATAGCTGATGTCTGCGGAAGAATGAATGCGATGAAGCCGATAGGCGCCAAAATCATAAGGATCCACAATGCGATGATGCGGCCGATGAAGAGAAATGCGGCAGCGAAGAGTACGAATGCGGAAACAATGTTTGTAATGCCGAGAAGCACAAACAAGGCAGAGAGGAAGACAAAATCTTCACCGGCACCGAGTTTCTTATTGTAAAGATCTGATAGGGCAGAAAAAGTACTCTGGCCGGTGCCTATTTTCACCTCCTCATTGAGAATTCCTGATGTCCCGAGCGCCTGCATAACGGCACCAGAAACGGGCCGGACAGCAACCGTGATACCGGCGACAGTTTGATCTGGACTGGTCTGACGTATGCTGTTGTAGAATTGGAGTGCTAAAAGATTAGATGCGTCGATAACTACACGAGCAGCGAAAAGGCTGAAGTTTATGAGTAATGCAACAACCACAAGAAGCACCAATGTTCGGTAGGTATTGAAGTCTTGGATACTCAGTATAGTCACGATTGCTATGTAGATAAGGAGGAAGATAAAGACCATATTTGCGACATTCCGCACGATCCCCCACCCCGTTTCTATAGTTGTCTTACTTATGCCCTTGCCACCCAACATACCGCTGTCCAGTGCCATGCCCACTGATATATCAAACGCGTAGCCGCCAAGAAAAAGAAACGGTGATGATACTCCAACGAAGAGGTAATAAAAGATGTACGCAATACAACCACCAAAATTCCCATTGCTTGATCCTCTGAGCCAGCTTGGAAGAATGCTACATAAGGCTGGCGGCGATTCTTTCTTTTGCTGCTGTTGTTGCTGTGCGTAGACTTGCTCCGGCGCGACTAAAAGCGCGCCGAATGTGGCGGTGAAAAAGACAAGGCATAAAAGGATTCCTGTGACGATTTTCTTTGTCATGGATTATTCGGGAACGCGAAGCATTCATTGAGCTTCTCATCCGTACTCTGATTCAGTTGTTGCATTTCAAGACGAGCCGCATCGAGTTCCCGCTGCGCTTCGATAGTCGCAAACTCTGATGAGAATTTTCCAAGTGCTCGCGCTTGGTAGAAATCAGTAAGCACCTTCGTTGCCACCGTTTGGTTCGGTGCATTGAACGCCTGTGTGCGCAGACCCTCAAGTACTACAATAGTTGCCGTTGATGAGGAGATTGCTTTATCAAGTGGTGAGATACGCGGCAAAAGCGCCTGCCCAGTGAGGTTTGCGTTTGCTTTTCGGTTTTCGGCCGTCGCGCGTTGTTCGGGTGTGAGCGAGCCGCTGCCGGAGCCAAGTTTTTGATCGTAACAATTGGCGAGATCAGTGAGGCGATTGCGTGCGTCCTGGATTGCGTCTTTTGTTTGATTCTTAACATCAATAACTTTTTGCTCGAACGATATCGCACTTTCAATTTGAGAGGCAACAAGATCAATTGTTTTTCGTGTCTCGTCGTCAGCCGTTGGTGTTGTGGTAGAGGGTGGAGGAGGTGGAGACTTGGGGTCACCGAAGCCGCCTCCAGAAAACGTTGAGCCTAAGCCTGCCAGCCCAGAGTTGCTCGTAAAGAGTCGGTTGAGAAGCGCCACCATGAGGCCGTCAATCAAAGAAGCAATATCTTGAGAGAGATTGAGGACATCCCACTGGTTCCCCAAGGCTTTGTTGAGTTGTGATGCGATGACAGTTCCAGGAGTAATAGTTTGTTGTCTTAAACAAAGACCCGATGAACTGCGTGCGAGACAAACCTCAACACTCAAGAAGCCATTTCCATATCGTAGTCTTTCTGCCGCCAACGCCTGCTCAGTAGCAATACGCTGATCGAGCTGTGTCTTAGCGACGAGAAACGCTCCATACGGATTATTTGTCGTCACGGTCGTAAGCTCCAACCACGCAGGCCAGCCGCCATTTTGGAAATTCTGCGCGAAGCTTTGAAGATTTTTAATAACCTTCGTGAGCGTACATTGTACCGGCCTCGATATGACCGATCGCGCCAGCATGATCCGTACTTTGAGTGCGAATGGACTACACAGCCCTGCAAGCGCCGAACTGCCATAGATAAATTCACCAATTTGTTTATCCCCGATATCCAAGAGGAATTTTCCGAGGTCTTGCACAAACACCGGCTTACCGTTAAAACCATTATTCGCCCAGTTGACAATTGACTTCGTGAGTTCGCGGATGACCGCTTTCACCAGTGCCCCAGCGATACACTTTAAAATGTCATCCTTCCTCACCTGCGACGCGAGGTTGAGGTGTACGGGAATGTCATACGCCGGTACTGAAGTGATTGGGATGACCGTGGTGGCTAAGTCCTCAGCGACTTTCTGGAGTCCCGCGCCCTTCACTGTAAGTGCGACCGCAATACAGCTTGAAATACCCCCGATTGCCCCAACAGTTAGAGGGTTTGCTGAAGTAGTGGAACGACCATCGGGGCCGGTTGCGGTCTCTTGATTGAACCCGCGGTCACCCGGGAAATTACCTTCAGCGTCAAGTCCCGATTGAGCGAGCGCGACGCTGGGCGCCAAAATACTCACAATGAGGAGTGAGAGGAGAGTGTCGCGCAATAGTCCCCTTGTCATTTTCTAGCGAACAGAACCGGTTCGTCATCACGGTACGCTTTGGAGGTACCGCAATCTATATCCCGGTTCGTCCTTAGTGAAAAGTATACCGTCGGGATCGATTTTAGCCCCGATTTTTTTCAACATAAGGGTCGCAAAGCTCAAATTCTCCTGGTATTGCTGGAGTGCGACTATGGCGCGAACTGGGTCAACCGCAACGCGTTCAATGTCAGGGATGGGCGCAACCGCCCTTTCAAAGAGGTTGAGATACTCAAGATGATCGCTTGCTACCATGCGAGGAACCCCGAGCTTGAGGTATTCGTCGAGCATGGCGCGATAGTCGGCCTTCGTTGCCGCAAACGCATCACTCCCCTTCACTCCGTCCGTATCAAGCGAAAGTCCAATCGCATTGAGGAGTGCTAAATAGGAGGCATACTCCGCGTGCCGCGCTGTTGCCTCGACAATGCCATTCCCGTACGCGCGCAGATTATCCGGCGAGTCAGACACGACCGCAAAATCGCCTTCTTTACGAACCTTTACCGTTCGTTCGAGCTTTACACTTGCCGCAAGGCCGGTCAAAAGTTCTGCTTGCGACAGTTCATCAAGGCGCCCTTCGGCTTTGAGGGTGAGGTACCGCGCAATAAATTCCTTCGATATCCCCTCCGTTGCGCTTTCGTTAGTGCCATAGGTTGTTTCTGTCACATCGAGCGCATTGGGAGTTGTTGTTGCTTTGTCATCGGGACCGGCGATGGTGGGGTTCCGACCTGATGCTACTTCATCGCCATCAAGTGTGCCGTCTCCGTCGGTATCGGGATTGCGGGCGTCGCTTCCGCGAATTCCCTCCTCCCAATCTTTGAGGCCATCACTATCAGTATCGATTTCGGCAACCTGCGTAATGATGTCATCGAGCACTAAACTTCCCGTATCGTTTGTCTTTGCACTTCCAAGGAGTGACGCTCCCACAATAAGTCCTCCTGCTAACACCAATGCGCCCGCCATGTAGGTGAGCTTTTTTGAGGGAAGAAATTCCTGAAGTGCCATGTGCACTCAGTATACCCCGTGACAGGAGACCGCCTCCGACGAGGTATATCGGCAGATTCATGCGACCTGCCCATGAGTTATAATCAACACATGAACGTCATCCGTTTTTTAAGTCTGTGTGCGATTGTCGGCATTTTTGTTCTTCTGTTAGGAACGATTAACCTACCTCCTTCCAATCATGAAGCGCTCGCCGCTGTGGAAGCGGGCGGAATGGTACTCGGCTTTCCGTTTGGCGGTAAAGTTCTTGCCATTCGGCCATGCAATACTGGTTTTCTCGTCACCATTACCCCGCTGCGACCCTTCTTTTTAGTTGAAGTCATGTGGACACCAGCGACAGTTGGCTTCCTCTACAATCTCAAAGCCCCTCCCGTGCCGTCCCAGTGGATTTTGGGCCGTGCACAGGGCTTTTTGACCTGCGTTGTCGG
>SBAW01000055.1 GCA_005239955.1 bacterium | reverse complement strand
GGGGACGTGACTCGGGAAGATCCATATGCGCTCTGCGATTCGCTCGCGATAGCGTATCGCGATCCGTGTTATTCCCAACTCGCGAAGGTGTTCTTCGAACCCCGTGACGTTCGCGGGAGCGTCAACCGCTGTCTCGCGCAACGCACATCTCGGGCGCAGGGCATCTGCATCAATACTGTGGTCGGTATTGGTGTCCGAGGGATGCTCGAGACAAAAGGGTTACCGGAAGTCGCAGCCCTTCTTGATACTATTCCCGCCGCGTATCTCTCCGAGGCGCTTGCGGGGGCGCGGGAGGGAATTGGCGCCCATATTGAGGACGGGAAAGTCTACGATTTCAAGGAACTTTGTAGACTTCTTGCGACTGGGGAAGCCCGCTGTCTTGCGCAGAGTTAAAAATGCTATATTTATTGGCATGAAGGCGACCGGCAAGACCCTTAAGCAGCTCCTTATTGGCCTCGGTATTACCGTGCCAGCCTTTCTGGTCGCCGCAGCACCCGAGGCGCCGGCAATTGTTTCGCAGCAGACTACTGATCAATCGTGTCCACTACCACCGAGCCTCGCGCCACTTGAGGAGGGAGGAGACGTGAATCTTTTCGTCACCTGTGGCGGCTTCTTTGATTAACTAAATCGGAAGGCCGAGTTCATAGCGCGTACTTCTTCGAAGGAGAATCCCTATTTCGCTATCGCTGTGTGCCGCTTTGACTCTCGCGTAAGGGACAAGGTGTGGCATAAGCGAAGAGTGATCTCCCTCACCTACCATATCTACTTGCATGCCAACAATCGTTGGGTTTTCGCTGAGGAAGAAGAGTGGGAACGGCAGGCGAGCAAGGTAGGCATAGTCGGGGGAAAACGCACGGAAGTAGCCAAGCTCACTTCCACGCAGATAATTGTTGCTTTGAAGCACCACGGCATTGATATGGAGATGAAGGTCTGCGCTATTGGTCTTCAGCATAAGTAAGAGCTTTTGTATCTCATGTTGCACCGCGCTGTCTTTTATCGCTGGAGTAAGGGATTCAAGATATGCCACCGCGTTCACCACATCCGTCTCGCTCACTTCATGGTGGGACGTTAGTATTGGTTGCATACGTCTGTCTGCTTCGGCGCGCGTACGTTCGTCAAGAATTTCCTCTCGCCACCGCGACCAGGATGCAGCGAGTGTTTCATGTGCCTTGAGCAGCGTGAAGACATGCAGGTACACCCGTGCATTGTCGGGGCAAAAATAAAAGCTTGCCGAAGGCTGGTAGCTAAATGCAATGCCCTTCGCGACCATCACTTCAAAATAGGGTATGCGTGCCTGCGCCGCCGCCGCCTCCGCATCCCAGAAATACAGTTCATTGAGTGGATGAATATAGCTCCCGGGAATGCCGTCCCGCTCATGAAGCTCGGGCAAGATAACAAGCGGGTCCCCGAGGAGCGCAAGGCAGGCGAGGTCATTGCGAAGGACGACGGTGGAGAGTTGTTCGAGCGCTATGCCGCTCTCGGGAAGCACATCCCTCTCAAGGAGCGCCCGGTTTTCTTTAGTCGCTTCAGGAAGTGCGACTCCTTTTTCGGGCGACTCTTCTCTCAGTGGTGGAAGTATTGTTGGACAAAGAGTGGTTGGAGAACGGACACAGGCACGACGTTTCGTAAGCGCATCGCGCGTCGTCTCGATTCCGCGTTTCAGTTCGTCGAGCTTTTGGAATACGGCTTCGGCGGTAATTGATGCCCCGAAGAAGTGGTAGCGCGCTTCCGGAGACGCAAAAATCTGGTGCGCAATGCGCGTAGAGCGCCGAAGATCCATTGCATACATTCTTATCGCACGGGCGACCGCGCGTTCATATTCGCCATAGCGCTGCCATGTAGGCTCTCCCAGAAATATCTGCCGATATTCTTCCGTCTCAGCAAGCGCAAAGAGAAAATCGAATGGAAATATATGCGGGAGCAGACGGGCAGACTGTGGTTCGCTGGCGGCATACCGCGTTGCCACGATTGCCATAGTCTCTTGGAGCCACCCGAGACTCTCTCGGAGCGCTTCCGGATCTGTTCCTTCGATCGCCATAAGAGGGTCCGCGTGGGTAAGCGCTACCGCTCGCGTAAGTGCTTCGGGGGTCTGCCATGCCGTGCGTGCGGTGGCGAAAAAAGCGATCACAACAGCTACAGCGATGATGAGGAGAGAAGCAGCATTTTTTTTCATGCGAGTCTGCGCAAGCGTATTTTCTTCGGGCTTTCGCGTTTGATATGAGTCGTTACCGTAACGCGCGGAGCGGCGAACAATCCGCTCTCTACAAATGAATGAAGCGTACGCGTCTTTGACACTTGAAGGGCACCGAGAACTTGAGCAAGCTGCGCCGTAAGAATTGGTGAGAGTATGCCGTTTTTTGGTATGACCAAGAGCTCGACGAAACCTCTGCGCTCATTATTTTCGGCACCGGCGCGCACCTCCATAAGGTAGTCTTCAAGATCCTGCGCAAATGGCTCTATCGCCTTCATGAGGAGCGACGCAAGAAAGACTACACCAAATACCGCGATGCGGTCATAGTCTTTTCTCCCGGCAACGAGGAGGGTCCGCCTCATGCCGCACGCACATACTTCCTCGCGCAGCGCTCCGATGTCGCCGATTCGGTAACGGGGAAGTTCGGGTGAACTCACCACAATCTCGCCAAACCCTTCTTCATCGGGCTCTACTATCTCGATCTTGTAATCTTCGTCAAAGGGATGAAAAACAGCACACGGCTCATTCCTGTAGCGATGAGTAAGGATAGGACATGAGATAGAAAAAAGATCACATTCGGCGCATCCATAGATGTCGCGCATTTCTGCGCGGGGGAACGCTTTCTTCAAATGTTCCCGTTCTACAGAGGCCACCATCTCGCCTCCCGTCACGACAAGCTTGACGCGTTCGGCAAGGCGCGCACGCGTCTCTGCAGAGAGATACTGTAAGCTTTCGAGAATATAGGAGGAGGGGAAACTCACAACAGCATCCGGCGTGTGTGCAGAGAGAAGAAATTCATACCGACCAGTTTTCATGTCATTGAGGTCTGCTGACATAAAACTCCGGATTGGCCTCTGTCCGTTGATGGGGCGGAGGAAATCGTTCATCCACTTGAAATAAGAAACTCGCTTCGGAATGGTAAACAGAAAGTCGTTACCGCGTTTAACAATAAATCGCCGCTTTGCCTCCGTGTTTGCGCGACTAATAACAACAAGTGACGGAAGGCCGGTCGTACCGCTCGTGATCCGGAACGCCAAATCGCGGAGCCCCTCCATGCCAGGTCGATACTGATCGAGGCCATATACCTTGTTGTCGAGATCGCGTTTTGAAAGCATCGGCATATTACGAAGTGAGTGTGAACCCGTTTTTGCCGCAGGAGCATGGGGCTGGGAGCGAGCGGACGTGAATTCCCGTATCATAGCGAACGATTGGTATAGGGAGGAGAGCGAGTTTTGTTACGACAAGTGTCGTCTCGGTTTCGCAGCGTACGCTCTCTGGAGCATGGAATACGAGATCGCTCACAAGCCGGTCTTTACACGCGTGGGCGATGACTCCTGTTTCAGGAAGCGAGAGGGAAACCGAAGTATTTTTTGCATTGCCGCGGATAAATGAGGTGACGTATTCTCCAAACGCATATCCAGTGAGCACAATAGCGCGAAATGTGGACGGGCTACTATCCCGTGCAAAAAGGGTCGCAAGAGAAGGGAGAGCGTCCTTGGTGAGAATGACGCTATCGATCCCGTATCGTTTCGCGAGTGCCGCGGTCACGGTCGGATTTTGTTCAGCGGAAAGGGGAAGCACTCCTTGCCCGTAACACCATGTGCCGAACTCGACGTTACGCGAGAGATCCGCTGCAGCCACCAGCGGGCGCTCCCCGATTTTCCCGTAGGATTCTTGCTCAATAGAAGAGAGTGTTTTTGCCCATACGGCCCTCTTGCCATCGCGCTCGATGACGCTCGTGAGGTATGGTTCTTTACTATAGAGGCGATCTGATAATGGAGCCGCGACGAAAGTTTCCCATGTCATATGGGGGAGCTTTGAAAAATTACGCTCGCCCTGCCAATAGGTGCGGTACAAAGAAGGAGCCTCAGGAGCGGAAAGTTTTTCGATAAGGGATTCAATTGTCATGAGTCTTTAGAAGCCCATTGTATCCAAAAGGTGAGTAACAAAAAAAGAGGCGCGGGTTTTTGGCCCGCGCCCCATGCTTTGCCGCCCCATTCGCGCTAGTGGGGCAGCGGCCACCGCAATCGCCCTTCCGCGACCCGCTCCGGCAGAATGACGACGGTACGTCCGTCCTGGTTTTGGATCAGGGAGACGTGAACGTCGTTGTTCTGTCCGTGCTTGTCGAACGTGATCACGGAGCCGGTGGTGAACTTTTCCGTGATCCGCGTCTCGCGTAGCGCCTCGGCGAGCTTCTCTTGATTTGTCGTCCCGGCTCGCTTGTAGGCGTCAAGCGCGATCAAGAGTCCCTCGGCGGAGTAGTAGTGGTTCGTATTCAGTTGCCGGCCGGGGAACTTCTTCTCGAAGAGGGCGTGGAACCGCTTCGAGAGTGCCGTCTGGGGGTTGCCCCACGGCACCGCGCTCATGACTCCTTCGGCGTGCTTGCCGAGAGCTTTGAGGAACGGTCCTTCGTACCAGCCCGGTCCCCAGGAGACGATGAGTTGCGGCTTCCACCGCTGCTTGATCATCTCCTGCCGGATAAGCATTGCGTCGTGAAGGAGACTCACGACGATGAGCATATCCGCTTTGGTTGCCAAGGCCTTCCGAACTTCCGCCGAAAGGTCGCGGGCTTTTGGGTCGACTGAGACCGTATCGAGAAGTCGGAAGGGAAGACCTCCGCCCTCGTCGAGTTTCCGAAGCCAGTCGCGCCGCGGGACACCGAGGTTATTGTTCACATGGAGCAGTACCGCCGTCTTTGGCGGCTGTGGCAGGAGTCGGAAGAGCTCCTGCCACAGCGCCAGCGTCTGCTTGGCGCTGTCCGAGCTTTTCGGGAAGTTGCGGAAGACGGTCTTGTAGCCTTGCTCCGTGAGGCCATCAACGGCGGCGATCGATACGACAAAAGGAATGCCCCGCTGCTCGGAAACCTGCGCAACGGCGAGCGTTTGGTCTGAATTAAAGGTGCCGATGAGGAGGTGTGCACCTTCATCGATCGCTTTGTTGGCACGAAGACGTGCCACATCCGGCTTCCCTTCGGTGTCGAGATACACGACCTCGAAGGAAGGGAAATCGAGCCGCAGGAGCTCGGCAGCGACAGCGATAGCATCCGCGCATTCACGCCCGCTTTCGGCCTGGGGGCCGGTCATGGGGTGAAGCGCGGCGATTCGAAGTCTCGTCTCTGCCTCTACGCTGAGCGTCACAGAGACTGCCGCAACGATTGCGAGAATCGTGCGACGAAGAATTGCTCTCATCATCGAAGAACACTCCCTGTTGGGTTTTGCTTACGTGAGCCTATCGCAAAGGGTATTCATATGCAAAACCTGCCATGTAAAGCGAGATCATCTGCTGAGCTACAATACAGAGCATGAAAATGAGCAGTCATTTTTTCCGCTTCGCCTTAACGCTTGCGATAGGAATCGTCAGTGTTCTCGGTGTACTTTTTTATTCGGGCGTTACAACATCTGGTATGGCGTTTGAGGTGGATGCGTGTCGAGGGCTCGGTCGCGCGGAACTTTTTTCCTGCTATCGTAGTGTGCTCGGACGTCATTTCGATGGCGATCTCCTCATCTATCTACAAGACATTCAGTCAGCGGAGCTTACCTTTAAGGATGATGCTACGAAAGGAGAACCGTATGGGATTTTCGGCACCGCCTGCCACACCTTTTATCACGCGCTTGGTGATTTCGTTGCGTCGGAAACTCCACATCTTGGAGTGAAAGAGCAACTTGAGCTCGGCTCATCAACATGTTCTGCCGGGTATGCGATGGGCCTTATGAAACGGCGTGCGTACCTTTCCGGTTACGCGACGACGACCCTTCGGAGCGATCTTACCGAGTTCTTTAGATGGTGTTATCCGGAATCAAAAGAATGGTGTGCCCACGAGGTTGGCCACATCCTCTATGATGCAGCGGAAGAACCAATCCTCAGAGTTGTCGATCAGATTTCAAGCGATCGCTACGATACTCCCACTCAAGAATATCCCGGGGTAGTATCGAATCTCAGGACGCCCTTTGAAGAATGTCGAACCATCCT
>SBAW01000013.1 GCA_005239955.1 bacterium | reverse complement strand
GGGTGGCAAGATGACTTGCGTTAATGAGGAGCTACGCACCTACATGATCGGGCGTCTCTCCAGTGCGCCCCAGAATCCGAGAATGGCGATAAGCATACCCGAGACCACGAAGGTCCAGACGGCAGTCTCGCCCGTGAGGCCAAGGAACGGCAGGAGAATAACCCACAGTCCCAAAAGGCCGTTAAGCCACTGTTGCCACATTGTAATGCCCGCTTATCGAGCTTATAAAGAATTCGACCTCACCTATAAGCATGGCATGTTGCCGTGAATCAGAGATGAATGGACTGCGATACGTTATACTAATTCCCGTGTGCGCGGGTCGCATTACTCATTACTCATTTCTGACTTAAAACCTCTTCTCAATCAATGGAAATAACACCGACAGGAGCTGCGCCGCAAAAAAATGTGTTGATGGGTATTCTTGCCTACATTGGGCCCCTTGTCCTGGTGCCCTTTCTTGTCGCAAAAGAAGACCCCTTCGTGAAATTCCACGTGAAGCAAGGACTCGTCCTTCTCATTATTGAGGTTTCGTTATGGATTCTCGCCGGCATTCTCTGGATTGTTGCCCCCATCGTTGCCATTATCGATATTGGCATACTGATTCTTATCATCATCGGCATCGTCAATGTTCTTGCTGGCAAGGAAAAAGAACTGCCGCTTGTTGGATCATTCGCAAAACATTTTTCGTTCTAGACCGCGTTACTGATTACTGGCTCAATTGAATTTCTATGGAACCACAACAGACTGGTTCATCAAAAAAGTTGTACTGCATTATTGGTGGCGTTATCGTCCTTGCACTTTTGGGTTGGTTTCTTATGCGAGGTGCCAGCGACATGGCACTGGAGCGTGCCGGCGTTGACGTTGATTACAATGGCAACGGTTCGGCAACGTATACGACCGACGACGGGTCGGTCACTATTGGCGAAGGGAAATATCCTGATACGTGGCCTTCCGACGCTCCAGAGTATGGTGAAGGCACGATTCAGTATTCAGGAAGCTCCAATCCCCAAACTGGAGAATCTGGTGCCGCGGTGGTATTTACCGCAACGGCGAGTGTCCAAGCGATGGTTGACTTCTATAAGCGCGAGCTTGTCGCGGATGGGTGGACCATTACCTCAACCGCCTCTGTCGGAGGAGCGACGGTCATTGGCGCAACGAAAGATACACGCACGTTCGGAGCCTACATTGTTGATGCCGGAAACGGCATGGTCAGCGTTACGGCAGGAGTCAGTACAAAATAGAGGAGTCAAACGCAACCGGCCGCCTTCCACAGGCGGCCGGTTGCGTTCTTTCTGCCACAGCGGACAATGAAGACATGACCAACCGTCAGGAAGGATCCTTCGCTCTCGCTTCCGCACTCTTCGTTCTCATATCGTCGATGTACGACGCGCGCGTGTCGCTTGTTGTTGCCGTCATCGCGCTTGCCGCACTTGGCATCTATAACTTCTACAAAAAATAATAGCCGCCGTTAGCGCCACTCTTTGACCGCGCTCCACTTAAGGAGTACTGCGGCACCAAGGACGATAAGAAAGAGTGCCCCTTGGATGAGCCATCCCACAATCGGAATGAGGGTGAGGAGCGAGAGGGCGACAGCACCCGCCGTAATTGTCTTCCACGTGACCACCGGGATTTCAGGTTTGTAGACCCATCGGTGCATAAGGCTCCCCAGATAAATGGCGGAGAGAATCCATCCCACGAGACATGCGGCGGCAAATCCCAAGAATCCCAAGACGCCGAGTGGAATACCAACAATTGTTGCGAGAAGGAGTCCTGAGACAACGGGTGCGACGATGAGGAAGACGAGGCCGCGCGCGAGAAGCCCAAACGGCCGCGAAATAGCGTCGGCAACGATCGTTATCGTATAGCGCCGGAAGAAGAGCCCCAGAGCGAGCGCCGCCGCAAGAAGCGCGAGGAACTTGAGGATAAACGCCGCGGTCAGAAAGATTGCGAGAAATCCGGCACCACTACGCGCTTCACGCGGGGTATACGTTACCGTGCCCTTTACCTGTCCTGCTGGAAGATTTTTAAATTCAGTCGGCGCGGAGTACGTGAGATTGCCTCCAATGGTTGCTCCGGGGGCAAGGACAATTTTGTCAGCGTCTAGTTCAACGTTTCCCGTAATTGCACTTGTAATAAGAATGTCGCCGCCAACAATCTTGACGTCGCCACGAACCGGCGAATCAATGCGCACTGCCCCGCCGGCAACGACCACATCGCCGCCAACTTCGTTCCCCGTAATGGTGACCTGGCCGCCAGCCGCCACAACGTCGCCACCAATGCCCGCGTGAATGACGAGGTTCCCACCCATAACGCGTACATCGTCTCGTATGCTCCCCAGTACCGTGACGCTGCCGCCCGCAAGGTATAGATCACCGCCAACGGTTCCACTTTGAAGAACGCTACCGCCTGCTCCCAAAAGGTCCCCCGTTACTTCGCCCGACGCATTGACGTTGCCGCCCGCGATATAGAGGTCATCACTAACGCGCTCCGTAGGGCCAACCGTTGCCTGCTCGGAGACGCGAAACTCCGCACCAAACGCCAGGAGCGGCACGAGAAGCGCCGCAATAATAAAGCCTCCAAAAATCCAATGCTTCGTTGAGAGTGCTTTAATCATACAAAATCGTTACAGTCTTCTATTAAAGTCTTTTCAGTATACTACGTTCTCCTTTTTAACCCCTTCGTGGTACAGCTTATCCGCCGGTTCTTCTTTTTTATGCGAATGCTATGATGCACGCATGCCACAACTACTTATCATCATTGGCGTTCTTATTGTCCTTGCGATCCTTGTCATACGTCAGGTAAATCAATACCAACTGGGAGTAAAGTTCACAATGGGCCGCTACAGCGGCATCATGAATCCCGGCTGGCGTATCGTGATTCCTGTTTTCCAAAGCTATCGGAAAGTTGATATGCGCGTTCGCGCCGTTGACGTTCCCGATCAAAACGCGATTACGCGCGACAACGTCTCCGTTGCGGTAAACGCCGTCATTTACTACAAAGTATCTTCGGCAGAAAAAGCCATTCTCGAAGTCGAGGATTTCGTCTATGCGATTTCGCAGTACGCGCAAACCACGATGCGAAACATCGTCGGCGAAGTCTCGCTCGACGAACTCCTCGCAAGTCGCGAAAAAATTGCGAACCGTATCAAGGAAATCGTTGATAAAGAAACTGATCCGTGGGGACTTAAAGTCGGTAACGTCGAATTGAAAGACATCAAGCTCCCCGAAGCCATGGAGCGCACCATCGCCAAGCAAGCGGAAGCCGAGCGCGAGAAGCGTGCCGTCATCATTACCTCCGAAGGCGAACTCGCGTCCGCAAAAAACATGGCCGATGCTGCAGCAATTCTCTCCGCTTCGCCAGGAGCGCTTCACCTCCGAACCCTTCAGTCGATAAACGACATCTCGTCGGACCAATCGAATACCGTGGTCTTTACCCTGCCGCTTGAAACCCTCAAAGCCATCACTGGCTTCTTTAAAAAGGAATAGCCAAAGACTAGACAAAATATTCAATTGTGGTATAATTGAACGATAGGGCAAACACGAGGAGGTGCTCATGCCCAACGTCGTTCTCTACGGCGTCACTGTACCAAAAGCAGAGCGTCTGCGTAGGCGTCTTAGGCAGACGCTCGGAAACAACAACATCGCGAAGGAGGTCGTCGTCACGCGAATCCAATCGGACGTGCGCGACCTCAATGGCAAGAAGGCTCCTTTCGCCGAGTTACGACATGTCCCTGGCGCCGACCCTGAGTTGGTCAAGGAGGTAATCATCAGCGTCCTCAAAGGGGAAGGCCTCGATGTTGAACGGGTCATTCTCGAGGACTTCGAATCCAAGGAGGACTAGCCGCCCCGAAGAAGTGCCGCACTCCGCGACCTTCGCGGGGCGGCATTTCTTTTGCCTACCCTTGTCATCCGCTCTTGTGCTCAACCCGGGTTGAGCACAACGAGACATGCCTTCTTTTTTGTTGACGCGGTGGGCAACATATGGAACAACGATAATGGAAAGGAGGTGCATCATGTGGGCACACACGCATAAAAAAGTCCCGTGCTACAAACGCATCCACCGGAATGGATATCTAATCGAAACCGGCGGATTCCTCATGGAGCGGCAACGCTTCTCGATCGGAAATATCGAGCTTCTCAAGCTCGCCGGCGGAGGCGATGTCTCTGTTGCGGCTTTTAAATGCGAAGGGGAGGGTACGCGTTACATCGCGATCGGTGACATCAAGCTTATTCGCGATCTCCCGCCTGTCATCACCGTCATCGAGAACCCCAACCCCCTGCCGTCCAAAGCGAAAGTCGTCTAACCTGACTACCGCGATGGGCGGCTTTTGCTTTTAAAAAACTGAAGGAGGTTAAGTGAAAGGGAAGTTACCTGAATTTCAATATTGTCTCATACCAATCCTCTGTAAATCTGATATGATGTATCATATCAGATTTACCAGTGCTGCTGGTATGGTGAGCGAATCACCAAACCCCCCATGGCCAGTTAGCATGACCAGTTAGGATTTCTCTTTTTTGTTTGAGAGACGGTCACCCGGACCATAACCTTTGGGCCACGGAAACAGGAGAAAATGAAGCGGGTATTTGCGCTTCAGTGTGGCAAATAAGGCGCGTTTTTCAACACGCCGTTTACGCTGTGCATGTTCCTTCTTGATTCCTTTGACGGCCTTTTCGTACCCAGGGAATTGATCCGTAAGCCAGCGCTGAACACGCCCCACCGTATCAAGCCCGATTCGAAGATCAGCAACTATTTCTCGAGATGAACGACCTTCGATAAGCATGCGGGCAATGAGTATGCGGCGCCCGAGCATGATCCGCTCACTTGGAGTGAGGAGATCGCGGAGAAAAGATTTCATGGTCTCTCTCCCTTTGAGCGAGCTCGCCGCTGTGTAGAGTGCATCGAGCGTTTGTATGCGCTCACGACTACTCAGCTCACTAACTTTCCGTTTCATATATCGTTTTTCATTTTTTGATATACGGATGCATATTTTTCCGGGCGTAAATCTGATTTGATATATCATATCAGATTTACAAACCTAAAAAACACCTCGCAATAGATCCGGTGGATAAGGAATGTTGACACTCCCCTTCTCCACCGTCACGCTGGGGGTGGAGAAGGGCAACGTTGCCTTTCGCGAAGCGCAGGAGACAGACATGAGCGATCTCAATGCCCTGCCAGAGGGACCATCAGTTCTCGAAGTCGAGTTCATGGTCCGCTCCAACGGCGACCGGGCCTCGATCACGCTCTCCTTCGAATTCGACACCGGCAAGGACGCGGATTACTGGGTGGACAAGCTCTGGATCCTCTTCGACGAGCAGCCGCCGCCGTGCATCGGGCGCGATTTCAAGTGGTGCATCCGGGTGCGCAAGGATGAGGAGACTGCGCCGCTCATCAGGCCCCCGGTTATGACGAGTGCCGCCTTTCCGAAGTTCTACCATGACCTCGCTGCCACGGCGACGATGCAGTTGGGCGTCGCCGTCTGCCTCCTCGCCATGGAGAAGAAGCAGCCGGATCTTTTCCGGCGGCCACATCATCTGGCGATGACATGAGTAACTGGTTGCGCCGCAGGCCCCTCGGGGGGCCTGCGGCGAAGTCGTTTTGCCCCTTTCAATACTCAAAAAGGGCCCTGTCAACCCCGTGAGATATACACTCAAATTCCGCCACATTCCTCAGCGCGTTATGCGCATGTTGGACCTCGAGCGGAGTAGTAGGAATTACTTATCTCACGGGGTCAACGACAGAGCGGGGTTATAATTCGTCATCATGGCTATTATGCGCGATCTTCATGAAGCGTTCAGCTGCGGAAGACTAACATTAAACTCATGAAGAGAGCGGTATTGTGCCTCTTCACTGTCGAAATTACCAACCTAATCATTGAAAGCGTATGAAAATACTCATTGTTGAGGACGAAAAAAAACTTGCCGATGCCCTTGCCCAGGGGCTCTCTCGGAAGGGCTACGCAGTAGATATATTGGGCGATGGCGAGAAGGCGGTAACGCGCATTTCGCTTCACCGCAGCGACTACGACCTCATTATCCTCGACCTTATGATCCCGGGGCTCGATGGCAAGAGTGTTTGCAAGAGCATACGGGACATGGAGATTACCATTCCAATTCTCGTTCTTACCGCGCGCAACGAAACGGAAAGCAAGGTCGACCTCCTTTTGTGTGGAGCTGATGATTACCTCGTGAAGCCCTTCTCCTTCGAAGAGCTCATCGCGCGCGTTCATACGCTTCTGCGGCGTCCAACCGACCGGATCCCCAATGTCCTCGAAGTTGCCGACATCAAGCTTAATTCATCAGAACATAGCGCGGAGCGGGCTGGCGTTCCCCTCCCCCTCACGCTCAAGGAGTTTTATCTGCTTGAATACTTCATGCGGCATTCCAACCAGGTTATTAACCGGGAAGAGCTGCTGTCTCACTTGTGGGACTTCAATTACGAGTCGTTTAGCAACGTCATAGACGTACATGTCAAAAATCTTCGAAAGAAGCTCAATCGCGGAAATCGCCCGGATATTCTGGAAACAATCAGGGGCGTTGGTTACCGCCTTCGCGAACCGCTATCGGTTTGACGCATTCTTCCGGACGGAAATCAACATCATTGCGCTCCAAGGGGTGTTTGCTTTCTCCATCGGAGTCCTGATGTGGGTGTCATTCACCTACTTCTTCGACGATATTGAGGCAATCATCACAGCAGCGACTGTGGATAGGGCCGCTCCCCGCGGCATTTCCCCGACGGGCGAGGCTATCGTAGGACAGCTTGAGGAGTTGCGCACCAAGAGCCTCCTGCTTGTTGCAGCTCTCCTTATGGGCATGACGGTGCTTTTCGGCTATATCATTGCGCGCGTCACGTTGGTTCCCGCGCGCAATTCCCTGGCAGCACAAAAGCAATTTATCGGAAACATTGCGCATGAACTTCGTACTCCCCTCTCAATCATCAAAACGAACACTGAAGTTTCGATGCTTGATGAAGATCTCGACCCAAAGGTTACCAAAACCTTACGCAGCAACATCGAGGAGCTCGACCGCATCTCGGACATTATCAACAACCTCCTTTCCTTTAGCGCGTTTGTGCGACCCGAGCGTATGGAATTCGGGAATGTTGATCTTGGCAAAGTGGTGGATACCATTACCGGAAAGCTCTCGCGTCTTGCGGAACGCAAACAGATTGAGTTTATCGTGCGAAAGGGAGATTTCAGGATTGTTCGCGGAAATGCGACCGCGCTTGAGCAGATCGTCATGAACATCCTCGAAAACGCCATCAGGTACACGGGCTCTGGTGGCACCATTAAAGTTACGGTTGAGCCAAATTACCACAATTTTATCGACCTCATCATTGAGGACTCAGGGGTAGGTATTGCGCGTAAAGATCTCTTTCGTATTTTTGAGCCTTTTTACCGTGCCGAGCATGCCCGCACGCGCCGTTATGGAGGTTCGGGCTTGGGGCTCGCGATCGTCAATGAGCTCGTCAAAATTCATAACGGAAAAATTATCATTCGGAGCGCCCCCGGCAAAGGGACAACCGTTCTTGCGTCCTTCCCCCGCGGAAAGACAGAGCGCGAGGCACGAGAAGAGAAAGCCTCTGCCATTGATGAAATTACCGTCGACTTCTCACGCAAAACCGGATAACAGGATTCATGGGGTAGTAGATTTTGGCGATGTTCGCGAATGTGCCAAGCCCGGGCTTGGCACATTCGCTTTACTACGAACGGCTACACCAAAGCGAGTGCGGGGTTTACCTGCCGAAACTTTTCTGATCAGAGAAAAGTCTCGACGGATTCATCTTCACTTCACTCCCCTTTCGCTACCTTTAAGGAAGATTATTGAATCAGAAAGACTGCACCTTCGGGTTGTGGCGCTAGACAGCGCTACGCTCTTTGGCGGACAACCAGAGCCACCCTTTTAGTAATAAGGGCGCGCGATGATCCACCAACATTTCAGAATGGAAGCCGTGTTATTAGCAGCTAACACAAACGTATTTCGCGACTCGCTTTGCGAGCATTACGTTCACACAATGCAGCACATAATGCGGCGCGGGCCGACTCTCCGTTCTTTTCGGAAAGTGCGGAGGCGGATCGCTTAAGCCGGAGAGGCCCTACCCCAATGAGGGGCAGCGGCCTCTCCGGCGCGCCACTACGTTGGCGTGCCGGTTTTCTGTTTGAGCCCTGTCTGATATCACTATTCTACCCAACTGTATTGCCAAAAGCGTAGAAAGAGAGTAGCTTCAAAGCAGGACAGGTTAGGCATCCCGCTTAGCCTGTCGGGCATCCCGCCCACCTGCTGTTTGCAAGCGAGGTTACGCCAATGGAACGCAAGGATCTGGATCTCCTGGCCGCCACCGGCCAAGCCGTCCCCGTCCTCCTAACGAAGGCCGACCGCGTGCGCTATCTGGCCATGCTGCTCACGAAGAGCTCGCCCGACATGCTCTTCGAGCCGCTGCGTCAGGTCGAATACAAGCCCTACGACCAGCTGGAGGACATCAAGGTCAGCAAGTCGCCGCTCCGCCTGATCTTCGGCGACGCCGCGTTCGGCGTCGTCGGGCAGCGCCAGACGTTCGGCAACGCGGTGCGCGCGCTGGGCTACAAGGACCCGCAAGAGGCGCTCGGTCCCATGCACCAGGCGCTGTGCGACTGCCACCACAGCCAGACCATGGACGGCAAGACGGCCAGCGGCCGACTCCTCGTCGCGCACGGTCTCGCCTAGGCCGACAACCTCACCAATTTTCGAGGCCTTAAGGGTTGAGGCCTGACGGGGGCTTCCCCGACAACCCAAGAATTCGAAAGGAGCGTCTGGCCGGGACGCTCCTTTTTCGTTTTCATATTGGAAAAATAAAGCGGGCGGGTGGCTTTTGGCCTCCCGCCCGCTCAGTTCCTGGCAACGATCTTACTTGTCGGGACACATGTTGAGCAATGCCTCGACGGTGAGCTCCACGCACGCGAGCGTGTCCATGTTGTAGGCGATGATCCGGGTCCAGGGTTTGATGATGCCGCTCTTGGACAAGGACTCGCGAAACATATGCCGACAAAAGACGCACGGCAAGGTGACGCCGAGGTCGATGCCAGTGAAGTCATCGGCTTGATAGGGGCCGTACGTGACGATCCCGACCATTTCCGTGCATCCGGCTTCCTCTGCCGCCTTTTTGGCCTCTTCTTCGGCGCAACGTCGCGGACCATTGGTCCCTTCTTGCGGCTTATACGTGGCACCCTCATACACGCGGTGTCGCTTACCGCAGGTGCACAGCGCAGCTCCGCCAATGACGAAGCCGCGCCACGATTCACCACGCCGGCGCACATTGCGCGCGAGCGAGGAGGTGAAGCGCTTCGCGGTACCAATAGACCTGCTGCCGCAGGCCAATGGCACCGACGGCCAGTTGGACTTTGAGGTTGGGCTTTTTGCCCATGATCCCCTCCTCTTAAAGGTGAAACAACGAACTTTATTGAAGCACAAAAATAAAGGAAAGTCAATGTTCGCTTAAATCATTTTATTTATTGGTAGTATGACAATATTGCTATGAAGCTCGCGGTATTAGTTTCGGGAACGGGGTCCTTACTTGAGGCAATGATTAAAGACGGGCTCCCTATTGCGTTGGTACTGGCGGACAAACCATGCCGCGGACTTGAGATTGCAGGCGCGGCTGGCATTCCTACCCTCCTTGTCGCCCGCAAAGATTTTCGCAAAGATGGAAAATTTGATCGCGAGGCGTATACAAAAAAAGTTGTTGAGGAACTACAGTCGCGCGGGATTGAACTTATCGCGATGGCGGGATTTATGACGGTGTTTTCAAAACCGATGTTTGATGCGTGTGAGGGTAGAATTTTAAACAGCCATCCTTCCCTACTCCCGGCATTTAAAGGCGAGTCAGCCGTCGCAGATGCGCTTGCCGCAGGGGTAACAGAAACGGGCACTACCATTCACGTTGCAACTATGGAACTTGATGATGGCCCGATACTCGCCCAAGAAAAAGTGCCCGTGATGCCGGGCGACACCATTGAAACCTTATGGGAGCGGATTAAGGTCGTTGAACGCAGGCTTTATCCAGCCGTTATCCGGGATTACGCACGGAAACTCGGAATTTAGTACTTTTGGTCAGAGTATTTTCCAATAGCAAAATGACACCGAAATCATAGCATACCTTTTTTAATGGTGGCGAATAATTCGTGCTTTGCCTTTTGCATTTCTTGTGCGGC
>SBAW01000019.1 GCA_005239955.1 bacterium | reverse complement strand
TTGTGTGGCGTTGTCGCCCGTTGGCGCAGGAAGGAGCGCAGAGTCGTACGTAAAGCCCAACTCTCCCGCGCTTGTTCGCAGGGGAGTAATCCCGAGTTGTGCTGCAATGTCAGTCGCGTAGCGCGGATTGAAGGGCCATAGCCGTTTGTACTGGTAGCTGCCGTCGCCAAGAGGCGTGACGGTGTACTCGTAGCCGTAGGTCGGAATGCCGAGAATGAGTTTATTGCGCGAGATAGTTTGTGCCGCGAGCTTCACCAAGTTCTCAACCCATCCGATGTCGGCAACCGGCGCATACGGCGCAAAGCGCGCGGCATTGAGACGGACCGCAACCGTTCCCTGGTCGTAGGCCATGATTTCCACACGATCGCAGTATTTATTCATTTCAATAAAGTCATTGGCGACATCATCAGCCTCCGCCGGAATTTTGGTACCCGGACTGTAACGCTCTTCAAGCGGGGTGCGCGATTCGATCGTGCAGTACACCCACGCCTTTCCCATGCGTTGGTAGAGACCTTTGAGGAACGTCGAGAAGTAATGGAGCGTTTCGTGTTTTTTCGCCTCAAAGTCGATATCAATGCCATCAAACCCCTCTCGCTTTACGAGTGCCGCAATTTCATCCTCTAACGCGATGCGCTTGGTGGTGTTACTGAGAACCGCGTGAATGGTGTCACCATCTCCCCACATGACCGAGGGGATCACCCGCACGCCTTGTCGTTTGGCTTCTGCAATAAATGATGTCCAGGGTTCTTTGCCGAGTCCGGCCGTATCGGCAAGCGTTCCATCGGAACGTACGGAATAGGCAAAGGGCATGACTGAAGTAAGTTGCGAGAGGTGAGGCATCACATCGGCAGTGCCGGTTGCGGAGCGCCAGTAGGGGATCCAACCTGAAAATTCAAATTTTCCCGTCGCGGCCGGAGTTGTGGCCCCCGTGAGGTAGACTGTGCCGCGCGGTGCACTGTAGCCTCCAGCACTCCCAAGTGCGGTGCGGGTTCGTGGCCCATACGTTCCATAACCCGTCCCTCCACCTGCACAAATAATGTTTTTGTCGCACTGAAATTTTTGAAGCGCGGCAAGGGTGAGGGGCCCAAAATAACCCGTATCTTTTCCTGTTGCGAGATACCCCTCTCCAATGAGGGCGCGCTGCATATCGGCAACGTCGCTCCCCGACATGCCAACGGTAAGGGAACGTGGAGCGGCGCCGACCGCCGACGGCAGGGCGACTACGGCGAAAAGGAAAAGTGTAAATGTAAAGAAGGCGAAATGGCGCATAGGTATATCGTAGCAGACGTCCGAAAGTACTTCTGGTTACGCCTCTTCCGCCAGGACGGCGTAGACAATAAGACGCTTCGTATACGTACTTCCATCGAGCGTGGGTCGCCCGGCGCAGGTAATAAGATTGAGGCGTTTCTTGTCGGCGCGCTCAAAAAGCTCGTATGGAGGGACGTGGTCATAGGGGTAGAGCGTCGATTCTTCGACAACAAATTCGCGCTCTATGCCGTTTTCATCGGTCACGTAGACACGTTCGCCTTTCTTCAGATCGTCGAGATCTTCAAACGCGGCATAGACGTGGGCATCAAGCACCGGGCTCCCCATATTCCCTGGTTTTGTTCCGAATTTATACCACCCGACGCCCAAGGTATCTCCTGAAGGCACATCCATTTCTCCCTTGTCGTTGATTCCCATGGGAATGATGCGTGAATCAACGTTAATGGAAGGGATGCGTACCCGGGTCGGAGTACTCGGTTCAGTCTGAAGTATGTCTGTCTCAATGGGAGTTTCTGAAGGGAGCGACATTTCCACCAGCGGTTCCTTCTCCTTCGCATGTATGGGAACGGCCGGGTACGAGAATGTGGCTTGGAGCGGTTTATTACTAAGCGTAAATAAAAAAACGATCGCGATCAGAACGATCGTGATGCCGAAAAAAACATATCGGCGACGTGATTTCTGCATGAAGTCCGATCATTCTCAAGAAAAGGAAAATGAATGTCAATCCGGTAGTGAATTTTGGCGATGCTCGCTTTCGTGAGCGGCCGTAGGCCGTCGCCAAAATCTACTACGGGATCAAAATTCTTCATGAAACAATATCTCTTGCACCTTTCTACTTTCTTCGTATATGGTGAAAGCGAATCGTGTGCTGCAGCCGCAGCCCACGAGTGTCAACCAGTTCCTTCCAGATAAAAGGGGGAGGCGATGAACTACAGAGTTCAACTTCTCAATGACGTCAGGGTGCCGCTGGGAGGATTCGACGGCTTCAATGGTCATAGTTTCCTCACGGGCGCCAACGTTTCGGATCCGCATGCCATCATCGTGCGGAGCGACAAGATCAACACCGACGACTACCTGGAACTTCTCGTCGTCGCACGGGCCGGTGCTGGTGTCAACAACATCAGCATTGAAGCTGCTACGAAGCGGGGCATTGCCGTCTTCAACACCCCGGGCGCCAACGCCAACGCAGTCAAGGAGCTCGTGTTCGCCGCGATCTATATGGTCGCGCGCAACATGACGTCGGCAATCGCGTTCGTCCGCGACCTGGCGATTGAAGGAAGCAGCGATGCCGACATCAGCGCGAAGGTCGAGAAGAACAAGCGTCTCTTCGTCGGAACGGAGCTCTCCGGCAAGACGATGGTGGTCATCGGACTCGGAGCCGTCGGCGTGCGTGTCGCGAACGCCGCTCTCGAAAAGGGGCTGACGGTCGTCGGCTTCGATCCGTCGATCGCGATCGCGAACGCCCATCAGCTCGACCGCCGGGTCGAGATCGCCAAGCGCTTGCCCGAGGCTTTGTCGCGGGCCGACGTGCTCTCCATACACGTGCCACTCTCGACGCAGACCAGACATCTCATCGATGCCGCCAACGTCGGTCTTTTGCGCAAAGGCTGCATTGTCGCCAACTATGCCCGCGAGGGCATCTGCGATGACAGTGCCGTCATTGCCGCCATCAAGAGCGGCCACCTTGGCGGCTACGCCTCCGACTTCCCGACGCGAAAGCTCATCGACATGATGGAGGGCGGCAAGGTCGTGTGTACGCCGCATCTTGGCGCCAGCACGGCCCAATCGGAGGAGAAGTGCGCCGCGATGGCGGTCCAGGCGGTCGAGGAGTACTGCGTCTATGGAACGACGGTGAACTCGGTGAACTTCCCGATCATGGACGTACGGCCGCGCCCAACGACGAAGACCCGCATCCTCGTCATCAACCGCAATGTTCCCAATATGATCGGACAAGTGACGACACTGTTCGGCAGCTTGGGGATCAATATCGAGAATATGGTGAACGAAGGCAACGATGCCATCGGCTACAACGCCATCGACTGCGATCGTGAGATCCCCAGGGATATTGCGAGCAAGCTTGCGGAGATCGACGGCGTCATTTCTTGCCGCGTTCTCAACTTCTAGCGTTCCGGCCCCGGTGCCACGGGGAATATATCGGCCAAGTCGCGGACGGCACATCCGCGGCTTTTTCTTTGCCTGTGGATAGCAAAGTAGACGTGGAGCAGTATCCTCGTACAATCTTGGTAATTTACCCAAAACCCATGCCGCCAAAGAGAAATAGAGAAGTCCGCCCTGAAACACCCTCTCGGGTGTATTTTTTTATCTGCCTGCGCAGGCAGGTCTGCATACGCAGCCAAACCCAGCTGCCAAAATTTACAAGGCAAATCCGTGCGGCTGAGGCCGCTTCTGAAATGTGCCAAGCCCGGGCTTGGCACATTTCGATCATATGAAACTTCTCCTTAAAGATGGTTCGGTGTTCGAAGGAGAATCATTTGGCGCACCTGTTTCAGTTTCTGGCGAGGTCGTCTTTACGACCGGCATGGTGGGGTACGTGGAGAGCCTCACCGACCCCTCCTATGCCGGACAGATTCTCGTTTGTACGTACCCGCTTATCGGCAACTACGGAGTTCCGAAAAAAGAATTTTTTGAGTCAAAGAAAATCCACGTGGCGGGATTTGTGGTGAGCGGATACAGCTCCGCCTATTCCCACCACAAGGCGGTGGAGTCGTTAGGAGAGTGGCTCAAGCGAGAAGGTGTGCCGGCGATTGAAGGAGTTGATACCCGTGCACTCACCAAAAAACTGCGCGAACACGGCGTCATGCTCGGCCAACTCGTCCACAAAGGCAAGGGCTCAAAGCAATTTCTTGACCCCAATGAAGAAAACCTCGTCGCTGGCGTTAGTATCGTACGTCCCATGATCCATACTCCAAAAGATATCCCCTCTAATTCTGCAGAATATCAGTATAAAAAAGCGGCGAAAAATGAAGGCGCTTATAAACCGCGGATCGTTCTTGTCGATTGCGGCGCAAAGCAAAACATTGAGCGCTCACTGCTGCGCCTTGGGATAACCGTTATTCGTGTGCCGTGGGATTACGACTTCAACGCGCTTCGCTACGATGCGATTGTGGTGAGTAACGGCCCTGGCGACCCCACGATGTGTACTCCAACCATTGTGAATCTGCGAAAAGCGATGAAGAGAGGGAAGCCGATTCTCGGGGTATGCCTCGGCAATCAACTTTTGGCACTCGCGGCGGGAGCGAAGACCTACAAACTGAAATTCGGCCATCGCGGACAAAATCAACCCTGTACCGATGTAACTGATGGGCGATGCTACATCACCTCGCAAAACCACGGCTTTTGTATTGATGAGAAAACACTGCCCACGGGATGGGAGGTCTGGTTTAAAAACGCGAATGACAAAACAGTTGAAGGCATTCGACATGCCACGAAGCCGTGGCGCTCAGTACAGTTTCACCCCGAAGCAGCCCCCGGTCCCACGGATACCTCATGGATTTTCGAAGATTTTATTGCCGACGTAGAGCGAGCAAAATGAAAGAACAAACCTTTTTCATATCCCTGCCGAGGAGAGCAAAAATAGGTTTAACACCTGTTATTCGCGCGCTCCGCGAAAAATCCCCTGAACAACATTCCAACATTCTAACGAATGTTGGAATGTTGTGAACACGATAATGCTATGCCCATAAAGAGACCCCAAAAAATATTGTTGCTGGGATCGGGGGGACTCCGCATCGGGCAAGCGGGGGAGTTTGACTACTCGGGTTCACAGGCCATCAAAGCATTTAAAGAAGAAGGGATCGCAGTCATTCTCCTTAATCCCAATATTGCGACAGTACAGACCGACCCGCCTGCGCAGGCAGGTAAAGGCCTTGCCGATCGTGTGTACTTTTTACCGCTGACGTTTGAGTTTGCGGTAAGCGTTATTAAAAAAGAGCGTCCCGATGCAATCGCCCTCTCCTTTGGAGGTCAAACCGCACTGAATCTTGGCCTTGAGCTTGATGAAAAAGGAATACTCAAAAAATATGGGATCCGCGTCCTCGGGACCCCGGTGTCAACCATCAAGGATACGGAGGATCGCGAACTTTTTGTAACGCGTCTCAACGAAATTGGCGTAAAGACCGCGAGAAGTCACGCAACAAAAAATATCAAAGAGGCACTTCGTGCGGCAGAAGAGATTGGCTACCCTGTTATGGTACGTGCGGGATTTGCACTTGGAGGCTTAGGCTCTGGCGTGGTGAGAAATCCAAAAGACCTCACCCTGAAACTAGCTGAAGTGTTCCGCTCCACGCCACAGGTACTCGTTGAAGAAAATCTCTTGGGATGGAAGGAAGTGGAGTATGAAGTAGTCCGCGACGCAAAAGATAATGCGATCACGGTTTGCAATATGGAAAATCTCGACCCCATGGGCGTTCACACCGGAGAGAGTGCCGTGGTAGCGCCATCGCAAACACTCACCAACGAGGAATATCACCGGCTGCGCGAAATTGCGATTCAGACCATCAGGCACTTGCGTGTGGTGGGCGAGTGCAACATTCAATATGCACTTCATCCAAAAACTGGCGATTACCGTGTTATTGAAGTGAACGCACGCCTCTCCCGAAGCTCGGCACTTGCGAGTAAAGCAACCGGGTACCCCTTGGCGTTTGTCGCAGCAAAACTCGCACTTGGTTACTCCCTCCCTTCTATAAAAAATGCCATTACAGAGGTTACCAGTGCCTGTTTTGAACCGTCGCTCGATTATCTTGTCCTCAAACTTCCCCGCTGGGATCTCGGAAAATTTCAGCATGCCAATGAGCGCATCGGAACTGAGATGAAAAGTGTGGGAGAAGTTATGGCCATTGGGAGAAGTTTTGAAGAGGTGTTTCAGAAGGCGCTCCGCATGTTAAACATTGGCGCCGACGGTTTTACGGCTCACGGGAGGGGTAATTTCTCGATGAGCCTTCCCGCGGCACTTCGCGACATCGCCCACCCAACGAGTCGGAGACTTTTCGCCATTGCAGAAGCTCTTCGGCGCGGCACGAGTGTCGAGAAGATTCACCGCCTTTCACATATTGACCCATGGTTTCTTGAAAAAATGCGGACCATTATTACTCTCGAGCGGGAGATCAAACGGACGCGACTTTCAACAGAGCTTCTAAAGCACGCGAAGCGCGCTGGCTTTTCCGATCGGCAAATTGGCACACTGAAAAAAACGACGCCCGAAAAAGTACGTGCTCTTCGGCGTCGACATGGTGTTGTGCCGGCCATCAAACAGATTGACACTCTTGCGGGAGAATTTCCGGCAAAGACAAATTATCTCTACCTTACCTACCACGGTGAAGAACATGACGTATTGCCGAGTAAAAAGAGTGTCGCGGTGTTAGGGAGTGGTCCGTACTGCATTGGTTCTTCCGTTGAATTTGACTGGGGGTCGGTACAGGCACTCCGAACGCTTCGAAAAGAAGGCATCGGGACCATTATGATCAACTACAATCCGGAAACGGTTTCCACCGACTATGACGAATCAGATCGTCTCTACTTTGAAGAACTCACTCTTGAGCGGGTGCAAGACATCCTCGATTTTGAGCATCCGCGCGGCGTCATGGTGGGGACCGGGGGACAAATTGCAAACAACCTTGCCATGCCGCTTAACCTTGCGGGGGTTAAGGTCCTTGGCACGAGTCCACGCGATATTGATCGCGCGGAGAATCGACACATCTTTTCTGCCCTCCTCGATCGTTTGGGTATTGATCAGCCACCCTGGACGGAGAGTAGTAGTCCCGTAAAGGCGGTCGCCGCTGCCGTCAAGATGGGCTTTCCGGTCTTGGTTCGCCCTTCCTATGTCCTCTCTGGCGCCGCGATGAGCGTTGCCTTTGACGAGCAAACGCTCACGGGCTACCTCACGCGTGCAATAGAGGTCTCACCCCTGCACCCGGTCGTGGTGTCAAAATTTATTGAGAATGCGAGAGAAATTGAAATAGATGGTGTGGCACAAAAAGGGAACCTCGTTATCTATGCCATAACCGAGCATGTCGAAAATGCAGGCACCCATTCGGGCGATGCAACCGTTGTGCTCCCGCCGCAGCGCACCTACCTTGAGACGATTCGCCGTGCGAAAGGAATAGCCAAAAGTGTCATTAAAGAACTTCGGGTCACAGGACCGTTCAACATTCAATTTCTGGCGAAAGATAACAACCTCCAGGTCATCGAATGTAACGTACGTGCGTCACGCAGTTTCCCCTTTGTTTCAAAAGCAACCGGCTACAATTTTCTTGAGATAGCCACCAAGGCGCTCCTGGGGCGCGATGTGAGCGGCGTATATCGCACGCTCGAACTGGATCATGTTGCGGTAAAGTCTCCTCAATTTTCTTACAACCGCATCAAAGGGGCCGACCCGCTTTCTTACGTTGAAATGGCATCGACGGGAGAAGCGGCAACGTTTGGCGCTACCTTCGCGGAAGCGCTCCTCTCGTCAATGATGTCGGTTGGTTTTCGGCTGCCTAAGAAAAAGATTTTCGTGTCGCTCGGCGGCGAGGAAAACAAACTCAAACTTCTTCCATCACTCCAACTCCTATCCTCCATGAAATTCACGCTGTATGCGACGGAGGGGACCACGGCGTTCCTTCGCGAACATGGAATTCCGTGCGAGAAAGTCTATAAGATTAGCGCGAGGAAAAGCCCGACCGTCATTGATCTTCTGACAAACGGGGATATTGATCTTCTCATTAACATTCCGACTCGCACCTTGGCCCGCGAAGCAAAGGATGGTTTCGTCATTCGCCGCAAAGCTATTGATCTCAACATACCGCTTATCACCAATCGCCAACTCGCCGAAAGCTTTGTCACTGCTCTTCATGAACAAAGAGGTATACCCTTTCGTGCGAAAGCGGTAGACGAATACGGTCTCTAACAGCAGCGCTTCATTTTAACCATTGGTTCATGGTCGATCTCTCACACTGGAGGAAAGGTCGGCCATTACTCATTACTAATTAAATCCATAACAAACAATATGGACCGAGGTAGAGATGATAGAAGTGGCCGCGGATTTGCTGGTATGGATCCCGACAAGCAGCGAGCGATTGCCGCAAAGGGTGGACGAAGTCAAGGAAAAGAAAATAACCCCGGCAACTTCGCCAATGACCCACAGCGTGCGAGCGAGGCGGGTCGCAAAGGCGGACAATCTAGTAGTAAAGAAGAATCGAGGCTCGCGGTGAAGTAATGGATTCTCTCTAAACTCAATTATCTATGACAAACGTACGCATGGGGAGAAAAAGAGGTTTTGCTGCGATGAGTCCCGAAAAGAGACGCGCCATAGCCGCCAAGGGTGGCCGCGCGAGCGGCGGCAACTTCGCGCGTAACAGGAGTCGCGCAAGCGAAGCCGGACGGAAAGGTGGCCGCGCCTAAGGGAACACGGCTGCCCAACACGAAGTAAGCCGCTATCGGCTTACTTCGTGTTGCTTACAATCCGCGTGGCAATGTGCGGAAGGTAATGGAGTAACGCAGCGTCTTTGTTTTGGGAATACTGTGCTGCCAATTCCACCGCACATCCTTTTGCATCACATACAATGAGCGTGGCTCAAGATCAATCGAGACGGCCGATCGCGCGTCCCCGATTTTGGAGAGTGGACGAAGTCTCATGCGGCACCAACCAAGAAGGGAGAGACCGATGACATGTTCAAAATCTTCTGAATCAACGTGCCAACCAATAGCTCCGCCGGGCGGATATTCGATGACATGAGCATTCACGATGCGGCCCCGCGGAATGTCGAGCCACTTCGCCATTTTGCGCACGGCACCCCCAAGAAAGCGGGGAAGAGTGGGGCCAGGGATCCGGCGTTTACGATCAAAGTCATATCCCCACCCGAAAGAAAATGATCGGCGTTTTGCGCGATACTCACCGCGGTAGAGTTCTTGCCGCAAGGGGAGTGCTTTGATCGTCGCGAGAAGGGTCTGTTCTTCTTCATGCGTCAAAAACTCTGGCTTGTAGATGAAACCGTTGGGGAGTCGCGCGGGAATATCGAAAAGTTTTTGTTCCTTGGCGGCACGGGTCATAGAGAAAACACAGTCTATCATTTCTCTTTTTGGAGTGAGCGCGTGAAAGGCCTCGCGTGTACATCTCCTTCGGGCTAGTATGGCGGCATGTATGTGAGGCGACTTACCGCCCTCCGCGATGTGCTCAAGGAGAAAAAGCTCGATGCACTTCTTGTATTTACCAACGAGGATGGCAAGAAAAACATCAGGTACTTAACGGGCTTTGGGGGTAGTTTTGCGGCGCTCCTCCTTACTCGCCGCAATGCCTATCTCGGAACGGATGGTCGGTACACGGTCCGTGCGAAAAAAGAGGTACAAAACGCCAAAATACTCGCGGTTTCTTCCGATAGACGAGCACGTCACAGCGCCCACGCGATACGACAAATAATGGAAAGGGCGAAACTTCGGCGCGGTGCGCGTGTAGGGTTTGAATCTCACCACACCTCTGTCGCCGCACTCCTGACCTGGAAGAAAGAGGTGCCGGCACGACTGGTGCCAACGGAAGGAATAGTTGAGCGACTGCGACAGTACAAAGACAAGAGAGAAATCGCTGCGATTCGTGAGGCATGT
>SBAW01000002.1 GCA_005239955.1 bacterium | reverse complement strand
CAAAAAAGTTTTCGTTTCCTTTAGAAGAAAAAATTGGTGGCACGCGCAAAATCAAAATCGTAACGAAAACTTTTTTGCGGGGCACGCGAGCGGAGCGAGCGGCGGCGGGGCGAAGCGTCAAGTATTCCGCTCAAAATAGGTTCGGACTTTGTCGTATAATTGCACCAGTATTTGACTTTCGGAAAATTGGCCTACGAGATTGGCCGCGCTTCGCGCGGCTGAATCAATCGGCAAAATTCCTGAAAGTTTGATTGTGGTGCCCCCGCCAGGACTCGAACCTGGATCGTCGCGTTAGGAGTGCGAAGCTCTGTCCCTTGAGCTACGGGAGCATTAAACAGCAAGCATCTTAGCAGTTAATTCTCGAATGAGACAATGTATGAGCTTAAGATGATAGCCACCTTTTCTCAAAGTGAGACGGCACATACCAAACTGCGTCTTACTTTTGTTGTGCTTATTATTGAAATTCAAATGTACGTCCTTTAGAGGAACCCCCGTTGCCCTACTCCAATATCTTCGACAAGCGAGCGGATTCATCGAGTCAGTGACCCTAATCATTACATCAAAGTTTCCAGGATCAACATTAAGATACTCTTTCATTATTGTGAGAAACACTTTGATCATAGCGGCATCGGTATTCGTAAAGACAAAGCCGGTATTTTTCGTCCCCTCGCTCCAATAGAGGGCGGCAAGAACTCCCGGCCACATCGAAGTGCTTGTCTTATCTAAAGTAATTTTCTTCGCTTCCTTCTCGGCAAGCTCCCAGTCTTTTTTGCTCCGAATTGCGCTCCCTCCCTGCTTCGAGCGAATAATTTCCAACAGATGTGGTGGAAGCTCTATACCTCGAATATGATGCCAAACGGTCGTCTTGGGCAAGGAGTGTTTTTCTATGAGTTGTGAGATGGTGAGGCCTTTCTCCCGATCTTCTCTTATGCTCTGTATCACATCGAGCGCATGTCTTGGCATTGTTTTATGATATGTTGAACAAATAAAAGAGGCGAGTGAATAATCCACAGGTTCAATATGTAATAAGCACAAACCCGACCGGCCTAGACCGGTCGGGTTTGTGATGTCGCTACTATGCCGCAATGCCGAGGAGGTTGGCTAACTTATCCTTGTTGAATCCGATAAGAATGTTGTCGTCAACAACGATGACCGGAACACCGAGTTGTCCTGTTTTCTCAATCATTTCCTGACGCTTGCCCGCATCGGTTGACACATCGTAATTGGTATATTCAACACCTTTCTCATTGAAAAATTCTTTCGTCATCTGGCAGAAGTGGCAGGTTGGCGTGCTGTACATCTCTACTTTCTTCGGCATAATTCGCGCACTAGTTTTTAATTCGTATATCTTAGCATACCCGTTACTGTTTGTGCGGGCACGGAGAATCGAACTCCGACCTGCTGCACGCCCTGCGAACCTTTTGGTGCGGGTAGCGAGAATCGAACTCGCGCCTACTGCTTGGGAAGCAGTCGTCCTACCACTAAACTATACCCGCATTGTGATGAACCGCACCTTTCGCAGGGTTTAGGAAACGAGAGGCTCCGGGGGAGCGTCTCGTCATTCTGCCACTAAACTATGCCCGCAATACTTGTTATATACATTAAAAGAGTCCTCGAAGCCACGCCCAGAAACCGCTTGACGATTGTGTTGCTGCCGCTTCGTTATTGTCATGGTCAACAATGACAATCACTTCTTCGCCGGGCGCTGCGGCCCCGTATTTCTCGCGTAGCTCGGCCTCTTGTCCCGCAGGTGTCGTGAGTCGCGTGAGTCTGTTGGCAAGATTTTCCTGGCGGGCAGTCATTTCTTCATAACTTCGAAGTGCCGCATCTCGTCCACTTCGTGCCTCACGCTCCCGCTGCCAGGCTTCAAAAACGCTCCGCAGTAAGAGAAGAAGGAGAATGAGGAGAATAACAATGGTGAGGCGGGAGTAGATAAAGCGTCGCAGTCTTCTCTTTTCGTCAAAGTTCCTCATGTGGTACTCTTCAGCATATGCTATTTCATCGCAACACCAAAAAGGTCATCCGCATAGCCTCAATCGTCATAGGCGTACTGGTTATTATCAGTATGGTGGTCCTCTACACGCCGGTGATAAATGGCCTGGGCTAAGGTCAGGATTTAGGAGATAGGTTTTAGGATTTGGTTAGAACCTAGCACCTAACACCTATAGCCTATTCACTCTTCACCATTTTGAGGAATACCTCGTGAGGAATATTGACCCGTCCGCGCTCCTTCATCTTTTTCTTTCCCTTCTTTTGCTTCTCAAGGAGTTTCATCTTTCTGGTTCTATCACCGCCATACAGGTACCCCGTCACGTCTTTCCGGAGTGCCGACATGGTACGAGACGAAATGATACGCCCGAGTGCTTGCGCCTGAATCTTCGTTGTAAAGAGCTGTCGCGGCAAAATCTTATGGAGCCGCTCTACTGCCGCTTCTGCTTCCTCCTCTACCCGTCGTTTTGATACCACGCGAGAAAACGCCGCAACAAGCTCATCGGCGACGAGCACATCGAGGCGGGCAACATCCGCTTCCCGTTCTTCGGCAATCTCATAGGAAACAGACGCATAGCCTGAGGAGACTGTTTTTACTTTATCGAAGAAATTGCGCATAAGTTCCCGGAGCGGCATTTTAAGATGAACCGCGATGCGTCCGCCTACCTGCGAGGGCGTGTCCCCAAAGTTCTCTGACTCCCCCACTTCCGCTTCGTGGTCATAAAAAAGTCGCATCATATCGCCGAGGTACCGCTCTGGCGTAATGATTTTCATTCTTACCCACGGCTCAAATACGCGCACCACTTGTCCATATTCAGGAAAGAGGGGTGGCGAATAGACCATGAGTTGTTTGCCATTTTTGAGTTCCACCCGATAGGTAATCGTTGGCGTTGTCACAATGAGCGAAAGCTTAAACTCACGCCTGAGGCGCTCGGTAATAATTTCAAGATGAAGCATTCCTAAAAATCCGCACCGATAGCCGCGCCCCAGTGTCCCAGATGTTTCTTCTTCATAGGAGAGCGACGAATCGCTAAGCCGTAGCCGCGCCAGAGACTGCTTCAGAAGAAGAAAATCATCCTGACTTTCTGGATAAATACTTGCCCACACCACCGGTTTTGGTTGCTGATAGCCCGGGAGGGCCGTAGTGCGACTTTTTTCTTCGCGAACCGTATCACCGACCGAGGCAACGCCTGGTTCTTTAATGCCAGTCACGATGTAACCAATGGAACCCGCAGGAAGCTCGGCGGCGGCGGTAGGATCTGGCGAGAATGTGCCGACTTCAAGCGCCCCAAAGGTGGATCCCGCGGCAGCAAGCTCAAGCCTTGTGGCGCGGGTAACCCTGCCCCCCATAACGCGCACAAAAAGAATTACTCCCTTGTGATCGGAATATTGAAAATCAAATACGAGAGCACGAAATGCATCGTCAACGATTTGAGGAGGTGGAATACGCGCTACCACCGCATCAAGAAGTTCAGGTACCCCTTCCCCCGTTTTGCCGGAACAAAGGAGAATCGAATCAGGAGAGATAGCGAGGGTTCGTGCCACTTCCTCTTTAACGCGTGCAACTTCGGCAAGTGGTGAATCAATTTTTGAAATGGCGGGAATAATAGTGAGACCTTGCTCCCTGGCCATCGAGAGCACAGAGAGGGTTTGTGCCTGCACTCCTTGTGTCGCGTCTACCAGAAGAATGGCCCCTTCAACCGCCTTTTGCGCGCGCGAGACTTCATAGGAAAAATCGATGTGCCCCGGCGTATCAATAAGATTTAAGACGTGCTCCGGCCCTGACCCGTGAGAAGCGCGCCAGCGCATTCTCACGGGTTGCATTTTAATGGTGATGCCTCGTTCGCGTTCAAGTTCCATTGAATCAAGGACCTGGTCGCGCATTTTGCGCTTTTCGATGGTGCCGGTCACTTCAAGAAAACGATCGGCAAGCGTCGATTTCCCGTGGTCAATATGCGCAATTATTGAGAAATTTCTTATGTTGTTCATATGGGCGACCTGTCCCGTTGGAAGCTTGGCTTTCCAACTGGGATGATGCTGAAGTTGCGAATATTGTCCACGAGATACTAGGTTATAGGTAATAGGATACGGAAGCAAACGGACAAAAAATCTATAGTGGAGTTCCGTCTATCTCCTACAACCTATCACCTATTGCCCTTTTCTAAAGTTCCTCGCGTTCCGCCGCAATAGGGGTCGTTTGTCGCGCGAAGCGACTCTTGAGCGCACTTTTTATTTCATCGATCTCACGGTTACGAAGAACCGTGAGTAGAAGCGCGCCCGCCGTGACGCCAAAGATGCCACCACAAAACCCCTGGATAAAGATTCCGGGGAGTGTGTCGATATTTACGAAATCATCAAGGAGAGCGAGTACGTGGTATGCCGCAAAACCGGCAACAACGGCTGCCGAAAGGCTCTCAAACAGAGGTCGTATGAGTGTGCGTGCCGAGAGCATGAAGTCCCGCTTAAACATCGAAAGAAGAAGGACCGCATTCAGTATGGCGCCGAGAGAAAAAGCGAGTGGAAGCATAAGAATTTCGGTGCCAGGGATGCTGGAGACACGAAGCAACGACTCAACAAAATGGTGGAACATAGGTTGTGTTGCAAAACAGACCACGAGGATGGGAGCAAGAACAATGGTGAAGGCACTCCCGATGGTGTTTATAAAAAGTGGACGGCGAGTGTTCCCCGCAGCGAAGTACCCTCGCGAGAGAAGGAGGGTCACTCCTTGTGCAAGGAGTGAAATAGCAAAGAGGGCGAGCGCCGCGGCGGTAAGACGTGTGTCAGTCCAGTCAAACTCTCCCGAACCAAAAATAACACGTACAATTTGTGCTCGGAGAACAATAAAAAGTGCGAGTGCGGGGATTGACCAGAAGGTGATGTGACGAAGTGCTGAGAGTACCTGTGCGCGAAACGCTTCGGGGTCCCCTCCTCCAAAGAGGCGTGAAAGGGTGGGGAACGCGGCAACAGAATAGGAGACGCCAATGATCGCCAGCGGAACCGACTGAAGGTTAAACGAGAGATTAAAGATCGCTATGGAGCCTGGGACCATCAGCGATGCGAGCGCTGCAAGAATAAGGAGAGTAATTTGACCTAAAGAAAGCGAAATGGTGCGTGGCAAACTCACCGCGATCACACGTCCAAGCTCTCGCCACGGAAGCGGTGTAATAGCGAAGGTGAGCATACCGGAGCGCACGATAAAAGGGAGGGAGGAAAGAAGGTGAAGCGCCGCGCCAATAACTACACCTATCCCGAGGCCCCTGAGACCAAAGGAAGGATAGAGAAAAAGGATCCCGATAATGATCCCAATGTTATAGAGGAGGGGTGCCAGTGCGTAGAGAAGAAATTTTCGGTGAAGTTGAATAACAGAGCCAAAAAGATTTGAGATCCCGAGAAGAATGGGCTGAAGGAGGAGAAGGCGGGTGAGCAGTACCAGATCAGGAAAAAGCAAAGACGATGAAAGCCCGGGGAAAAGCCACGGGAGGACGTACGGCGCAAGCATAAAAAGTATGGCGCTTCCCGCGCCAATAGCTACCGTAAAAAACAAAAGGAGCGCCGAGAGAATGCGCGCGCTCTCACGTTGCTTCTCCAGGCGATCAGAGAGGAGCGGAATAATGACATAGAGCGATACAAATGATGCGATGCCAACATAGAGGAGATCGGGGATACGAAATGCGGCGTAATACATATCGAGAGTTTCGCCAGCGCCAAAGGCTCCCGCCAGGAGTCGGTCGCGAATGAGCGCAAGAACTTGGGAAAAAATGGCGAAGCCACCGAGGATATAGGCGGCTTGATGGAGTCCTTTTATTTCACGCTCGAGCCCCCCGAGCCACCGCGCCACCATACGGCGCTATTCAGGAACGGGAAGATTGCCGCGCTTTTCTGGCGTTGAAACAGGAGGCTTTAGGTCAGCGAGCGGCGCTTTCCCCGCACTTAAGTTACTAACAATTTTTGCTACTTCCGCATTTGTGGGATTGAGCTCTGCGACACGCATAAACTGCGCGAGCGCCTCTACTGGACGCTTAAGTTCATAATACGAGAGGCCGAGGAAGTAACGGGCATTCGAGTAATTCTCTTGAATGGCCACCGCACGCTCAAACGCTTGTGCCGCCGCCCTGAAGTTTTTCGTTGAGTAGTGAAGGAATCCGAGTTGAAACCACAATACAGTCTCTTGCGGCGAAAGCGCGAGCGCAGCTTCAGACGAGGAAATAGCGTCGGCAATTTTTCCTTCCGAAATTTCAAGCTGCGAGAGGAAGAAGACGGCGGCGGTATAGTTTCGCTTTGTCTCGAGCGCCCGCGCGAGGTGGCCTCGCGCGGCCTCCCCATCGTCATTAGTTGCCTCAAGGCGTGCGAGCATGAGGTGAAGGGAAGGATCATGCGGGCTTCGGCGAAGCGCCTCTTCATACGCAAGCTTCGCATCGTCGTAGGCATCTTTTGCCCCAACTGAGAACAGAAGTTCATAGAGCCGTCCCAAGGTAACCCAATTGGCGGGATTATGAGGATTGTTCTGAACCGCAAAAAATCCGGCCTCGATGGCGCCTTTCGCAACTGATTCAAAGTTTTTGAGACGCTCTTCCGCCGTCCCCTCCTGACTTCCCGCTATTTGGTTCATGACCGCAAAACCTATTTCGGCAAGGAGTCGCGCGGCATCGTTCCCTGGTTCCCGTACAGTGGAAGCCCGCGCGCGCGACTCTGCAGTGGGCAAATCATTTTTCCCAATACTCTCTATGGCGCCGTAGTAATCGGTGGCGCCAATGACGCGATTGGTCGTTTGATAGAGGACAAATCCTACGCCTCCCGCAAGCAGGACCCCAACGAGAACACCGGCAAGCGGCATGACGCCAAAAGGTCGCAGCGTCAAAGGAATCACGAGCGGAGCGCTTCCCCGTTCACGCTCCACATACGCAACAAAAATTCCGAGCGCAAGGAAGGCGAGCACCATAAGTGCGATGCCGGGGAGGTAAAAGACCGCCATACCGAGAAGATAGAGGGCCGAAATGTAGGAGAGGACCGTGACTGATGGGATTGCGAAGGAAGTAGCGCGAAAGAGTCGGTAGCCCCTGTAGAGGAACAGCCCCAGAAGAAAGAGCCATGCGGCACCGCCCAGAAGTCCGGCGGTTGCAAAGGTGGTTGGTACAATGCCCACACCCTGTGTGAACTGAACTCCCCAGAAAGGTGTTTCGTTGATGCCTGCTGGCTTATGAAGGAGCCACTGCTCCCCGAATGTATTGGGACCAGAGCCAAGAAGAGGATTACTATCAAAACCGACGGCGGCAATATCAAACGTGCTTTGCCAGGATGGCCGTGCTTCTACTTGGAAAATGGAAAGTGCCTCACCAAGGATCGCAGAGAGCTGTGCGTGGAAAAGAAGGAACATAAGCGCAATAAGGAGGGTGAGGAGTGGCAGGAGCGGTATGCGACGGAAGAATTCGCGCGAAAAAAGACCTACGCCTCCACGCCTCAGTGTATGTGCACGAGCAAAGAGGAACAGAGCTGCTGCAATGGCAAGCGCGATCCAGACGTTGAAAAAATTGACCACAATAATACCGAGAGCTGAAAGCGTAAGGAGTAGACGCAGGATCCATACGCCGGAGCGAGAAAGTGAGTTACTGAAAACTGAAATATGCATGGCAAGAATAAACAAGAGCCCGCAATAGATCCCCAGATCGTTCCATTTCCCAACAAGGTTTGCGGTAGAGGATGAGAATGAATCAAATGGCAGTCCGAAAGTGAGTTGAATGATTTCCACAACAGCGACAACCGCCGCCGCGAGCAACGAAAACAGAACGAGCGATTGTATCGGTGAAGGAGTCGAAAAGAGGGTTGCCCCGAGTATTGCCGTTACCGCGAGCGCCGTAATCATAAGGACGGTATCAATCTCAAATGAGGTTCCAAACAACGATTGCGTCGCATTATCTGAAAACACGGCCGCAATAAGATACGCGAGAGGGAGCAGAAGTACAGCAAAGAGAAGAAGTGAACGCGGGAGGCTCAATCGTCCGCCGAAGATACTCCCAAGAAGAAGGAGGATGAGGGCAATTGAAACCGTACCAAAAAAGATATAGGACTTTTCAAACTCTACAGGAAGTGAGAGAAACGGAAGGAGGAGTGCCGGCAATAAACCAATAATTGCTCCTGTAGCATAGGCCGCAATCGAAAGAACCGACGATAGTCGGCTCGAGAGCGCCGTATTTCCCCCCATATCCATACAAAGAGTATAACCGCCACATCAAAAAAAGACGCTTTTACCTTGTGGATTATCGCCTCTTAAAGCGTGGCCGTTGTAATCTTTTGAAAATGTGACATAATACTAATGCCTGTCAGACAGTCGCTCCACACCTCTTTGGTGCGGAGAGGAAAGTCCGAACACGTGTCTCGTGCATATGCGCGAGATGAAGTAGCGGGTAACACCCGTCGTCCGCAAGGATAGAGGTGCGAGCAGTGACGTCCGACCTGAAAAGGAAGGAATCCCTTGCCTGCGCAAGCAGGCTTCGGGGATATGTCTGCCGAAAGGTGGAAGTGAAACGGCTAAATCCTTACTTCACAGTGCAAGGCCGTGCTCTTGCGTAAGCGAGAGAGTGCCGCTTGAGCGTTGCGGTAACGTAACGCCCAGATAAATGACTGTCGTCCCTCACTTGGAAGAGTTTCGCTCGATATCATTCTTCCAGGGAAATTGCTCCAAGTGAGGGATACAGAATTCGGCTTATCGACAGGCCACGAATATGAAAACAGCTCGCCTCACGGCGAGCTGTTTTCATTGTGGGTTATCGCGAAAGACGTGGGAGAACAACGTGAGTCCCCTCTTTTATACCAAAACTTTCTACGGTACCCGCATTTACTTCAACCACATATCTTGCAGGAACTTCGGAGGTAAATACTTTCGGGTACGTGTCGGGGCTAATGTGTTCTTCAATCCATACCACCTTTTCATTCTCTCCAATCCATACCACATCGAGCGGGAAGTTCATTCCCTGCATCCAAATGCCGTAGCGTTTTGCCTCAGGAAAGACAAAGAGCATGCCGCGGCCTGACGGAAGACCGACGCGCCCCGAGAGCCCCGCGACGCGTTCTTCTTCGGTATCGGCAATTTCTACCTCAACGGGAAGCGTACCAAGATAAAGAATCGAGCGAGGAGAAACGGCGTCCCCTGTAGGAACAAAAAGGGAGAAATCGGTGGTAAGACCAACGGCCAAGACAACTCCAAGAAGGAGGAGCGCGATAAGAAGGACGGTAATTGTTCGATTCATGACAGCGAAGAAGAGTTTAGTATAACGCGCTACGACTCTTTAAAATCGAGTGCGCAAGAATTAATACAGAACCGATCTCCTGTTGTTTTCTTTCCTTTATGTTCCTTTGGCGCATCGGGAAACACGTGCCCTAAATGACTGCCGCAGTTGCGACAAAGTACCTCCGTGCGGCGCATACCGTGGCTCATGTCGGTACGCAACTCAAGAGCCTCATTATCCTCTGGTTTAAAGAACGATGGCCACCCCGTTCCCGAATCAAATTTTTGGTCAGATGAAAACAATACCGCGCCGCAGGCCTTACAGCGATACATACCATCTTCTTTGTTGCCAACGTAGGCGCCCGTGAAGGCCGCTTCGGTATCACCTTCCCGCAAGACGCGATATTCCTCGGGTGAAAGTTTTTTCTTCCAAAATTCCTCCGGTTTGCTGCGCATATCAGTATCCATTAGTGTGCATCCTATCACGACAAAAGCCGCTCTTTAAAAAAGGGCGGCTTTTGCTTGTTACGAGTGTACCGGGATCACATCATCGGGCCCGAAGAACCGTTGCTGCGCATACCAGCCCAGAGCGCCCACCCGCCGATCACCAAGTGAAGAATGGTGTCTGCAGGGTTCTGAAGCATCGCACCAAGGAGTACCGTGTCGACAAAGAGGCTGTAAAGGCCTACGAGGACCGCGACGATACCGACAACCATGACGAGCGGTTTGTGGAGACCTGCGGGAAGCACAAAGGCCGCCGCAAGCGCCACGATACCAAGGACGAGGTGAGCGATATTCTCGATATTATCGAAATACCACGCTTCCCCGAACAAGCTATCGGCTGTCGGACCAATAACGCCGACATAGCCAAGTACCGCAACGAGGACCAAGACAATACCTCCGACTTGGAGGAACATCTTGGGAGTGATGAGACTCATCATATTGTTTGCAAATTATTAATGGGTAATTGCTTGCCTTCGACCAGGCCCCATGAGATGTCGCGCATGCGCTATCTCATGGGGCGGGCAAGGTTTTTTGCACATCCCTATTCTAACAACGATGAAGGCGAACAATAGAGCCTCTATCCACACCAAAAAAATCAAACATTAGGGCTTTTTTTGACCTTCAGACCCAACCGAAATGGCATCGAGCTCATCATTAAAACGCCGAGTAAGATGCTCTAGCACTTCCTCGCTGTCATCTTGCAATTGCCGAGCCGCCTTAACGCTTCGGGCAAGATCGTCAAAGAGACCGTCGGTCGCTTGTTCAAACTTCTCTTGAGCCTCGCGCAATTCACGTATGATTGTCTCAACTTTCGTCTGGAGCGCTTCAGCGTCTTTTTCTAACGCACCGATGATGCTATTCCCCTTACGAAGACTGTTCTTTATACGAGCCATATTATCTCTTGCCTCGTTTACCTTTTTTCGAAGCCGGAAGAAGGGGATCAAGCTCCTCTACTATCCGTTGGAGCGCTGCCACTTTTTCATCACCAACATGCTGACGTTCATTCGAGAGAAGCCCGTCGAGAAGCTCTTTAACTCTGTCGACTCGTGTCTTGATATCCGAAGCACGGTCGGGATCAATAAGTGCTGGATTCAGTGAATTGAAAGAGTTACGTGCGCTTCTTATCCCGCGGAGTTGACCACCGCTAAACTCTGCTTTCTTTTTTGCCCAGTCTTTAAAGGCGTCTCTTGCTCCTCGAAGAGTATTGATCATCTGGTCTCGCATGCGCTGACGCTCCTCGCGCGTCGCCGGAATTGCATCGGGCGCCCCAATTGCCGGAGGCGTTTCTCCTGGAGCTGGTGGCGGAGGCGGCGTTTCTACTGCGGGAACAGGTGGTGTCTCAACTGGTGGAGCGGGAGGTGGAGAAACAGGGGCGGGCGGGGTCTCGGAAGCAGCCGGCGGGCGGGCATCGGGATTAATACGTGGGTCAGCAAGGATCGCCTCAAACCGTTGCGTTATTTTGTCGACGTCCTTTTTTGCCTTTATCGCAGCATTTCGACGGTTTACTGCATCATTACGGCGTGTTGTTGCAGAATTGATCTCTGTTTGTGCATTGGCAATGCGACCATCGATAGCCTGTCGCTTTGTTTTATTCCACCACTGCTTGAATAAAGACTGTTTTTTGAATGCCTCACGATCGCGCTCCGCCACTTCTTTTGCCTGAGTCGCACTGATTATGGCGCCCCCCAACGCATCGATCGCTGATTTCAACCGCTCAATTTTTGGTTGTAGTGTGTCGTACTGAACAGGATCACGTTTACTTTGTATGTATCCTCTGATTTGGTTGAGGTAATTCGTTCGCACGGACTCTAAGCGGTTCTGTCTCTCCTCGAGCTTTAAATCAGCGCGCGGGCGTTCTTGCTCGAACTTATTTTGCTGTGCCCGAAGCCGACCGAGTTTCCCGCCAACCTCTCGCATAAAAAGCGCATCGCTTGTACGAAGTTGTGCAAGAAGTTCGGTATCCCCTGCTGCTTCGGCGGCACGCATGCCTGCATCGTGCTTTTCCCGATGTGCATGCTCTTTCGATTCTAAATCAGCAATTTCCTGCTTAACTTCTTTTTGACGCCTATAGAGACTCACACGATCTCTTCGCGCTCTATTGATAGCTTTCTCCCCCGCTCGCTGGTCCCACAAATTCTGCCACTTATCAACAGTCCTCAACCAGAATGGGCGTAGTTTATCCTCCGTTCGATCAGCAACCCATTCAAGAGGGCTAATTGCCTTCTCCCCTGTCCACCGGGCGCTGCGGCCGAGCGCTTTGCCAACACGCGTTTGTGGAAAATTTTTTATTGCAGCACCAAACTCTTCCGCCGCCGTTTTACCACCAAGTAACCGCTTATTTAAACGAAGCGGATCAGCATTCGTGGGAGGCTCTGACTCTTTTTCCAAATTGGCTAAGCGGGTAAAGACTTCCGCCGCAGCTTCATCCGCCGGGGTCAACGGCTTTCCCTCATCGGGCGCATTTTTATCTCCTACTTCAACTTCTCCCACCTGTTGCTGTCGTCCCTCCTCCTGTTGTTGCCGCTCGATTTCTTCTCGTTCTCTTTTCGTTTTCAAAGCCGCTTGACGTAAACTTTCAATCACTGCTGGGTCAAGAAGTGGCGCCCCAAGAGGAGTATCTGGCCCATGCCTTTTGACATGAGGTTCATTCGCTCGGCTATCGGGTCCATTTTGGTTGCCGTTTGGCCGTTCACCACCCATAGATGCCTTAACAGTATGTCCCACCCCCGTTCCCGTCAACGTTGTTCACACTGTACGAGGGAGCTGTTTTTTGCCATAAT
>SBAW01000028.1 GCA_005239955.1 bacterium | reverse complement strand
CTGCTCGTTTTTGATATCACAGTGGACACGCGCATCTTTGAGGCGAATGAACGCATCAATCGTCGTATCGCCGATAGCCACAAAATCGAAGGACTTCATTGAGAATCTGATGAAAATCGCGATCTGCTTTGTTACGGGTCCCTACGAGCTCGCCGTCGTACATTCCGTACGCCTACCTCGCTCACCATCCCGAGCCGCGCATCTCATCGATTTTCATCAGATTCTTCATGGTAGCACGCAACTTCCATCAGGTGACGAGTGATATAGTAGTAGTGAGCTCATTTCATTTTCCGGGAGGTTTCGCCATGGGCGAAATGCAAGGGAACGTCACTGTCGGTACGGTCGAGCCGGGGAGGATCTTTCAGCTTCGCAACGGCGTAGCTGAATTCATCAAGGACTCCTCGGGGCAGATCTTTCAGATCGTGAACATCGATCATCCGAAGCACCGCGTCATCGGCCGAGAGTGGCCCCATCTTTCGGCTGGGACGCGCATCCGAGTGCGTGCTCGCGCGCTATCGGGCTACACCATTGAGTCCGCATGAGCGCAGCAGTCGTCGACGCCAACGGCCGCGCCCCCAGGGGGCGCGGCCGTCAGTCTTTCTGTGCTACCATTTTTGCATGGCATTTTCCGTATACGTGACGCGCGCGATCCCCGAAGCCGGCATCGAGGCAATGCGAAAAGTAGGTCTTGATGTCGATGTTTCTCCGCACGATCGCGTGCTTACCAAAAAAGAACTTCTGCGAGAACTCAAAAAGAAACCGTACGACGCACTCGTATCGCTTCTTACCGACACCATTGATGCGGATATTCTTGATGCGATACCGAACGTGAAAATCATTGCCAACTATGCGGTTGGTTTTAATAACATTGCGATTGATGAAGCAAAGAAGCGCAAGATTGTAGTCACCAACACGCCGGACGTTCTTTCGCATACCGTCGCCGAGCACACGATGGCCCTTATTTTTTCGATTGCGCATCGCATTGTTGAAGGCGACAGACTCATGCGTTCCGGCACGTTCCCGGGATGGGAGCCCATGATGCTTCTTGGTACCGACCTCCATCAAAAAACCATTGGTGTTTTGGGGTTGGGGCGCATCGGTTCACGCGTCCTCTATCAGGCGATGCGCGGCTTTGACATGAAAGGCATTTACTACGACATCAAGCGCAATGAGGAAATAGAAAAAGAACTCGGTGTCATATTTAAAGCAACCCCCGAAGAGGTGCTCCGAGAAGCTGATGTCGTGTCGCTTCATGTGCCACTCCTTCCCTCAACCAAACATCTCATAAATAGCGAGCGTCTTTCCATGATGAAACCATCGGCGTACCTCGTGAATACCTCGCGTGGCCCTGTCATTGATGAAAAGGCCCTCGTTCGCGCGCTGAAAGACGGAGTCATTAAGGGCGCGGCACTCGATGTTTTTGAAGAAGAGCCAAAACTTGCTCCTGGGCTTGCGCGTCTTTCAAATGTCATTCTCACCCCACACATTGCCTCGGCAACTGAAGAGACAAGAAATCGTATGGCAGAGATGGTTGCAGAAAATGTCATTGCGATCTCGCAAGGGAAGATGGCACCCAATATCGCTCAATAACTTCGACATCGTCGAAGGAGTGTGATAACTTCCTTGCCAGTACGGGAGGGAGGACCCCCATGCTCATGAAACACTTTACGAACGAGCCGCGGACATGCGGCGAGTGTACCGCCTGCTGCTGGACGCACAACGTCAAAGAAATCCGCAAGCCCATGCGACGCTGGTGCCCCGATTGCACTCAAGGAGTGGGGTGTAAGCGTTACGAGACTCGGCCAGGCGCATGCAAAGAGTTTTCGTGCGCGTGGCTATGGGGCTATGGCCCCGACAGCGACCGGCCGGACAAACTCGGAGTCGTGCAGTCCGCCGACCTCGAGAACTGGAGCGGTGTGGTGATCGCAGAGTTTACGCCGGGCGCCATGGACAGCCCGCGGGTAACCGAGATCATCAGAGAGTACATCGCCCACGGTTCGCGGGTGAACTGCGTTTCGGTGAAGGGGCAATGGGCTCCGCTTGAACCAAAGCCCGCTTCTTCAACCGCTTGATCACCAGGATCGGGGGCCCGCGCATATGAAAGTGTGCGGGCCCCTTTTCAAACAGCGTATTGCTTTTTACTCTTTCACGGCTATAATGGGCGCCACTATGATTTCGCTTAAGGTCGCGACACGGAAGGGCGGAAAAGCCGAAAGCCTGCGCAAAACGGGGGCAGTTCCTGCCGTTATGTATGGCCCTAAAGAACCGTCCACTCCCATTGCACTTCAGGGAAAGGAATTTGAAAAAGTCTTTAAAGCCGCCGGAGAATCAACGGTGATTACGCTTCAGGGCGTTGGTGAGGACAAAGAAGCCCTTATTACCGATGTTGATTTCCACCCCGTAACTGGCACTCCTCGCCACGTTGATTTTTATGTTATTGAGAAGGGCAAGAAGGTGACGGTGAAGGTGCCGTTTGAATTTACGGGCACTTCAGCTGCGGTAAAAGATCTCGGTGGCATTCTGGTGAAGGTCATGCACGAACTTGAAATTGAAGTCTTCCCGAAAGATCTTCCGCACTCTATTCCAGTTGATATTAGTAAGCTCAACACCTTTGAAGACAAAATCCTCGTGAAAGATTTGTCCCTCCCCTCGAGCGCTGAAGTAGCAATTCCGCTTGATGAGGTTATTGTGATGGTTACGGAGGCGAAAGAGGAAGTGGAGGAAGTGCCCGCTATTGATATCACGCAAATTGAGACGTCGGTGGAGCGTGGCAAGAAAGACCTGCCTGCGCAGGCAGGGGAGGAAGGAGAAGCCGTGGAAGCCAAGGAAGCAAAAGCCAAGGAAGCAAAGCCCAAGGAAGCAAAGCCCGAGAAAAAGGAGAAGAAGAAAGAGTGATACAACAGGAAAAAGTCCGCTTCATGAAGCGGACTTTTTCGTGCATTTTGGCATGGTACAATTTTTCCACTGTGCGCCTTTTCTTTGTTGTCAGTTTCCTGAGTTTATGCGCTGTCGTCTTCCTCGCGGGGAGTCCGG
>SBAW01000041.1 GCA_005239955.1 bacterium | reverse complement strand
GGCATTGGTGAGTCCCGTGATTGTGGTGCCCGAGCCAAAGGTGACGTTGGTGAGCGTTACATCATCGAGCTGGTCGATTTTATTCGTCAGCGCAACCATCTGGACCGTTGCGGGGGTGGAGTAGGCGGGGCCGGAGTAGTTGATGACTGAGGGAGTTGAGGAAATGGCGTAGATTTGGGCGGAGAGTTTGTTGTTGAGCTCTTGCAATTTCTCATCAACATACGCGGTTGTTACACCTCGTTCGATAATTCGCTCGGTAACTACAGCCGACGACCCGCTGCTTCCTGAATTTCTTTTGGATTGGTAGGTTGACGTATTATCTTGTGTAACTCCTGCTGAAGATTGTTCCCCAAAAGTTGTTGATTGCGGAACAACATACGTGAGTGTCGACGGTGAAGGGCTCCCAAAGATTGAGCGGGCGAAACCAAACAACTCACCCAGTATTCCTCCTGATCTTGTGACTGTAGCGATTTGGGGCGGCAGTCCATCACCGACAGACTCTCCTGCTTCTAAGAGCCCCCTGTAGTAGGTCGCAAGAGCCTCTCTGGTGTAGGTCTCGAAGACCGCTCCCGCTGACCTAGTGCGGGAAGTGATAGAGCGAACGAGGTTCTCTATAGTCTCTGCCGCGATTGAAGGGAAACCCCTGAAAGCGGCGGCCCCGTCCCTTGCCATCGCCTCAAGATGATCCGAAACCTTATCTTCCCTCTGCTCCACGCTCCCCGGAGAAAGGCGCTGTGCCAGGGTGCGAGCGGAAATAAGTGGCTCGGCATTATAGACGGAGCGAGCGAGACTGCGCGTATTTCGTACACTCTCAACAAACGGCTCTGTGGCGACATTGAGTGCGTGTGTCACGGTAGAAGAAATGGACGCCAAGAAGTGGTGTCCGTGTAAGAGCGACGCATATATTTCTTGCCCCAGTGTCGCCACATCAAAGACCGCTGCGGCGTCGGCAATGAACCCATCGAGCGCCGCAGCGAGGGTGTCGCGCAATGATACGACAAAAGAAAGAAGCGGAGTAAACGGATACGCCTCCTCTTTCATGGCAGATGATTGGGCGACCAATGCGGCATGTCCCGCGGAAACAGATTGTTGGCGAAGAGAAGTGAGCGCAGTTTTCGTGGCACGCACACCATCTACAAGTGGAGTGGAGATCTCATTAAGTGCTGCGGCAGTGTGCGCATGAATGATGGCAACGCCTCGCTTTGCCGTGTGGAGTGAGGCGGCAACGTCATGGGTTATGCGCGAGGCGTCGAATACATACGCCACATCCTCAAGAAGATGTTCTGATGCAACAGAGAGCACGTCGAGAATTCCGTAGATGAGAGAACCAGAAAGGGAGTTTGGCAGAGAGATAGCCGCAAGATGTTCGAAAGAAGAAAAAGAAAGCGATGACGCAACAAACTGCTCTGCGTGCCGAACTGCGATAACGTGTTCGGCTATGCTGCGCGACAGGCTGTGAAGGGCGAGAGATGCGATACCAAGAAATTCGCGAGTCGCTTCAGATGCCACGTTCATTGCGGCATCTGTTGTCTCTCGCATATCGGCATGGAGCACAGTGCCGACGTGCGCGGCAAGGTCCGGCCGCGCGAGAGAGAGGTATGTGCCGGAGACAAACAGAAGTGCAAGAATGAGTGCCGAGGCACGGGCAGTGAGTTCTCCAAATGAAAATGGAGACGGCCTTTGTTCCCCCCCAAGCGACGGAAGATTCTGACGTACTACGAGAGACGAGCGGACACTACGCGCAATTGATTGCGCTCGTGAGGGAGGGGTAGTAACAGAAGATGTTTTTGTTGGAGCGCTGGTGGAAGCACTTTTCCCTTTTTGAGCAAGATACGCTTTGCGTTCGCGAGAAAGTTGTTCCGCGCGTTCTTTCTTTTCCTCTTCATGCTGGTCTTGAAAACGAGCAAAATCGGCCACATCAACATACCACGTACGCGCAATAAGCCGAGAGCGGATTTTCCTTTGGCGACAGAGACGGGCGACATAATCATTCGTATAGCCGCCGATCCTGCCAGCGTCACGTGATGATATAAATTTCCTTCCATCAAGAAGAAGAAAGTCGTCCATTTTTATAGATTCGCCGCGCAGACGAATTCTCTAGTATTGTATTGGTTTATTAGCGATCATGTGTGCTACGCAACGATTCTTTTGGGGATAACCGCGTAAAAAAATTTTGATATATCATATCAACGACCGTTGCTCTCATTCCTTACCCTTAGAGCGCGCGTTCCAGATTTTCGTACAGATAAAAAAATCTCGGCAGCAAAAGAATGCTGCCGAGATTTACTAAAATATAGTCTATTCTAAGAACGAGAGGACTGATGCGAGTCCAATTGAGTCCGCAAATTCTTGAAGGGAGCTCAGTTCGAGTCCCCATGAGCGGCTGCTGCTGAACTCTTGTCCTGAACGATGGAAAATACGATCGTCGGTGATTGATGAGGAAATGAAGGAGGTGGCAGTAAGAAGGAGGAAGCCTACTACCCCTGCAAAGATCGGGAGGGCACGTGAAGGTTGCTCTGAGCGTTCCCTTGCGGGGGCATAAGATGCTTGGGGCTGTGAAGGCTTTAATCGAACATCCTTGACTTCAAGAGGTACGATCTCGCTTTGTTTCAGTTCTTCACTTGACTCATCCACAATATAGGTAAGAAGTCCGTGGTCATTAATTGACGAACTAGCTATATATTCTTTGGGTTTTATAAAAGGCGCGGGGGATCTCGGTTCTGGGTTTTGAGGAGGAGTCGGTGTGCTTGTTTCGATTGGTGTATCCTCTTCGGTGATGTGAGGCGTATGGATAGGAATAGGAGTTCCTACAAGTGATTCCTCTTTAACCTCTGCTACTGGCTTTTCAATTACAGGAGTCTCTACAATCGATACTTCCGGGGTCGGATCAACACGTACTTCAAGAACCGAGGTTTCTGGTGCCTTCGATATAGTATTTTTCTTTCGATAGGACTTTCTTCCCGCAGCCTTATGCGAAAGGAGCGATTCGTGATCAATGAACCACGCTCGGCCGATTTGTCTAGCAACAACGCGCCCCATACGCGCAAGCTGACCAATGTAGTCCTGTTCGTAGCCAGTTATTTCAGAGGCTTTTCTTGCCGAAACAAATGTTCTCCCCTCAAGCTCCATTTCATCCATGAAGCTATTGTACCTCTCCTTAGAAGAAACTCGAGAGGCGAGGTGTGAATTTCTCGGCTCTCGGGCCTATTTAAGCTTGGCGAGAAGAGATTCGCGAAGCTGATTGGGGTCAACCGCCCCCTTAGTCATCTTCATTCCCTTACCGACGAGGAACTCTAGAGCGCTCGCTTTTCCAGCTTTGTATTCCGAAACAACCTCAAAGTTCTCTGAGATTATCAGGGAAGCAATACTCTGAAGATCAATGGATTCATCCCGTAAAAGGCCTCGGGTTTCCGAGATTTGTTCTACAGAGCCTCCTTCTCGGAATAAAATCTCGATCGTATCCTTCGCATTTCGAGAATTCATTTTTCCCACTTCTACAAGATCAACTATCTTCCTTATCTCCGCCCCCCGTATATGTTGGAGTTGCCCATCTGCCCTACCGCGAAGCGCGGCCACATCGTTCGCAATGTAGTTGGCACCAAGCAGTATCGATTTCTTATCATCGCCGACTACTCCGACAAACGTCTCAAAAAGTGCACGGAGTGCGTTGTCGGAGACAAAAAGATTTGCGTCTTCTTCTTTGAGTCCCAAGGAAAGATACCGTGATCTCTTTTCCCATGGGAGCTCAGGAAGAGAGTGACGAAGTTCATTTGCGCTCAATTCTGGTATCTCAGAAATCCAGAGTTTAGGAAGATCGGGATCGGGAAAATAACGGTAGTCATGTGACGATTCTTTTTTACGTTGAGAAAAGGTCATACCCTTTCCCTCATCCCATCCACGCGTCTCTTGTACTACCTCACCTCCCTCTTCAAGAAGTGCTACCTGCCGCTTAATCTCTTTTTCGATAGCACGTTCAACTGCTCGAAATGAATTGAGGTTTTTTATTTCAACTTTGGTCCCCAAGGTTTTCCCCGTCGAAACAGATATGTTTGCTTCAACGCGCATTTCTCCTTTTTCCATATTTGCCTCCCCTGCTCCCAAGTTTCGGAGAAGTAGTTGTAATTCTTTTGCAAAAGTGACCGCCTCAGCAGCACTCTTTATAACCGGCTCCGTCACCAGCTCCATAAGCGGAACCCCTGCCCTATTGAAATCAACGAGACTCTTCTCGTGTTCATCATGCGTTGAACGTGCGGTGTCTTCTTCAAGATGAATACGCGTAAGCGCAACACCAGCAATCGTACCTCCCCGCACGAGGGGAAATTGATACTGACTAATTTGGTACCCCTTGGGAATGTCTGGATAAAAATAATTTTTGCGGTCAAACTCCGTAAAGTCTGCAAGTTCTCCTCCAACCGCGACTCCCATTCGCAGGATGTGTCGAACTGCTTCTTTGTTAATGACCGGCAAGGTCCCGGGGTGTGCCATACACACTGGACAGATGTTGACGTTCGGGCGCGTCTCATCGGGGTCGTTCTTAGAATTGCAGAACATCTTGGTCTGCGTCTTGAGTTCAGCGTGAATCTCAAGACCGATGGTAGGCTTCCATTTCATCGCCCACACTTTAGCACGAGGTTGGTGCCTACGAAACAGCGGGGGAGGCGGCGCGAAGATGCTCAATCATCTTATCGCTCAGGGTTTTGAGAAGCACGTCATCAAGAACCGAAACCACCAGAATATCTCTCCCCGTCTTTTGAAGTGCCTTTTTTCTTTTTTCAATCGTCTCCCTGCCTGCGGTATCTGCTTTCGTGAGAATAATTACTTCTGGCTTCTCCCCCAGCGCTTTGTCGTAGGCATCTAATTCCTTTCGGATAGTCTCATAGGCCCCCGCTGGGTCTTCGAGTTCAAGAGAAATGCAGTGAAAAATCGTTTTCGTGCGTGCAATGTGACGCAAGAACTTATGTCCTAATCCTTTCCCCTCAGCAGCGCCTTCAATAAGGCCCGGAATATCGGCAAGGACGTATCCAAAGAGCACCCCAAGATTGGGGTCGAGTGTCGTAAAAGGGTAATCCCCTACTTTCGCGCGCGAACCCGTGAGCGCGTTCATGAGACTCGATTTACCGGCGTTCGGGAGCCCCACGAACCCTCCATCAACCACCAGTCGTAGCTCAATCGTGAACGTGGCATCGTCCCCAGGCTTTCCCGGTGTTGATTCCATAGGGACAACATTGGTCGACGATTTGAAGTATTCATTCCCCAAGCCTCCGTTTCCTCCCCGGAGTGCAAGGACCTGTGTATGTTCCTCGGTGAGATCGAACGTCTCGCCAGTCTTCTGGTTGGTAATGAAGGAACCAACAGGAACGTCAAGTATGAGGTCGTCACCACCCTTTCCATGCCGACTGTTTTTAGCACCGCTTTCGCCACGCATCGCTTTGAATTTTTTGATTCCCGTGTAGCGAGCAAGTGCACCAATATCGCGAACCGCGCGAAAATAAACATCGCCCCCTTTGCCGCCATTTCCACCGGAAGGGCCGCTATATTCTTTGCCTTTGAGGTGGAGCCAGCGAACAACGCCATCGCCGCCTTTTCCGGCGGCTGCGTGGATTGTTAGTTCGTCAACAAATGCCATAAAGATTACCGTACATACATTGAGACGAACGCGCAACGTTACGGCTTCTTTTGATCCCCTTCCTTCCCTCGCCCCCTCAGGCGACGCCAGACAACAACGTAGACAAAAATGCCAAGCGCGATAAGGCCAAAGAGTAAGAGGAGTGAACCGCTCTCCCACGCAGCACCTCCGTAGGAAAAAATAAATGCAAAGGGCGAAACGCCGATAAGTGTTGCGAGCGTGTAGGTTTTAAGAGGCATCGAGGAGAAAAGTCCGAGCGCATAGCTTAGGATATCGACCGGAAGAATCATCCGGAGTCCCACGACTCCCCAAAAGGATGATGCGGGGGGCAGCCGCTTTTCCATGCCCTCTATGTCATTAAACGGAAGAAAGGTGTGGAGAATGGGCTGACCAATTTTTTGGGCAAGGACAAATGCAATAACAGCACCAACCGTAAACCCGAGTATAGAGAGAAGCGCGGTCACCAATGGGCCAAAGAGACTTGTCGCGAGTGGGATGAGCGGTAAAACCGCCACGGGAGCGAGAACCACCGCAACAATGAGAATGGCGAGAAAGGCGAAGGGGGCGATGAGGCCCTCGCCCATGAGCCGTTCGAAATAAGCGGTAATATCGTCAGAACTTAAGATAAAAAATGAGAAAATAAAAAGCAGGACGGCAATGAGTTTCCCATAGGGAAGCTTTTTCATCCGGTAGTGAAATTTCGGCTTGATACCTGCGGTATCATCCATGAGTAAATCTGACCTCGTCTCATTAGCGATATTATTCTAGAACATTCGATTCGCTCAACACGAGCGAGCCGAAATTCTACTACGGAATTCACGCGGCTCACGTGAGCCGATCAACAGCCCAGGAGGCGAGGGATAGTATGGCGCTTCCAATAAGGGCTGCGATAAATCCAGAGACGGCAAACCCTTCCACAAAACTCGCCACCAAAAGAAGGAGTGAGGCATTAATAATGAAGGAGAAGAGGCCAAGCGTAATGAGATTAATGGGGAGTGTGAGCAGGGTCAGGATAGGGCGGATAAGAAGCGTCACGACTCCCCACGAAATGGCGACGATAAAAGCGGTCATGTAATCATCGACCGTGATGCCCGGCACAACGCGTGGGAGAAGTAAAATGACGACGGCGGTAACGACGATATGAACAATAATTTTAATCATGGTGTCTTTTTGCTGCGGGCAGCATGGAGCGCCCGTGCATACCATAGTAACTCATCGAACAAGGGTTTCAACCGCTAGTCTTCTCCAACGCAAGATGACACCCAAATCGGGGACGATTCTAGCGTAAAGGGAGCCGAAAATGGCTCCCCACGCGAAGTCGCCGTAGCATGCCG
>SBAW01000033.1 GCA_005239955.1 bacterium | reverse complement strand
GTGACCGGATTTAAGTAATATTTCGGTTTAAAGGGATAAAGCGCGCGCATCAACCGCTCGACGCGCTTCACCAATGTTACGTTCCTATTGTTATAGTTACAGCCAAATTTTTTTATCTCGCCATCAAACAATAAATGGGCGACAAGCAGCACAGTTTCTTCTGACCATTCTGCAAAAAAACGAGGAGTTCGCCCCAGCGCACTCACCCCTTTTCGCAGGTTGCTCTGATTAAAGGAAGTGATGCGCGCCGTACTTTGAGCGATCCATTCTCGTTTTTGTTCTTGCGTTGGTGGAAAATTCCTAATATGAAAATATACCGAAGTCCGTGACCTCTTCAATTTTTGAGCAATGGCGTTAAGGCCAAAGCCTTGCTTCCGCAATTCTACGCAGTGTCTCTTAAAAACTGCGTCTGCCACGATGGTCCGCCCGGTTGGATTCGAACCAACGACCTACCGCTTAAAAGGCGGATGCTCTACCAGACTGAGCTACGGGCGGGCTACCTTTACATCGTAACAAATAGAGGTTCTAATTTCTAGCGCTCAAAGCGGCCAGTCGTAGGCGAAAGCGCCAGGCCCGAGAACCAAGAGCGAGAGACAGATAACAAGGAGTGCGGTCGTGCCGATCCTCCCGCCAGGCGTTGGGATGTCGCGTTTTGCAAAGAAATAGTACGCAATTGAAAGAATAGCTCCCACAAGTGCGGCAATTTGCATGTAGACGCCGACAATAAGAAGAAGTCCTATAGCCACCTCAAGGGAGCCAAGCGCTACTTTAAAAGGTGTGGGGTGGGAAGGCGGCGTCATGGTATCCGCTTGACGCAGACGCCGCAAAAAGCGCCGATAACCCGTTATGAAAAACACAACACCGATAAAGACGCGGAGAAGAAGGAGTCCAAGGAGTTCGTAGGTAAAGAGTTCAGGGAAAACGCTTAGCATAGGAATCAATGTACCACAGTGGCTCTTTAGTAGGTGAACACATCCACCGTTTTCCCACTCTCATCAAGAAGTTTTATAACCTCGCGGCGCTCCTTCCAGAGTTTTTGATCATATCGCAAATATACGCGCCACGTATGTTCAAGGAACGTCGGCTCATTGCGGTGGTTCATCACACAGCCATTGTAGGTAATGTGCGTTCCTATAAAGTTTCGGCAATCAGTGGAGAGATTGTCGGGGAGGGGGGCCGTCTCGATGCGACAGCGCGAGAGCCCCTCGAGGAAGGAGAGGCATTTATTGTCGTTGGAGACAGAGGAAGGCGCATACGTAATTTCAGCATCGGGAGCGGGGCACTGCATATCAAGTGACGGCGTATAGTCTTGAAACTGTGAAAGGTATCCCGTACACCTACTTTCCTTAAACGAAACACCAATCGGCGAGCGGCCAGAGACAATAACCGCTTCCTCGCCGGGACCCAAAAGTATGGGTTCCTCATAATTTACGCTTCCGGTTTGCGGTATCCGGGTTCCTTGAGGAATCGTGGCGCTCATGCCGGTCATGCCGCTCACCAAAGTCCACCCCGAAATTGTTACCCCGCTCGTGTTACTGCCCGATGCACGCAGCGTTATATACTCGCTTCCCGCACTCCCGCCGCCAAGGCCTCCAGTACTTTGGACGATGATGATTTTTCCGTAAAGCGCGGAGCGCTCCGCAGGACTAATAGCTTTCGTGACCTCACCATTTATCAAAACTACATCGCTTGAAGCGTTCTCAACATCGTCGCGATAGGAGCTGTCGCCCATCTCAACGAGTGGGGAGAGACTACTCGGCTGCCCTATTTGAATGGGGGAGAGAAGAAAGGGGCTTTCGTCGCTCGGGTCCGCTTTTGCTGGTCCGCCCGCTACAAACCACGCAATACCAAGAGCGGCGAGGATAAGAATAATGAGAAGAAGATCTTCTACGCCGGTACCTCTACCCTCACCTTCCGCCATTACTCAATGGTACCACTGACCAGCACCCTCTTTTTTGTTCGTGTACGCACTCGTTTGTGGAGGAGTCGCTCTAATTCCTCGCGAATCACCCTCGCATCACTCCACGGCTCCCTCTGGCCTCCTGGCCCCATGATGTAGGGGTCAGTTCCTTTACCTGTTACGAGAACGACGTCGCCTTCGGTGGCAAGCGAGAGCGCGCGCCGAATGGCGCGACGGCGGTCCATCACAATGAGCGGCCGTCGCTTCATACCTTCTGCCATTTCTTTCACAATGGTGCGCGGATCCTCGTCATAGGGATCTTCGTTCGTGAGGATGACATGGGCACAAGCGGTGTCAGCAATTTTTCCCATCTCCGGCCGCTTCCAGCGATCGCGTCCGCCACCGGTGTTCCCCAAAACGCAAATGAGTCGACTGCCGTGGTAGGCGCTATAAAGGGCAGAAAGAGAGCCGGGGGTATGGGCGTAATCCACGACTGCGGTAAAAAGTTGTCCCGCATCGATACGTTCCGCCCGTCCACGAATGTGATCGAGCTTTGAAAGCGCTCGCGCGAGCGTCTCAAGCGAAATGCCAAACGCTTCGGCGCACGAAGCGGCGGCGAGAATGTTGTACACGTTAAATTCTCCCGGAAGCGGTGACGTTAATAGTTTCCCCCGGAACGTCATATTGATGCCGCGTGGCGTGGCAGTATATGGCGCCGCATCGGTAAGGCGAAATGGGATGATACGTTCAACGTTCACCTCAAGAAACAGTTTTCCGCGCGGGTCATCGGCATTTGCAATCATAATGCGCGGGCGCTTGGGAGAGGCTTCAAGCGCTTCGGCAATGAGGAGTTTCGCCGCGAGATAGTTTTCAAACGACCCATGTGACTCAATATGCTCGGGCGCAATATTGGTAAAAATGAGCGCATCGAGATCAATGAAGCGGTGGCGCGATTGCTTTACTGCTTCTGAAGTAATTTCAAGAATGACGTGGGTGACGCGTGCACGCACGGCGTCACGCAAGAATTTTTGAATAAAAAAACGCCCCGGCATGGTCATCTTAAAGAGGTTGGGGCGCGAATTGTTCCCGATTTTAAAACGAATCGTTCCCGCAACCGCGGTGATGTACCCCGCCTCTTCAAACAGGCTGTTTAAAATTTCGACCGTTGATGATTTGCCTTTGGTGCCCGTGACTCCAATGACGGTGAGACGTCGAGAAGGGAAGCCGTAGAGAAGTGCGCCAAGGTACGCAAGCAAAAAATGATAGGCGCGAAGGAGTGGTCCCGGAATGATGTATTTGATAGTTTGCTTGAAATTCATCTCGCTACTGCGACAGGGCTTTCAGGGCTTCCTTGAGCCGTTCGCCCGTCGTGCCTCCCGCGGTGGTCTTTTTGAGAGCCGCGCGAGATTCCTCTAGTCCATACCCCAAAGCACGCAACGCTTCAAGTGCTTCAGTTTCCTCCCTCAAGGTTGAGGGGGATGTGTTTGTCTTACCCCCGAGCTTGTCTTTAAGTTCAAGGACAATGCGCTCCGCCGTTTTTTTACCGATGCCGGAAACTTTGGTGAGGTAGCTCATGTCGCCCGAGGGGATTGCTTTGCGTAAAGCGTCGGGAGTACTCATGGAGAGAATGCCGAGCGCGCTTTTGGGGCCAATGCCAGAGACTGTGAGAAGAAGCTCAAAGAAACGCAAATCGTCGTCGGTCAAAAATCCATAGAGATCGAGCGCGTCTTCGCGAACGGCGAGGTGAGTAAAGAGTATGACCGACAAACTTTTTTCAATTATCGAGAGTGTTTCTGGCGTCACGCGAACCGCATAGCCTACCCCTCCAACCTCAATGAGCGCCGCACCTCCTGCTCCTTGCCCAACGTAGGTCCCTGTGAGTCTCCCAATCATGGAATTAGTTTATAGGTTATAGGTTATAGGTGCTAGGTGGCGCGAACGCCTATATCCTATCTCCTTGCACCAAGCTGATACTTCAGTGTAAGCTGGCGCCTATGCCAATCACGAGTTCAGCAGAGAAGGCCCGTCGCGTATCGCTCCGCAAGCGCGTATTCAACGTGCGCCGGGGAGATGCCATGACGACCATGCTGAAGTCCGTAAAGAAACTCGTTGCTGAGGGAAAAAAGCAGGAAGCAGAAGCGCTTCTCGGGGAGGCCTATCAAGCTATTGATAAGGCTGCCAAACGTGGCGTCATCAACAAAGGCGCTGCTGCCCGCAAAAAGTCGCGACTTGTGGCGCTTATTCGTCGAGGGAAGTAATCTCTCGGTCCTCTCGGCAGGAAGCGGTCACCAGTAACTAATTCGCTTCGCTCATAAGTTCTGTCGACCCCGCCTCACTGTCGCTTATGCGACATGTTCCGACCTTCGATTCCTGACGCACGCAAAGCAGTTTGCGTACTCCGAAGAGTCAAGCTTTGCTTGGTCCTCTCGGCAGGAATCGAACCTGCATCGCTTCCTTCGGAGGGAAGCATCCTACTGTGCCCCGTCGCCCGAACACTTTTGTCTGTGCCCCCACGAAGAATCGAACTTCGATCTTAAGCTTCGGAAGCTTATATTCTATCCGTTGAACTATGAGGGCGTTTGGGGTCCATTGCCTGCCCCGTAGCGAGCTTTGCTCTGCTACTGGGGAACGACGAGAGGTTTTGCACAGTTCCAGCCGGCACCAGTGTCTAGTGGTCACAAGTTACTAAATTGCGCCCGGCACGTGGCCCACAACTCTCGGTTCGCCGTCGCTCACCTCGGTCGCAGGCCCCACCTCAGCTGTTTTGCGTGCTCGCAAAACATGCTTCCGGTCGGCATCAGTATACAAAAACATCAAGCAGTTGATGTTTTTTATCTGGTGCCCTCGGCAGGAATCGAACCTGCATCGCCTCCTTCGCAGGGAGGCATCCTATCCATTGAACGACGAGAGCGTGTGCGTCGCATCCTAACAGAAGAAAACCCTTCTTTCTAGCACATAGAGGACGAGAAGTGCTGGTGTTATAGTGGCGGCATCCATGGCCGATCCACGCAGTCTCACCTCCAGATTCCATCAACAGACAAAACAGCGGCAGCTCCTGCCTGCTGACGAATCGAAATGGCCGGAAGAATGGAAAACCATATCGTACAAAACATACGAGCGCCTCAAGCGCATACCACTGCAGCAAGAAGAAAAAATAAATGCCTCACTTATCACAACGCTTGATTCGCGACGCACAAGCCGATCATTCTCGCAAAACCCTGTTACTCTTTCACAGTGGTCCACACTGCTTCGCCATGGCGTTGGCATTACCAATGCTTCGAAAGAACTGCGAGCATACCCTTCAGCGGGAGGCCGTTTCCCCCTCGAGACATATCTGATCATTTTTCAAGCCTCATCTACATTGCCTGCGGGTATTTACCATTACGCCGTTGATGCTCACGCACTCAACGTGCTCCTTGAGAAAGAATTTTCCTCCGAAGAGAAGAATTCACTGTTTACTTATCCATGGGCAGCGAATGCTGCCGCGGCTCTTTTCTTTGCGGCGTGTTTTCATCGCACGGAAGAAAAATATGGTGATCGGGGTTATCGCAGCATTCTTCTTGAAGCGGGGCATGCGGGTCAAAACGTGCATCTCCTCGCCCGCGCCCTCAATCTTTCATGCTGTTCGCTTGCGGGAACCCACGATGAAAAAATCGAACAGCTGCTTGGTATCGATGGTGTGACTGAGTCACTGGTATATGCACTTCTCCTTGGGTAGTGTTTTTTCGCGCTTCTCGCCGGAGGTAGAAGCGACACTGCGATGGATAAGTACCATCGCGACTGCCGACGACGTGGTGTGTATTGAATTAGAGAAAGGTTCTATTTTTTACCGCTATCGTTTTCCGCTCCGGCCGGGTAGCCTGCCGCACCAAACAGGTGAAGGAAAAGAAAAAGAGACATTCATTGTCTCAGCTCATAGGGCGAGAGACTGGACACGAGAGGGGTGGCGATCCGTTTTTTCTTCTCCCTCGCTTGAAGTTCTCGAATCAAACACCAGACAATTTCGCATCCTCCCGCTTCGCTTTAAGCTCGCGCACAAAGAGCGGGCCGAACTTATCGCGCTCATACGCGAAGCGCTGGCGCGCGCCATTCGCGCCGGCACGACGCTACCCATCCCCGCCAAAATGTCTGAGCGTCTGTACCTGAAAGCTGACGTTGATGTTTCACTCTGGGTTGACGGCTGTCTCCGAGGCTCGCGAATTATTTTCGGTTATGAACTATGGCGATCGGCGACCGAGGCTGCATTCTATGCGTCGCGGGACTCTCGCTTTAAACCACTTACCGAAGGCGACCTTTCATCGGTTGTGGTTGAGGTCACGATTCTTGGCGATCTGCGTATCCCACTCACCGAAGTGGTCGTCGCTCGAAATGAGATATATCCCGATAAAGCCTACTGTGCGGTGACCGCCGACGCTTCAGGGTGGCTCATTCCGGATATTTTTAATGTGCGCAAAATACGAGATCTGTGCGCGCTTTTTCAGATACTCGTGGAAGAAAAGCTCGGACGCACTACTGCAAAGCCGTCCTTTTTTATGTGTGAAACTGACGCCTTTGTTTCGTACCCGACAGGATCGTCATATGCAATGCGAGCTTCTATGCCGGAAGTGAATTCGTTGCCACTCCATAAGCAGGTGAGAGGTATGTGTGAGGGCGCGGTGATCTGGCTCACCTCTATCCAGCAAGAAGATGGACATATTCCACCGATTATTTCACCATGGCGGCTCACGTCGCCTGCGATCGACTGGCCGCGGCTCGCTTTTGTGAGTGGAGTTTTGGTGCGCTATGGGCATGCGGCAAAATCGGAGAGGGCTGAGGAGGGAGGACGCCGCGCATTTGAATTTTTGCGCTCCTCGCTTTTTCGTGGTGCTGCGGACACGGGGCCGCTGTTCCTTGCGTACCTCGGTATGGCAGCGCTCGAATATGGCGATGGCACGCTTGCTAGGCGTATCGGCGATGATCTTATGAATCGAGAACCGGTAGGTGACCCCATCACCAGATCTCAGGTTACATCGTTTCTTCGCGCACTCGGATCCACACCTTCAGTCGCGGTGCAAAAAAATCTTGCGCACCTCAAAGATCTCTTTGTGCGCGAGAAAGACATATGCCCACCCTATGCGCTCTTTGCCGAGCTTGCCGTGCTCTTTGCAAAAGACGACCCGTTATTTGCGGGGGAAGTGTCAGAATGGCTCCGATCATCGGTGCTGCCAACGGGTGCCTGTATCGATCGTCCTGGTTCATCGTTCATCTATACTCGCGGAACCGCAAAGATTTTTGAAGTGCTTGCGGCCGGTACGGAAGACGAGAAGCTCCTTACACGTATCGCCCAGTGGCTTGCCCACATGCAATACCGGGACGATGCGGAATTCTTCATACCAAAAGAGCGTCGCGAACTATTGCGCGGTGCGTTTCGGCACGATTATCAGAATGCTGATGCGTGGATCGATTCCGCAGGCCACGTGCTTTTAGCCGGCGCACGTATGTTGGGGACCACTTCTCATGCATAAGACTGGTCTATGAAGAAGCGTATCGCAACTGAACGCACCGGATTTTTCCTCCCACCGCCAAAGGTAGTAGAGGCGAGCACGCCACGCTACTGCATTCCTTTTCGCACAACAGGAGAAGGAATTTATCCCCTGAATGGGCCGTGGCAATCCATCCTGGAGCATCTCTATCGGGCCAAGGTTATCACCACCCCGCGTGTACTTTTTGATGAACTTTTCCATGACGAGCCAAAACTTTTTGCGCTCCGTCTCGCGGCGACGCATACACCAACAGATGGCTACCCCAAGATGAGCGGCGGCCATTACAGCCGCGGCGTCTCACACGACTATGACGGGGCGCTATCCAAAGTAGTAGGGGAGCTTCTAGAGCGTTACACCCTCATGTCGTATCGGGATGCCGACCTTATTCACGCATCAATAAAGAGCCTGGCTCAAAGGAAAAAGATATTTCTTGATCCAAGGCTTGCTGACCACTATGCGCCGTGGCAGCGAGATCGTTTGCCGGGGAGAAGGATCGAGGACACGAGTACATTTCGCTTCGTAGAAGGCGTTTCGCTTACACATGGAAAGCGCGGACTTATTCCCGCACAAATGGTCTATCCCAATTATCGCCTTGCCGAACAGGAGCCAGTCTTTTGTGAGAGCAACAGCAGTGGGGCGGGAGGTTACTTTACCGAAGAAGAAGCGATCCTCTCCGGTCTCTACGAGCTCATTCAACGTGACGGGTTCTTAAAAGTGTGGCTCTCCCAAAAAACACCGCGACGGATCGATACCGCGTCGCTCCGCGATAGTGCCCTACAGGAACTACTTGAGCAGTGCGCGCGATATCGATTGGAGGTCAACGTGCTCGATGTGACATCGGAATTTGATATACCGATTTATGTCACCGTACTTGTTGACCGCACCGGCATCGGGCCGGCGATTGTGCTCGGGGGCGGCTGTGGATCTGACCCCGAAAAAGCAATACTACGCTCGCTTACTGAAGCGATCGGTGTCCGTGGTTGGCTGCGCGCCACACGAGAACGAATTGGTGCATTCCCCACATGGGAAGGGGTTGAACCATTTACGACAGAATGGGGTCAGCAAGACCGCCTTTTGTTGTGGTATGGGTCCGAGCGGATTGATGACGTCGCCTTCTTGCTTTCGGGCAACAAAACTCCTCTCAATCGTAAACCGACGGTTTTTGATTCCAGCAAGGAAGAACTTCATGCTCTCGTCCGCAATCTTTCGTCTCATGGCGAGAAATTTGAAGTTTTTTCCTTCATTGCAAGACACCACCTCCTTCGTGATCTTACCTACCATTCTGCCAAGGTGTGTGTGCCTGGCCTTCTGCGGCTCTATATGCGCGAGCCGTTCGCTCCTCTCGGCGCCTCTGTCCTCGCTGGAATTAGCGTCAACCCCCTGCCGCACCCGTTTCCGTAGACGTGTTGATAATGACTGGGGTAGTGGATTAAGCACGGTATACTTACCTCATATGAAGAAGGCTTTTCGCTATACATCGAACGCACTTTCGTTTGTTTCACTCGCCACGTTTGTATTTTTTAGCAGCCTTTTCAATAAAGACGAAGGGAAGCAGTATGTTGTCAGTTCCCCGAGCGAGAAGGAAGGAATTTTTTCCGCTAACCGCGCATATGCTGATCAGCCGGGAGGCGGTTACAGCCAGAGCAGTTACGGTGGCGGCGGGTACGGTCAAAGCAGCTATTACGGTCAAAGCAGCTATTACGGACAAAGCACCTACTATAATCAGTCGTTCTATGGTGGCGATGACAGCGGTGGCGCGTGTGAGTCAGGTATTGCCGACACTGGCGATATGGGGGGAGACGGTTGTTAGTTTTTTATGGAGCCAACTGCGCAACGCCAACCCATTGTTCTCATACTGATTGCTGTTCTGCTATTTCTGGGGGCGGGTGCTGCTGCGTATTACTATTTTATCATTAAGCCAGAGCGCATGGCACAACTGGATGAGACATATAAGCATGGGCACGACCTCCATCATCAGGGCAATTTTTCTGCATCGATAGAAACTTTCCAGGAATTGCTTGCGGGCGGTCCTTCAACGGGAGATGAAGCACATATTCGCTCCCTAATCGCTTTTGATCTTTTTCAACGCAATCAAGGAAATGACCGGAGTAAAGCGATGGAAATGTATCGGGACATCATCCTTGGCGAAGCATATCTACCGAGAGATCGATCACTAGTTCTTGTTGACCTCGCACTCCTTATGTCAAATCTCGACCGCGCATTCTATGAGCAGCATTTAGCAAATACCCCCTTGGCTGCCTACCTCCCCACGACGCCGGGGCGATTCGACGCACTCAAAGCAGCGATTCAGATGTATATGCAAGCTGACCAAATGTATCCAAGCTCTGCCGCGAAGCTCTACATTGTGAATGCCTATGCGGCACTGCTCGGTAACGGAGCTCTTCCTGAAGGTACAGAGCCAACAGTTGTTGCTCAGCTCATGCAGGAATACATCACTCAAGCAGAACCACTGATGAGTGCTGTTTCATACGAACCAAGTCATGTCGCACGACAGAGACTTGCTCGAGCGCTTGGGCTTGAAACGAGCAATGGCGTGCTGAAGAACATTCCCTTTACCCAGATCGATACAGCATATAAAGAGGCAATGGCGCTCGCGGGCCAGCAAGAAGAAGGGAACTATCAGTTACGCGCCCTCCTCATGCAAACCCGATTCTTCTATGCCACATTTCTTTACAACACGTACGGCACGGAGCGCAAGGACGACGTCACACTCCTCCTCAAGGAATATGGACGGGCGGTTGCGGAACCGTCGATGTTCGCTCTGACTCGCAAACGGTATGAAAATCTTGCCACTCGGCCGGAAACCGATTACATCAAAGTAAATTCCAAGAAGCTCATCACTGTGTCACCTGAATACAAAACATTCCTTCAGGACATTGGGTGGAAACTTTAAGGCTTTTCAAGAGACGTGAATACTGGCCCCCGATTTTGGTAGTCTGCGAAATCCACGCGGTGCATTGCAATTGAAAGGTTCTTTCCGCTCATTTTTTCAACTTGAGCCTTCATAAGGCTCGCCACTTCCTTAAACATACCGGGTGTATTCATCGCGAGTACTATATCGATGTGAAAGTTCGGACGCTCAATGATCTGCATACGCTGCACCGCTTCAAAATATGGGTCTTGCGCAAGAAGTCTCGTTATCTCTCGAACCGGGAGCGTCTCACCATGCCTAAGCACAATCAATGGCCCCCGCTCTTCTTCTATGGCGAGCAAGGGCGACTGCTGAAGGCAGTCACATCCGTCAGAAGGAATGAGCCGCCCCATCGTGCCTGGCTGATAGCGCAGGAGTGGCATGAGGACATTATCAAGAGCTGTAATAGTAATTTTACCCTTCTCGCCTGGAGAAGAGGAGCCATCCTCATTGAGGACCTCGATAAACGTTCGTTCCTCATGTACATGATAGTGCCTCGACCGTCGCCGGCACTCCGTCGCAGCAATACCAACTTCCTGAATGCTATAAAACTGGATGATAGGACATCCGAGCCTTTTGCTTGTCTCGTGACGTTCATTGTCGTGCATCGCCCCGCCAGTAACGAGTGCGAGTGCAATAGGAGTACGTATCTCACGATCTTCCACCAATTGTGCGAGAAATACTATTTCGCTTGGGCTCGTTATTATAACAGCCCCACTTGCCTCCTCGAGAGCATGCACGAGACGCTCAATGTCTTGTGAAGTCGGATCTTTATGGGTAACAGTTATGTCTTTTGTGAAGTGTGGGAGAATGCCACGGTTTTCTCCACCACGACAATTGAAGCGAATGACGAATTGCTTCTCCCCGCGACTTTTGACGTCATATCCTTGTTCCTCAAGCAGCGCAACATAGTGCGCAGCCATGTCCGCTGCGATGATGCGTCTATCGAGATACCACTGAAACGGTCTGCCGCTGAGCCCCCCAGAAGCTCGCCGCAAGACCGCGTGCGCTGCATCAATGGAGCCGGTTGCGATGTGGGAACGGGGAACGCCCGCGAAATGAGTCGGCGATGTAGGTGGTATTTTTTTGAAATGTTCAGGGACAGAGAGGTCTAATGTATGCATATTATGCGCACGCAGATATTCCCACCACCAAGGGCTTTTCCGCACAAATCGCATAAGGCGGCGCAAGCGCATCATGACGAAGTATTTGCGGGCTGATGGAGGGAGCGCACGGATACTTTTTATGAGCTGCGCAAGCGATAGAATAAGGGCAAGATAACGGCGGAAGAGTGCTGAATTTGATGCCCGCGAATTTTCCTCAAGAAATAAAAAAGGAACCAAACGCCCATAGAGCGCAATACGCAACGCAGTAAAACGAATATGGATACGTTCTTTCAAAGGAAGATCCATACTATAGATTGCACCATGATACCCTTGGTCTATGCTCACTACTACTGTTGAGACCGCGTTGAAAGAGTGGCGGGCATTGTTAGGGGAGTGCAATGTCATCACTGGTCCTGCTGCCCAGAAGTATAGCGTCTCAACTCTCAACGCCTCAACGCGATTCATTATTGCAGTACTCAAACCACAAGCCCGCAGCGGTGTGGAAGCTCTCGTCCATGTCGCAGCACGTTACCAGATTCCGCTATATCCTATAAGCCAAGGGAATAATTGGGGATACGGCAGCTCGGTACCTACGTGCGAATCCGTAATCGTTGATCTTTCCTCCTTGAAAAAGATAGAAATGGATTCCCATGGACTTGGTCTGGTAACTGTCGAACCGGGGGTTACCATTGGAGGCCTCAAAAAATATCTCAAGGACCATAATGCGCCCTTTTATTCTCCACACATGAATTCCGGCCCCAACTCAAGTCTCATTGGGAATGCGCTTGAACGTGGCATGAGTGCTACACCAGTGGTTGATCGGTTTTCATCAGTCGTTGCGCTTGAAGTAATACTTGCAGACGGGACACTGTATCGATCCAACTTTTCATCGCCGGAGAGAAAGAATACACCCCCAGTATTTAAGTGGGGTATTGGTCCTTATATTGATGGGCTCTTTAGTCAAAGCAATATGGGAATCGTTGTCCGTGCGACGTTTACACTTGCGCCACGACCTCATTCCATTGAAATGTTCATGGCTTATGTTTCCAGCGACCGCGATTTGGAATCGATAGTTGAAACGACACGCGAGATCATGCAAAAGCTCGGTTCCATTGTTTCATTTGCCAACATACAAAGTCCTCACCGGACATTTGCTCGACTATCCGCGTATCCATTTGCCCATGCACAAGCTTCAGAGATCGTCCCAGACAGCGTCGTAGAGGCGCGGCTCCACCAAAGTGGCCTTGGGCCATGGGTTGTCATGGGGACCATTCAAGGAGAACCGAAGATTGTTGCCGCAGCGCGGAAAATCATATCTAGTATTTTTTCTCAAAGAAATATTCGCTCCTTTTTATTCTCGCGTCGCAGAATTGAGCATCTTCGGAAAATTCGACGTATGCTACCGCACCGCTTCCAAGATCGATTTTCCTACATCGAGGTGGCCAGTTCTTTTCTTTCAAACATAAGCGACTCAGTGCCTCACGGCGCTTCTCGAATCCCATGGTGGAGGAGCGGTACCCCGCCGCGTCACATTGATCCAACTGAAATTGATTACGACGCAGATCCTACATGCGGCATCATTTTCTTTACGACGGTTTTGCCGGCAAAAAAGGAAAGTGCGCGGCAGTTTATGGAAATTATCAGAAAGGTCTGCCGGAAGCATACTATTGAGCCGCTGGTAAATTTCCACATGATCTCCTCGCAATGCATTCTCGGTTCCTTACCTATTCTGTTTAAACGAAATGATTCAGAAGAAGAAGCGCGCGCGCATAATTGTTATCGTGACTTGGCTGCTCGTATCGAAGAAAGCGGCGCGCATTTGCAGCGAGTACCCGTTGGTATGATGGATGTGGTGGTGAATGCCCGGGAACCCTTCTGGCAAGTAGCCGCTCGTATTAAAGAAACTCTCGATCCTCACAACATTATTTCGCCAGATAGATATTCGAGCTACCGCATAAAAGAGAAGTGACCGGGTCCGCACTGTGCGAGAACCCGGCCACATCTGTCGTCTGTTGGTGTCCTTCACTGCTCACTGCGTGAAGGAAACCGGCCCGGGCTTGAGGCCCGTCTGCTTGGGTGTGAAGGTAGTGACCAGCTTGTTGCCGGTCACCCACCCCACGAAATCGCCTTGGGCGGGGCAGCTCATCTTGAAGTTGCTGCCGTCCTGATCGACCGAGGCCCGGCAGTCCTTTCCGAGCTGGTAGTTGAAGGGACCGTTGGCGTTGGTGCCCGCATAGCCCCCGACGAGAGAGCCGTCGACGCGGCGGTCGGTCACAGTGAGCGTGCCCTCGCCAACGCGAAACTTCGCGCGCCAGACGGCGACGATCGGGCTTTTGGCACCCGGACCGGCGTCCTTGATCGACGTGGTCGCCGGCGGGTCACCTTTGAGGGGGCGAACCTTCTCGGCGGAGGCGGGCACGGCAAGAACGATCGCGGCGAGAGCCGCGAAAACAGGCACGAGTTTCATGGAACTCTCCCTTGTTTGGGCGGGTAGAACAGCAGGACGCTGCGTCACCTATCAAGGAATATTGTACCATTTCCGGGATAAATTTCAAGCTCTGCGTACTGCATATATTTCGTTTGCGACGGTTGGCACGAAAATATGCCCCGATTGCTCGTTTATTGAGACAGCATTGACGATGCGCTCGGTGAGCTGGAGAAACGCCTTCAGTCTGCCTTCACGGTGATCGAGCTCATAGAGTTTTCCGTCATTTGATCCGATCCAGAGACTGCCGAGCCCGAATTTAGGTGAGGCAAAAATGCGCCCGCCGGTCGCGTAACGCCACTTCTCTTTTCCGCTCGCAAGATCAAGAGCATACAGATGCTTATCGAGCGATGCGAAGTACACGAGGTCGTCATTAACGAGCGGCGTTGAATACATACCCGCGCCCATCTCATGCGTGAATGCGACCGCTCCAGTATCGGCACGCACAGCGTAAAAGTTGCCGCGCATAGAACCAAAGAGCACCAGTCGGCGCACAGGATCGTAGGCGAGGGAGCTTTTCACGTCGCCCTCAACGGGAATGTGCCAGCGTGGCTCACCCGTCTTTGCATCAAAACAATAGACGGTTGATTCGTTGCCGCCGATATAGACCGCCCCTTCTTCTTTGACATACAGTGGCGAGCAGTGTGTGTACTCTGGCATACGTCGGTCCCACATCTTTTTCCCAGTATCTAACCGAATTGCTGCAATGCCGCCGCGTTTTCGAAACAGTCCAAACTCAAGCCCAATGAAAAGAACTCCGAGGTCAGGAGCGATGGCGGGGGAGGCGCCAATCCAGTCCGCCTCCATAAACACCCACTGTCGCTTCCCGGTCTCGCTATCGAGGGCATAGACGTTGCCGTCGTACGCACCAAAAAATACTCGGCCCCCATGAATCGCGGGGTTTGAGATAATGCCCTTGCCTTTGGGGTGAAGGCCGACGCGATACTGCCACGCAACACTCCCATTTTCTTGATGGAGCGCAAAGAAGACACCGCTATCGGTGCCGAAGTAAATGCGCTTGCTGTCGATTGCCGGTGCCGACTTTTCGACGACGAGACTCAAGTTTGGTTTCGCTGCAGCGAACTTCCAGAGCACGGCAAAACTTTTCTTGGGGATTTCGTTGCTATGTGACGAAAGGAGCGGCCGGTCGAAATCCTTCAGTGTAAAAAGATACGATACGTCAATACCCTGATCGGTTGCAAATGCGTACGCACTTTTATCGCGATAGGCGAGGATGGTAAAGATGTTTGAGACTTTCCGACCCGACTCCTTGATAATTTCAATCTGTTTATTAAACGTACCGCCGCTATTCATGAGGTCATCAACTAAAATAATCGGATCATTCGTCGGCGTTCCTTCAACCTGTTTCATAAGGCCGTCGCGTTTGCGCGACTTTCGAATGTAAAAGCCGTTGACCGGCTTACCCATCTCAACGCTCTTCATC
>SBAW01000009.1 GCA_005239955.1 bacterium | reverse complement strand
CGACACCGTCCGCGGCATTCGATACTTTGAGAAAGAAATTTTCGACAATACTTTCTGCAGTACCGGCTGCACGGTTCTAGACCACGAACCACTTTTTACTATTGATGGAGATCAGACTGTTGTAGTTCCCAGTGCTGCTGCACTAAACGGTGAGGCATACTATTTTAATTTGCCTGAATCGAACTTGAGAGAGTCACTATTTAATCAAAAGAAGCATTTCAACATCCTTGAATCTGGCTTCCTTCTAAATTTCTTAGCACAAATCATTCAAGATGAGGCAGGTCTTCCTGAACTAATAACTCAAGAGCTTCCAAATTCAGGCGATATTCCAAGTTCGTTGCGAATCAAAGTGCACTCACCAGTATCAATTGATTTATATGATTCACAAGGAAAACACACTGGTATTGCTTCTTCAACAACCTTCGGCATCTCTCTTATTGAGGAAGACATTCCAAACAGTTACTATCTTGCCTTCGGAGAAGGAAAATATGTTGGCACCAGTCTTACTGGCGCTACTCATGTTCAACTGGATGGAACGGGAAGCGGAACATTTACATTGGAAGTTGAAAAACTTCAAGGTGGCATAATTGAGGAAGCGGCTACGTTCACTGATATCTTGGTTAGACCAAACACGCTGGCCTCATTAACCATTGAGAGCCCTGCTTCCCCTCTCCCAGAGTTGAGGCTGGACATTGATGGAGATGGAAATATAGACGCTACCATTGAGTCGGGCGAAGGCATTTCTATCGATGAGTTCTTGGAGATTTTGAGAGGAACGATCAAAGACTTGGGGCTTCTCAAGAAAAAAGAGGACCGGCTACTAAAGATAGTAGATAGGTTAGAAAAAGTTGTTAAAAAAGAGTTTAGGAAAGAGGCCCAAAAGAAACAGCGACTGAAGCAGGTTATTAAGAATTTGCTTCAACATATTAAGAATTTTGAGAAAAAGAATCTGTTGACCCCCGAGGAAGCTCTGGAGCTGAGGAATATTATCGAGTCAATTCAAAAGTTAGTGCTAAACTAAAGGTATGAATCGAAAAATCCCCTTAGCAATTATTGCTTTGAGTTTTGCTTGCATTGCCGGCTACATTTATTCCTCTCAATATTACACAGGTTTCACTACCGCTATCTTCGCCTTCTCTTTAACATTTTCTATACTTCTTTTATTGCTAATTTTTTTAAATTATAAAATTTTCAATGGTTGGATAAAATTCGGTATTTTTTTCTTCATCATCTCAGCTGGGATAATTGCTATAACGCCCGAGTATGGCTCGGGCGCATTGGGCTTAGACTTAAGCCCTGACAGAAAAATGGTTGCTTGGTGGATGGCGGGGATTTTCTTTGTGATTTCGTTGGTAATTATTGGCGTACAGTCGCTCCGACTCCGCAACAAGTAACACCTCACACAACATTCCAACATTCTATAGAATGTTGGAATGTTGTGAATGAAAATTATTTTTATTTCTTTTTTGAGGAGGCCTTTTTGGCTTTCTTGGTTGCCGCTTTAACAACACTCGTGAGTGTTGATGCTTTAGCGCTTGCGGAAGCCCCGCGCGCTTCAAGTGCTGCGGTGAGCTTGTCTACTTTTACACTCAGAGCTTCAACGGCTCGCTTGAGGTCCGCGAGTGCCGGACTTCCTACCTGTCCCGGCCGATCGTGGTGCGGAGGACGCTCGTGGGGCGGGTGATGCGGCGCATGGGGAGGTGGGTATCCAATGGGTCCGTGCTCGCGAGGTCCACGGTCGCGCGGTGGAAAATCTCGACGGCCTCGCTCGCCTCCCCCCTGTTCATCGCGGTGCTTCGGAAAACAGTCGCGACAATAGACGGGGCGTTCGCCAGTTGGACGAAATGGTACCTCGCAGGCTTTCCCGCAGTCGCTACAGGTTGCGGCATGCATGCGCGGACGATCGTCTCTGCCGCCAGACTGAAACGGCCTCTTGTGGCCGCCGCCAGCGAACTTGCCGCGAAAACCTCCTCCGGGAAACTTAGCCATAGTACGGGGCACAATATCACACTCCCCTCCTTCCGTCGCCCCTCCTCGCATAACCTCTCTTTCATTTTGAGAAAAATAAACCTCTACACAACATTCTAACATTCTATAGAATGTTAGAATGTTGTGCAGTTAGCGAGAGATAGCTTCGATGTTGTGGCCGTCGGGATCAAGCACAAAGGCGGCGTAGTAGGTGGGACTGTAGCGTTCGCGGATACCTGGCGCACCGTTATCTTTCCCGCCGGCCTTAAGTGCCGCCGCATAAAACGCATTAACTTTCTCGCGAGAATCAGCATCAAACGCGATATGAATGGGGCCGGGCGGCGTACCTTTTGTGTGTATGTAAAAAAGAGTCCGGCCATTTTTACCAAAATGTACTGACGTCTCTTTTTCGCGAATAAGTGGGAGCCCCAGCGGCGCAAGTGCCGCTTCGTAAAACTCCTTGCTCTTCGCGAGATCCTGAACCGCAATCCCGAGGTGTGCGAATTCCATTCTTTAGACAAACACCTCGGGAATCGAGAATTGTTTGCACATCGTGCGGATTTCTTCGCGGATCGCCTTTTTCTTCGTGACGTCGTCTTTGTTCTTGAGGGTCTCGATCATCAGTTCCGCCACACGGGCACACTCTTTCTCGCTAAACTTGCGGGTCGTGATGGCGGGCGTCCCAAAGCGAATACCGGAAGGATCCATGGGCCCGCGCTTATCATCCGCTATCGCATTTTTATTGAGCGTAATGCCCACTTCGTCGAGGACTATCTCCGCTTCCTTCCCCGGAATATTGAGTGAGCCAAACACATCAGCCAAAAGGAGATGACTGTCAGTACCGCCGGCGATAAGGCGGATGCCCGCATCTTTGAACACTTTCTCCATCGCTTTAGCGTTTTTGAGGATCTGGGCGGCGTAGGTCTTGAATGACGGATGGAGCGCTTCGCCAAAGGCAATCGCTTTCGCGGCGATGTTGTTCATGTGGGGGCCGCCCTGAAATCCCGGGAAGACGGACTTGTCGATTTTTTTCCCAATATCTTCGGACTCGCGGGTGAGGATCATGCCGCCGCGCGGGCCTCGCAAGGTCTTGTGGGTCGTGGTGGTAAGGACATCGAAGCCGTAGTCGAACGGGTTTTTCATGGCCTTCCCTGCGATAAGGCCCGCAATGTGCGCCACGTCCATGACTGCGTACGCACCCACTTCTTTGGCGATCGAGGACATACGCGTGTAGTCGAGCTCGCGCGGGTAGGCGCTGTAGCCCGCAAGCACGATCTTTGGCTTGTGCTCCTTTGCCACCTTGAGCATCTCGTCGTAGTCAATTTCCCCGGTATCTGGATTTTTCATCTTGTACCGCACGAACTTAAAGATTTTCGTGAGGTAGGTTACGGGGTGTCCGTGCGTTAAGTGCCCACCGTGAGAGAGGTCCATTCCAAGGACGGTGTCCCCCGGCTCAAGGAGCGCGAAGTAGAGTGCGACGTTTGCGGGAGCGCCCGAGAGCGGCTGGACGTTTGCGAACTTGCAGTTAAACAGCTGCTTGGCGCGGTCGCGTGCGATGTTCTCCACAATGTCGGTATAGAACTGGCCGCCGTAGTAGCGCTTACCGGGGTAGCCTTCGGAATATTTGTTCGTGAGTTCGGAGGAGTTGGCCTCGCGAACGGCCTTGGAGACGTAGTTCTCCGATGGAATGAGTTCGAGGCCTTCGGCCTCGCGCGTCTGCTCCCCGACGATTGCGTCGTAGATTTCTTTGTCTTGGCTTTTTATGTGTGCGTACTCGTCGTGCATGAGAATAAAATTAGTTCCGATTAATCAGACGAAGTTGTGAGTACGCTAGACCATAAAGCAATTATAGGGACATTCTAGAAGCCTGCGGGCAAAACACAACAATTGACAGTGTTTTATGGCCGTGGCTTGTTGCCACTCATGATAAGCAGGTGCGCGTATAATGCTTCACATGAAGCCATTAGCTGAACGAACCCCTGATCTTCAGTACCGAAATCTCCTCAAACGGATTATGACCGAGGGAGTGGATGTAAAGCCTATCCACGCAGTGACGCAAGGAGTGGGCGCGCGGATGGTGGTGGGACACCAGCTTCGCTACAACCTCGACAATGGGTTCCCTCTCATGACCGAGCGCGACCTGACGAAATCATTTAAAGGAGCGCTCGGCGAACATATCGCCTTTTTTCACGGCGCACGCACGCTTGAAGAGCTAACGAAGTATGGCTGTCCCAAAGTGTTCTGGGCGCCATGGGTCACAAAAGAAAAGTGCGACGTCTTTGGACTTCCGGAAGGCGACCTTGGTGACGGCTCTTACGGCGCAGCGTGGGCGAACTTCCCCACCGCTGAAGGCAAGCCCTTTAACCAAATCGAACACTTTATTCAACAGGTCAAAGAGCGCCCGTACTTGCGCACCCATTTCATTTCGCCCTGGATTCCGCAATACGCGCTTCAACACGAAGGTCTTCGTCGACGAGTTGTCGTTGCGCCTTGCCACGGCTGGATTCACCTCCTCGCCTTTCCGGCAACCAAGGAAGTAGTGGTCCATCACTTCCAGCGAAGTGCCGACGTTCCGGTTGGCGTTATGTTTAACATCATTCAGTACGCCGCGTTTGGCATGATGGTGGCGCAGCTTCTTGGCTACCGCATGAAAGAGTTGGTCCACACACTCTCGGACGCCCATATTTATGAAAACCAATTTGAGGCGGTAGAGAAAATGCTCGCGACCGAGCCACGCCCCTTCCCCACCGTTACCCTCGACTCATCGGTCAATAACATATTCGATTTCCGCTCTGAACATTTCACTTTGTCTGATTACACTCCCCATGAAAAAATGATTATTCCAACTCCCATCTAGAGCACCATCCGACTTTTGTATCTATAGATACAAAAGTCGGATGGTCACACCTTTCATATGCGAAAGAGAAAGAAAGTAAAAAGCCACGTGAATCTCCATCACGCACGTACCGACTATGCGCGCGGTGTGATGCAGCAAATAGAGAAAGATGGGGTCTGCCCGTTTTGCATGGAACATTTTCTCAAATACCACACAAAGCCGATCCTTTCAAAAGGTGCGTACTGGGTCTTTACGGAAAACTTCGACCCCTACCCGGGAAGCAAGCATCACCTCTTTGCGGTCTACAAAACCCATGCCGTCACCCTTACTGAGATTTCCGGAAAGGCGGCGGCAGAACTCTTCGATGGCTTTAATAGGCTGGCGAAAAAACGGAAGATCAAAGGAGCGACTATTTTTATGCGCTATGGCGACACCGACTATACGGGCGGCACGATTAAACACCTCCACGCCCACCTTGTTTCCGGCACCTCCCGCCAAAAATCAAAAGAGCCGCTTTTCACCTGGATTGGCTACAAGAGCCCTTCAGCCAAGAAAAAATAACCCAGTAACAACATTCTAACATTCTATAAAATATTAGAATGTTGTTAATTCAGCTTGACGAGTACTATCTCAATTCCGGCGTTGGTGAGAAGTTCTTCAGCATCGAGGCGTGAGTAGCCTTTCGCATAGAATATTTTTTTAATACCCGCTTCCGTGAGAAGTCGCGCGCAGTT
>SBAW01000012.1 GCA_005239955.1 bacterium | reverse complement strand
CCCGACATTATCGATCAGGACATTTCAAAAGTTTTTTTACTCGATCGTATTCCACCGAAAGAGCGCGATTCACTTCTGACGCGCATTCATGACATTATTTTTAGCGGCATTATGGTTGAGGTCATCAATCGCCTCTCCGATAAGGGGATTAATGAGCTCGACACCCTTATGGATAAAAAACCAAGTCCGGAAGAAATGGCGGTCTTTCTTTCCGAGCGTATCCCCGACCTTGAATCGCTCGTCATGACGGAAGTGGTGCGGTTTAAGCAAAGTAGTGCAAAAGCTCTCTCCGCCCTCGCCTAATCTTTGACCTCTCGCCTCACGCCTCTTGCCTCTGCTACAGTGTGCGAGTGACAGACGAACAATCTCATCTTTTCGGACTTAACGACGCGCAAAAGCAAGCGGTCCTTCACACCGACGGCCCGTTAATGGTGCTTGCCGGCGCGGGCGCGGGGAAAACACGGGTCATCACGCATCGCATTCTTAATCTCATTCTCTCTGGTGTGCGTCCTGAGAATATTCTTGCCGTTACCTTCACCAACAAAGCGGCGGCCGAGATGCGCGAACGCGTCGTACGGCTTCTGGGAGAAGAGCGCCGTAGTCGGGGAGGGGGATCGCCGTTTGTCTCAACCTTCCATTCACTTGGGGTATTTCTCCTTCGAGAAAACTACCGTCATCTGTCGGTTCCGAAGACTTTTTCCATCTTTGATCGTGCCGACTCAACGCGTCTTATCAAGGAAGCGATGCGGGACGTCGGCGTCGATCCTAAACAATTCGAGCCGAGAACGATTTTGGGGATTATTTCCAAAGCAAAAGGAGCGAGCCTTTCCCGCGACACGTACCGGGAGCGCGCCCAGGGCGAGTATTTTCCCGAGCTCGTTTCGGAGGTGTGGGAGAAATATGATGCAGCGCTTCATAGCGAAAAAGCATTCGATTTTGATGATCTCCTCCTTGAAACAAAAAAACTCCTTGAGCGCGAGGAATCGGTGCGGGACCGATATCGCCAACAGTGGTCTCATGTACATATTGATGAGTATCAGGATACGAACAAAGTACAGAGTGATATTGCGCGACTCCTCACCGGAGAGGACGATAACATTTGCGTTGTCGGCGATATTGATCAAACTATTTACAGTTGGCGAGGAGCGGAGTTAAAAAATCTCCTCCAGTTTGAGCGGGTGTATCGAAACCCCACAACGGTTATTCTGGAAGAAAATTATCGCTCGACCCAAAACATTTTGCGAGCGGCAAATGACATCATTAAAAAGAACAAATTTCGAAAAGAGAAAAAGCTGTACACCAAGAATGCGGTGGGGGAGAAGATTGCGCTCTATGTCGCGCTCGATGAAAACGATGAGGCGGCATTTATCGGCGACAAAACGAAGGAGCTTATCCGTGGCGGGGTAAAACCTTCTGATGTGGCGATTCTCTATCGGACCAATTTTCAGTCGCGCGTCATTGAAGAGGCGATGTTGATGCGCGACATCCCCTATCAGGTGTTGGGTACAAAATTCTTTGAGCGAAAAGAGGTCAAAGATGTGCTCTCCTACCTGCGCGCAGCGCTCTCCCCAGAGCGGCTCTCAGAATGGAAGCGCATCATCGATGCACCACCGCGCGGAATCGGCAAAGTGACACTTCTAGCGGTACTAGGGGGCAAAGAAGAGACGCTCAACGCTGGGCAAAAAGCAAAAGTGGTTACGTTTAGAAAACTTCTTACAAGAATCGCTGAGGCAGCAAAAAAAGAAAAGCCGTCAGCGGCGGTAAAGGTTGTTATCCGCGAAAGCGGGCTTGAGGAATATCTTTCTCGCGGCACCGAAGAAGATCAGGAGCGGCTCCTGAACCTCAAAGAATTGGTAACGCTTGCCACGCGTTACGACGGCATGGGGCCTGAAGTGGGAACGGAGAAGTTTCTTGATGATGCAGCGCTTGCAACTGATCAGGACGATCTAAAAGAAGACCGCGACACGGTGAAACTTATGACGATCCATGCATCAAAAGGTTTGGAATTTTCGTATGTATTTATTACCGGTCTTGAACAGGGGCTTTTTCCGTATGAACGTGACGAAGATGGGGGAGAGGAGGCCGAGGAAGAGGAGCGTCGCCTTTTTTATGTAGCGCTCACGCGTGCCAAGAAGAAATTGTTTCTCTCCTACGCCTCCATGCGCACCATTTTTGGCGCAAAAAATATGACGGTGCCCTCGGAATTTATTATGGACCTCCCTGAAGAAGTATTAGTGGCAGAGGAGGGAAGTGTTGGGCCGACACTCCGTACAATCTATCTCGAGTGATTCCTGTTGTGAGATGCGCGACAGTATGCTCGCTCATGTACTTTGTCCTTCCACATCATATCCTTCTGTGGTGTCACACCTCCCATATCGAAGAGGCGCATTATTTCTACGCTATAGCGTGTGGATAATGCGTACTGAGATTTTTCATTCATCATACAATACCTGAATGGGCGAGATGGAGAGAAGGGTAGGACGCCGCAAGAAAAAGCAGGACACGAGGCGCGCAATTCTTACCGCTGTTGGTATCGCCGGCCTCTTAAGTGTAGCGCTCCTTGCACCAAATGCGCTTCAGGTGCTGAAGTCATTTGGTTTTAAGCCGGGGGAAAGGACAAAAGACTCTGTTCGCGCCTCGCGCGATCGTCTGGTCGCGAAGGGACTAGTGGCGTATGAGGGAAAGAAGCTTCGGTTGACTAAACGAGGAGAAGCAGAATTGCGGAGAGTTTCTCTTGCGGATTTTAAGCTGAAAAAGCCGAGACGGTGGGATGGGAAGTGGCGAATGCTTATTTTTGATATCCCCGAGAGGCAAAAGACGCTTCGAGATGTGATCCGTCGGACGCTCATTGCGATTGGTTTTATCCGTCTACAGGACAGCGCATGGGTTTATCCATATCCGTGCGAAGATTTGCTGACACTTCTGAAGGCTGATTTCCACATAGGGAAAGATTTGCGCTACTTGATTATCGAGGAAATGGAATACGATCGGGAGCTGAGAAGGGTGTTTGGTCTGAACCAATAGGCGTGTTGCACTTCAACACACTATTTCTACGCTATAGCGTAGAAATAGTGTGTCTTGCTGGTTCTCCAGTAGTTTTGTTCATACAATACTGCGATGGGAGCGCGACTGGGACAACATTTTTTAACTTCACGTGCGGCACTCGGAAAAATTGTTGAGGCGGCGCAGCTTACGAAAGCCGATGTGATACTTGAGATTGGCCCAGGGAAAGGCCCGCTTACGGAGGCGCTACTCGCTACTGGCGCACACGTGGTTGCCATCGAAAAGGATGAGCGGTTAGCGCGCGAGCTAACTCAAAAATTTAGCGGCAACAATCGCATCCGCATTCTTGAAGGAGATATTCGAGATTTTGACCCGGCGGGCGAGCTACCAGAAACGTATATCATTGTTGCGAATATCCCGTACTACATTACCGGCTTGATCATTCGGCAATTTTTGACGACCGAGAAACAGCCGTCACGCATGGTGCTCCTTACACAAAAAGAAGTGGCTGAGCGTATTGCGCGAAGCCCGAAAGAAAGTCTTTTGTCGCTTTCCGTAAAAGCATACGGAGAACCGAACATTATTGCGCGCGTGCCGCGCGGCGCATTTAACCCGCCGCCCACCGTTGATTCGGCGATACTTCGTATCGACAATATTTCTCGAAAACATTTTGAATCAGCACATGGTAACGAAGAAACATTCTTTAATGTGCTCCACGCCGGCTTCGCGCAAAAACGAAAAATGTTACTGCCCAATCTCGCAAAAAAGTATGACCGCGATAATGTGACCATCGCGTTTCAGCGTCTTGGTGTTTCGTCAAATGCGCGGGCCGAAGATATCGGAATCGATACGTGGCTTACATTATCGCGGCTACTTGGGTGAGGGAATGCTTGAGCCGTAAAAAGTAATAATTGGCCCGCCACCAACCGGAACCTTCCCGACAACGCAGGTCAAAAAGCCCTGTGCACGGCCCAAAATCCACTGGGACGGCACGGGAGGGGCTTTGAGATTGTAGAGGAAGCCAACTGTCGCTGGT
>SBAW01000038.1 GCA_005239955.1 bacterium | reverse complement strand
GTGCCCCACGTCCTTGATCTTGTTGATTTGGGCGAGAAGATATGGAATTTCCCAAGAGAACTTTCCGGTGGCGAGCAGCAGCGTGTCGCGATTGCACGCGCCATTGTGAATCAACCGGATGTCATTATTGCGGATGAACCAACGGGGAACCTCGACCCCATTAACACATTTGAAGTAGTGCAAATTCTCAAAAAAATTAATGATCTGGGTACAACCATTATTCTCACCACCCACAACAAAGGTGTCATCGATGCCTTGGGGAAGCGCGTCATTACTATGGATCGAGGGAAAGTCATTAGGGACGACAAGCAAGGCAAATATGTCCTCTAGCGATAGAATAGTTCTATGAACCCGAAAACCTTTTGGGTAAATATCAAACGCGTTGCGAAATCGGGCTTCTTAAGTTTCTGGCGCAATTGGTTTGTCACACTCTCCTCAGTCTTAGTGATGACCGTCACACTCTTTGTGGTAGGCACCTTGGCGTTTACTGGCATTATTCTCAATGCGTCGCTCACTCAACTGCAGGAAAAAGTTGATGTCAACGTGTATTTCATTACCTCTGCCAAGGAAGAAGACATCCTTTCGGTTAAGCAATCACTGGAGGCACTCCCCGAAGTTGCGCAGGTGGAATATATTTCGCGCGACGCCGCATTGTTGGCATTCCGTGAACGACACGCAAACGACCAACTCACGCTTCAAGCGCTCGATGAGCTCGGAGAAAACCCACTTGGAGCGGTTCTCAACATTCGTGCGCGCGATACGAGCCAGTACGAATCAATTGCCGGTTTCTTTGACAGTGAGGCAGCACTTTCTCGTGACGGTTCCACCATTGTCGATAAGGTGAACTTCTTTCAAGAGAGTCATCGCGCCGCAATTCTGCGCCTCGATGGCATTATTGTGGCAGGGGAGCGAATCGGATTTGCGATCATCATTCTCTTCGCGGTGACGACCGTCATGATTATGTTCAATACGATTCGCCTTGCTATTTACACGGCACGCGAAGAAATTGGGGTTATGCGACTCGTGGGAGCTTCGCAAATGTATATTCGCGGTCCTTTCATGTTTGAAGGTGTCATGTATGGCCTTTGTGCTGCCCTCGTGACCCTCCTTCTCTTTTATCCCCTGACCTTGTGGCTTGGCGCCGCAACCGAAGATTTCTTCGGCGGCATTAACGTATTTCGCTACTATCTCTCCCACTTTGCGTGGTTCTTCCTCCTTATTGTGGGGACAGGAGTGCTTCTGGGCGGACTCTCCAGCTACCTTGCCGTCCGCCGGTACCTCAAAATTTGACTTCGCTTAAAATCGCGAGTCTCGCGTCGTTGCAGAGCCTCTGCGCCGCGTTCATCGTATGCTCCCCATACGTCTCACGCGCCGCTTTCTCCGCGCCTTGCATCTCATCGATTTTAAGCGGAAATCTACTGTGAGAAGGTTCAACCTGCAGCCTGTGGATTGGCGATTCCGTGCTATCGTAATTCTCGTTACGTGACAGGAAGCCCCCTGTCATGCTACGCTCATAGATGACTCTATTCTCCTTCGGAAAAGAAAAAAGGAGCCGCGACAACAATCGGAAATTCATTTTTGTTGTCGGCGGTGTCATGAGCGGTGTGGGGAAGGGCATCGCAACCTCATCGGTCGGCACACTCCTTGAAGCGAAAGGTCTTCGCGTCACCGCGATTAAAATCGACCCTTACATAAACGTTGACGCGGGCACCATGAACCCCACCGAGCACGGTGAGGTTTTTGTGTTAGATGATGGCGACGAAACTGACCAAGACATGGGGAACTATGAACGTTTTCTCAACACCACACTCACGCGCATCAACTACATGACCACGGGTCGTGTCTATCAAGAAGTTATTCGGCGCGAACGGAATCTCGAATATGGCGGCAAAAACGTCGAGGTGGTGCCGGATATTCCCTTGGAGGTCTTGCGGCGCATAAAAATTGCGGCCGATAACGCCAATGCTGATGTGACGCTCATTGAAATTGGCGGCACGATTGGGGAATACCAAAACATTCTTTTCCTTGAAGCGGCACGCATGCTAAAGCAAGAATATCCCGATGATGTTGCGTTTGTGATGGTGTCGTATCTTCCTATGCCGCGAAATATTGGGGAAATAAAAACAAAACCAACACAGTACGCTGCGAGGAGTCTCAACAGTGCGGGCATTCAGGCAGACATTATTCTGGCGCGGAGCGAAGTCCCCATCGACGAAAAGCGTCGCGCGAAACTGGCACTTTTTTGCAATGTGCGTCCGGAACATGTCATTTCTGCCCCCGACGTCGATAGCATTTACGATATTCCACTCAATTATGAACGCGATGGCCTCGGTGATGCGCTCGTTACGATTCTCGACCTGCCCAATAACCGCGCAGATTTTGGCAAGTGGAAAACGTTTGTGGAAAAATCGAAAACGGCGACAAAGCCGCTCAAAATTGCCGTCGTCGGTAAGTATTTTGATTCAGGAGATTTTGTTCTCTCCGATGTGTACATCTCTGTCATTGAAGCAATAAAGTTTTCTTCCTTTGAGGTGGGCGCAAAAGCAGAGCTCACCTGGTTTAATTCCAAAGATTTTGAAAAGGGCACGAAAGATGTTTCGGAACTCGAGAATTTTGATGGTGTCGTCGTGCCGGGAGGCTTTGGCTCAAGTGGCGTTGAAGGCATTATCTCGGCCATTCGTTATACCCGCGAAAACAAGATTCCATACCTGGGACTCTGTTATGGTATGCAGCTTGCAACCATCGAATATGCGCGTAACGTGGTGGGTCTCGCCGGTGCTCACACGACTGAGGTGAACCCCGATACGCCGCACCCCATCATTGCCGTTATGGATGAGCAACGCGAAAAAATTGCGCAAAAAAAACTTGGTGGCACCATGCGGCTCGGTAAATATCCGGCTTCGCTCAAAAAAGGCACACAAGCCTATGCAGCGTACGGGAAAGAGGAGATAAGTGAACGTCATCGCCACCGCTATGAAGTAAACCCTGCGTATATTGAGAAATTGGAGGCCGCTGGATATGTCTTTTCGGGTCAATCACCAGACCGTAAACTCATGGAAATTGCAGAGTTGCCAAAAGACGCGCATCCATTCTTCCTCGGTAGTCAATTCCATCCCGAACTTAAAGCGCGACCGCTGGATCCCCACCCGCTTTTTACCGCATTTATTAAAGCGGCTGTTGAGCGTAAGAGAAAGTAGTACTAGGTAAGCATGGCGTCAATATCTGCGCTCAAACTCATCTCGCTCAATATCGAGCGCTCTAAGCATGTCGATCGTGCAGCTGCATTTCTAGAGAGAGAGGCTCCCGATGTGGCGTGCCTACAAGAGCTTATGGAGTACGATGTCCCTCGTTTTGAGGAGGTGTTCGGCGGCCGCTGTCACTACACACCTGTTACCATACATGATGCCGAAGGGAAGCCGGGACCATTTGGGCAGGGAATCTTTTCTCGCCTCAGCACCAGTAATTTTTTTGAAAAATATTATTGGGGAGTACCAGGAGTACTTCCTCATTTTGATTTCACCAATGCCGCAACAAAACACGCGACCGAGACTCATGCGGTTTCGGGAATTGAGGTAGAGAAAGAGGGCGCAACATTTCGTATTGCTACAACCCACTTCACCTGGACGCCCGACGGTTCGGCCAGTGATTTTCAACGTGCCGATCTCAAACGGATGTTCGCGGTGCTCGACGAAGTTGGCGAATGTGTACTTGTCGGCGACTTTAATGCGCCGCGCGGGGGCGAAATATTTTCGAAGATTGCCGCGCGCTACAAAGACAACATTCCTCTACACTACAAAACGAGTATCGATGCAACACTCCATCGTGTTGGCGCCCTTCCTCATATGGTTGATGGACTCTTTACTACCCCAGCGTACAAAGCGAATGAGGTGAAACTTGTTGATGGGATAAGCGATCACATGGCCATCGTAGCCCTAATTACCAGGTCCGACTTTGTATAATGGAGTATGCAAATCACGAAGCTCGGTCATTCCTGCCTCATTGTTGAAGAGGGGAGCGCGCGTATTCTCATTGACCCCGGCGCGTGGACAAGTGGGTATGAAAAGGTCACGGGCATTGACGCCATTCTCATCACCCATGAGCATCAGGATCATGTGAGCGTTGAAGCCGTACAGACACTTCTTGCGAACAATCTCTCCGTACCGATTTATACGAACCACGTCGTCGTCGAACTTCTCGGGAAAGTGGGTATCGAGGCTCTTGGGCTTGAGGACGAACAATCGGCCGAAGTAAAAGGGGTTGCGATTACGGGATCAGGGAAAGAGCATGCGCTCATTCATAAAGATTGGCCATGTCCTCACAATACGGGCTACTTCATCGGTGAGCGATTCTTCCATCCAGGGGATGCGCTCTCGGTTCCTAAACGCCCCGTAGAAATTTTAGCCCTCCCCGTCATCGCCCCATGGATGAAATTAAGTGAAGGGTTGGACTTTGCTATGTCCGCAAAACCAAAAATCTGTATTCCCATTCACGATGCCATGCTTCGAAGTGACCGTATGGGGCCATGGCGTCTCCTTCCGCAGAATATTCTTCCTAAAGCGGGGATTTCATTTGTCCCTATGGAAGAGGGCGAGACGAAAGAATTTTAATGCAAAAAACTGCTCCGTTTTTTGTTGCCGCCTTCATTGTTATAAGTGTGGCGTCATTATTTCCTCGTATTGCTCTGGGGCCGGGGGAAAGAGTCGCCGATGAATCCGTGAGGCTCCTTTTTGTCGGTGATATATTTTTCGATCGCTCTATCAGAACAGCAATGCGTGAGCGCGGGGCGCATTTCCCGCTCTCTTGTGTCGCCGAGCGTCTCGCAGCATATGACCTTGTCATCGGCAATCTCGAGGGGCCCATTACAAGCTACCTGTCAGTCTCTGAAGGGTCTACGGTCGGCAGTCCCGAGAATTATACGTTCACATTCGCACCGGAAAGTGCGAGGGCGCTCTACCGGGCAAACATTCACCTCGTCAATCTTGGAAACAACCACATCATGAATTTTGGCCCCGAGGGCCTCGCTCAGACAAAACGATTCCTGAAAGAAGCTCGTGTCTCGTTTTTCGAGAGTCTCGACGAGATTAGTACGATATATCGTACTACACTCCGCAATGTGCCGATCTCGTTCGTGAACTACAACGAGTTTGGGGGCTTAAGTCTTGCGAGTACGAGCGAGCTTATACATAAAGAAAAGGTCGAAGGGCGCATCGTGGTGGTCTATGCCCACTGGGGAGAGGAGTATACAAAAGCGCCGCTTCGCGTACGCGAGGCGGCGCGGGAACTTATTGATGCCGGAGCAGATCTTATTATTGGTTCCCACCCCCACGTCGTGTTGGAAAAAGAGGTCTACCGCGGGAAAACAATTTACTATTCGCTCGGCAATTTTCTCTTCGATCAATTTTGGAACGATGATGTATCACAAGGGCTTGCAGTCGAACTTTCCGTCAACCATAAAGGTACACTGGCGTTTAAGGAATTCTCGACCCAAATGGGGCGTGATAGACGGGTTTGTTTTAGCTGAGCCACGCAAGTGGGTGGCCCATTCTCATCGCTATACAGAAGTTATTGGTTATCCACACTTTGCTTCACGATCTTATTGGAATGGAGGGGGGGGGAGCTACAATAGGGTGGAAGACCTTCACCGGTCGCGCTTAGTAGTTATTTCGTAGTTACATGCATCGCATATTTCATTCAATACATCCGCGAGCGCTGGCGTCGGTCGTTACCTCAGTTGTGTTGTCTATGTTAGTACTCGCCACTGTTGTTCAAGGTTCCACAACGATTGGCTTAAACATAAATACCGGAGGCACTCTGGCGGTCACGGGAGCTATGACAGCCTCAAGTACCGTTCAAATTACCGGTGCGGTTACCACCTACGGTAATGTAACCTTAGGAGATGCTGTTGCGGACAGCGTGACAGCAAATGGTTACTTTACACAATTGCGTATCGGTACCGGGAGCACCTTCGGTAACATTGGTACGGTGGGCGCCGACGAGCTCGGCGTGGAGGGCGATGTTGAAATTGACGGTATCGCATGGTTTGACGGCGTTCTCCAAGCCTCCTCAACGGTTCTGCTTGGTGGGGCGACCACCTTCTATGGGAACTTGACCGTTAATCAGTCGGCGACTACGACAGTCAGCTTCTCAAGTGCCGGAATTAACTTTGATTCCAACACCTTCGTCATCGATCCGAACGCTAATCGCGTTGGCGTCGCCTCTTCTTCACCCTATGTCGCTCTCGGCGTTGTGGGAACCACCACCTCAAGCGCAGGCGCTCTCATCGGGGCTGGCGGTTCAGCGATCACGCAGCTCCTCTTCGGCACCTGTTCGGTCGATCTCCCTGCAATTGCCGCATCTTCAACAGCTGTCGCTACATGTACCGCAACCGGTGTCACCACTGCCGATAAGGTCTTTGTAACCCCAGCAAGCGCTCCAAACCAAATCATATTCACGAGTGCATCTTCAACAGCCGCCGACACCATTCAAGTTGCGGCATACAATACCGGAGCTACAGAAGGGAGCATTAATCCAGCCGCAGCGACATGGTCATGGATGGCGGTACGTTAAACTGCCATGATTCACTCCCCTTTACGTAGCGCAGACTTTGCGCTCCTCACGTTATTCAGTCTCCTTGTACTACTCCTGTCGCCGCTGTATGTTCAAGCGGCATACGACGACGTCGCGCTCACCGGTAGCAGCAATACAGTTTTTTCGATTAACAGCATTACACTCAATGTGAGTGGCACGTCGGCGGCCATCGCTGAAGCTGTTGCGGGCACCGACACTCTTGTTGTTAAACTCGAGCCGGGATCAAACATTTCTATTTCATCGCCCGACCGTAAGACGCTCGCTCACAATGCAGCGAGCGTCTATGTCTCAAGAGACGCATGTGATTCCGATCAGTCAATCCTCGATCTCTCCTTTCCCGCCTCTCAAAGCGGCACATCCGTTACCATTACGGTGACACCCTCGGCAACGACCTGCACGGGCAGTGGCTCAACGGGCGGCAGTGGAGGCGGCGGGGGAGGCACTGTTGCCG
>SBAW01000003.1 GCA_005239955.1 bacterium | reverse complement strand
ATATTTTTTGTCTTGTTGCGGTAGTACCCGGCTGATTTAATATCTTGCTCGAACTCCTGTGGATCAGCATTCACGTAGTCGGTAAGCGTTCGATATTTCTTGAAAAGCTTTTCCGTAATCTTATTCACCATCTTGTCGGTGCATTGCGCAGAAAGCTGCACTGCGACCAGAAGTTCCCAGTCGTTTGAATACCGCAGCGCAATCGTCGCCCTTGGAAACAGTTCCTTGAGTTTCTTATTGAGAAGCAAAATTCGTTTTCGCCGTTCTCTAAATTTCTTCGGGCTCACGCGCTCATCCTAGCAGAAACGCGAACGCCGACCATGGGTGTGCCCTCCTGGTCGGCGCTTATTGTTCACTGTCTTCCAATGGCGCGTAAGGCCGTGCCGAACCTTCCGCCTCGTGGACCGCCTGATTGGTGGAACACCTCTCTGCGTGGGGTTGGTTCATCCGCGAGCCTGTAGCCTTCGCCCCATGTTCCGGAGATGTAGTCGCCTCCTCGGGCGCCATCGGAGATGGCGTCGAGCACGCTCCGGACGCGCCTCACGGTATCGTCAACGGCGGTCAGTTTTGGCCACGGCTTCTTCTGACCCTTGTACATAGCGAAGTGGAGATTTTCTTTCCCCACCAGCCTTCCTTTCTTCTTCGCGAGCATATCCATGATGCGCGCAGGATAGAAAGGCAGCCGCGATGTTTTGCCGGTGCCGGAGTGCGAGATCGTCCGCGTCGAAATGTGGTAGGTGAACATTCCGAACTGCACTACTTCAGCAGTCGATGATGACTTTTCCATTGGCCCCTCCTTTCGGGTCCAAAGGTGAGTCCTCCCGCGAGACACTATATGCAGCGAAAAAAGAATTGCAAATGAATTCAGGGAAGCGAAAACGATTCGCCGGCCGCTCCCCTCTGGAGCGGCCGGCGCCGAACGCTCTTCAGTCCGCCGCTGCTACGGCACGCTTTTGCGCGAGCTTTTCGTGTCGGAGCCACGCGAGCTTCCTCAGAAGACGCCGCTTAGGACCACGCGGACGCTTCGCGAGACCAGTTCGGTCTTGAGGCTCGACCGAAAAGTCGTACCCTTTCCCCCACTTTGTGACGATGTGGCCGCTTGCTCCGAGAGTCACCGCGTCAAACTTGAGCCTCAGGGAACGCACAATGACGTCCACGATCTTTGGAAGCGGAGCACCCCCCGACGCCTTACAGATCTTGACGTAGAGGTTTGTTTTATCTCCCCGCTCTGCGAGAATTTCTTTGAGCACCGCATATTCCTGCGGGACCAGAAAAATCTTCTTTTTCTTTTCTCCTTTCCGAGACGGCGTGCAAAGCATGCCGCCGCGAACATCAATGACGATCGTTGGAAGGCGAATAATGCCTCCCTTCGTCCGAGAGTAATCGAGACCTCGTTCCATAGTCGCCTCCGACTTTCGTGTTTGATCGGCAGCGAATGCTACCCGCCGCGAGTATAGCAAATTGTAAAGTACAAAGCGCCGGTCCTCTCGGACCGGCGCTTGCTTGCTCGCTTGCTTTCTCTTGAGCAAGTGCGCGCTACCGGAGAATGTAGCTCGCACCTCCGTCTAGATCGTGCTCCCGGCGCTTGTCGATCGAGTGGTTGATCGTCTCGAGCAGCGTCGCCCCCCGCTTTCATGGACTACATCGAGCGCCCGGCGCGTCAAGTGAATGACGCGTCGTACCGTCTCCCAAGACGGATCGACGTTCGCGAGGCCGCGGATCACCTCGCCAAGCGTGCGACGCGAGACGAATTTCTCGCGATGAATCGCAAGAAAGCGAAGCACTTCAGCGGGTAGAGGTTGCAGAGGCACTTCGTCACGATCGCCGGTGAGCCGTGCATAAACTCGCCGGCCATCCGGACAAAACGGTCGGTGTCCGTCGCGCAGGGGCCACATCGTATGAAGTACGAAGGGGGCGAATTTCAGCCGTTCGGTCACAAATCGGACTCGCCTGCTCATGGAAACCTCCGTGAGGTTGCAGGATTCAATCTCACCGAACTATACGCTTGAATTATTGTGGCGCAAGCTACCGAAACGTTTCTGTGCCGCTTCGTACTCTTCGTGATTGTTGATGGGAACCCACAACGACATCCGCACAATCTTGAGGGGAATTTTTTTGGCAAGAAGCCCCACCTGTTCGGAGAGAGTAATTTCTCCGTTCTTTGATGTAGTTACTGGCATATCAAAAATCTCATGCGGCAGTACGTAGACCCCCGTCATAACCAAATTGCAGGGCGGGTTTTCCGGTTTCTCAAGCATGTAATCGAGATTACCGTCCTTATCGAGCACACAGACCCCAAAGCGCTCGGGATGATCCGACTCGGCAACAAGGACCGACGGCCCCGCTTTGACTGCCGCCTTGAGATCGGGCGCTGAATAGATGTCGTCGCTATGAACGACCATAAAATTTTCTCCTGGTCGCAGATGGGGACGCGCATAGCCAAGTGCCGCAGCCGTTCCCGTCTTTTCCCCTTGCGTGACATAAATAATCTTGAGATGACCAAAACGATCACCAAAATGTGCTCTGATCTGATCAGCTAAGTAGTCAACAACAATGATCGCTTCGTCCACCTCCGTAGGAAGTGCGGCAAGCGTATGCTCGAGGATTGGCTTTCCGCCAACGGGAAGCATTGGTTTTGGTATTTCGAGCGTGAGGGGGCGAAGCCTCGTACCCTTTCCTGCCGCTAATATGACCGCTTGCATGGTTATTTCGTAGCTAAATCAGTAAGGACTTCTTCTGCGTGCTTCTCGGGATTAATCTGCTCGTATCGCTTTACGATAACTCCCTCGGGACTAATAAGAAACGAGGTACGAATGGTGCCCATGTATTCACGTCCCATAAATTTTTTAAGCTTCCACACATCGTAGAGATTCACGACTTTTTTGTCTTCGTCTGCAAGGAGTGTAAAGGGGAGGTCATACTTTTCGGCAAATTTTTTGTGACTCTTCGTTCCGTCTGTACTAACACCAAGGACAACGGCCTTCGATTTTTTAAACCCAGGGAAAGCATCGCGAATGCCGCATGCTTCCTTGGTACAGCCGGCTGTGTCGTCTTTCGGATAAAAGTACAAAAGCATCCACTGTCTGCGATAACCAGAAAGTGTATGCTCCTTCCCATCCTGATCGAGGAGTGTAAAATCCGGCGCCTTCTTTCCCTCTTTTACTTTCATGGATGAGTAGTATAGCAATCGCCCTTCAGCGAACAAGTTGTATTTTTTACTTTTCACAACATTCTAATATTCTATAGAATATTAGAATGTTGTGATTAGGCGCGAGGGGCGGCGTGAGCGATGTATTCAAGGATGATCTTTACCGACGAGCCGCGGTCAGCGAGGTAGTCGCGAAAGCGAATCAGATCGTGCACAAAGTCGGGATCGGAAGTGGCGAACCCCTTCTCCCCTGCCGCTCCTTCAAGCTCCCGCAAAAACGATATGGCACGAGCACGGTCCTTGTCTTTAATCATGGGCGCGAGCTGCGTCAGGCGTGTGGGAATGGGGTTCTTCAGAAACTGTTCTACTTCTTTTGAGCTCTCCGCACTCTCCCCTTTTACAATATGGAGGCGTGAACGGAGTGTCGGAAGGATGCGTGAAGCGTCGGGAGTAATGAGCACAAAGTGCGTATCGGCCGTTGGTTCTTCAATCGTTTTAAGGAGCGCATTTTGCGCTTCGCGCGTAACCGAAAGAAAAGAAATGATAAACCATTTTCCCGACGGCATGAGCGCGCGCGCAGAGGCGCGAGAGATAATTTCGCGCACCTCATCGATTCCCAATGTTTCGTGCTCGAGAATAAGTACGTCGGGGTTCCCCGCTACGGTAATTTTTGCTCTCTCAAGCGCCGATGTAACCTTCGCGACAGCGTCTTGGGGTTCGGTTTCAAGGAGGAGCGCATGATGGCTAAGCAATTCCAGCATAGTCTCATTGTACTAAAAGTAGCGGCCGCGCGCCGAATCCATCGGCGCGCGGCTTCGAACTTACGGCGGACAGTGCTTCTTTACGTAAGCCACCGTCGCCGACACTGCCTTGGTGAGAGTGGCGTACCAGTGAGCCTCGAGTTCGGCCACCGTCTTGCCCGCGCTGTTCATCGTGGGGTTGGAGGCGTCGTAATTGTAGCCTCCGCGCCAATTGGTCGCGCGAACGATCCGGGCGTCTTCGGGATTGACCACGATATCTTGCTGCGGCCCATCCCGAAAGTCTTCCTTCTCGATGATCGAAACGGCGAGCTCGCCATCCCGCCTACTCGTCAGCGTGATGGAGATGCCGCCGACGTAAAAGAAGAGTTCGCACATCTCCCCTTTGCCATTTGGCCTCGGCAGGACCATGGAGGCGTCCGGGCATCCGCACATCTTTGCGGAGACGAACTTTGTCTGGCCCGCCGTCCGGAGTGCGGCCTCGTTCGCCCCGTTTTGCGCGAGAGCGGGAACTGCAGCGACGAGCGGCACGCACAGTGAAACAAGAAACCTCATGGCATTTACTCCCTTGCCACGGCCTTGGCTCCATAGCCAAGACACCTGCTGTAAGCAAACCACAAACTATGGCGTTTACCAACGCGAAAGGGCCACGAGTCACTAAGCGGTTCTTGCTCTATAAGCTTCAAACCGCCAAGTGCTCGCGGCCCCGCCTCGCGACCCATGCGGATACGGCTCGCATGCTCACCGCCGCATGGATAACCCCGCTCCGGCCGCCCTTTCGCTTCATCAGACAGCCAAAGCTCCGCTTTGGTGCGGAATAAAGCGAAAGGGCCGGCTAGTCTTGCCGGCCCTTCTGCGTCCGCGCCGCGAGGCGTGCTTCGCGGCATTTCGCCACCTCTGGATCCGCGTCAACGTATTGCAGCCAGTACGCTTGGAATCCCGGGTGCGCAAGCGTCGCCGCGTCGGACTCGTAGATCGCATCCGGCACTCCCTTATCGAGCAGGCTGCGCCTGATGGTGATCCTCACGATGGTGCCACGCGCATCCGTCCTGATCGTATATGTCGTCTTGCCGTTGAGAGGCCAGACCACATCTACGACCGCCCGGTTCGCGCGGCAATCGTACGCCTCGATGGGAGCGCTAAGGAGCCTTGGCCCTTCAGCAGTGCTCGCCGCCGCCGCAAGGACGAGGGCGAGCGATGGTGTGTATTTGAGCATCGCTACCCTCCCGTGGTGTTCACATTGCTTCCACAATCACGCCTTCAAGCGCCTCTGTCAATCCGATAGTGAGTTTGGGCGAAAATTTACGCCACTCGCGTAGGCGAGCATCGCCAAAATCTACTACGGGATCGAACGCGAAGCGGCCGCCGACAGGGGTCGGCGGCCGCATGCATATTCATCATCGTCTTTCGCGCTCGACGAGAGACACTTTGCCCTCGACAAGCCCCCGAAGGGTCTCAATGAACGCGCGCGCCGGGCTCGCAAGTTCATTGAGGAGCTTCTGGAACGGCGGCTTTTGAGCATGCTCGCACATCGCTTGGGTGTATGCGCGTAACATGCACGAGCCGTAGGTTTCGATGCACATGTCTTTAATGCGCCAATCGGAAGAGCCGTAGAGGCCCCCACCGCGCTCGGTCAAGTGGAAACGTACCGACAGTTCCTGTTTGTCCTTGATGAGGGCCGCAGTGACCGTCCCAGCGTTCCCTACGAAGGCGGAGTAGCGCACTTCGAACCGTACCTCCCGTGCATCTTTGATGAAGTCGCCGAAGCGAGCTACGACGAGGTTACGCACGATATAGCGGCCGATGAGGTCAGCTGCCTTCTGACGTTCTCCGTTGCTCATCGAATGAGCGCCGCTATCCCAGTTTGCGCCAACGCAACGCGCGAGCGGGATGCCAATGCCGCGTACATCGAAGCGGCTATGGAACAGCGCGAGGAGCTTCCGCTCCCGCTCCGATTCAGAAATGCGCTCCTGGATGACGTCGAGCGCTTTCGAACCGAACGCTTGAACGGTTTCGCACGCGACGTTTCGGACGCCTTCAGTCGTCGCACACGAAGCGTTGGCGTGTGATGGATTGAGAAAGAACAACCCGAAGGCAAGATAGAGGAGCACCCGCCCCCATTCCTTGCCCGTTTTACCTTTGGTCATGGTTTCCTCCCTGACCGTTGAGGTGGATTTGTCTCTAGTATCTCACTTCGTGAAGCGATTGCGATGGGGAGTTGTGCATATATCGGTCTTTAACAATATTCGTCCGCTGAAAATCGATGAGCTGCAAGGCGTGGGAAAAGCTGCGAACGAGCCATACTTTTTGGTATGGTGAGAAGCTGCTTGGGCCCCGCAACGCAGCAGATCGCGATTTTCAGCGGACGAGCTAGCGCTTTGCGACGATCGCCTTTTTGTAAACGTCGAGGTGTTGTAGCGCAATACCCGTCCCCTTCGCCACACAATAGAGCGCATCTTCGGCCAAAGTTGCTTTGACTCCCGTGCGACGAAATACCAACTCGGGAAAATTGCGCAGTTGCGACGAACCGCCGGTCATCGTAATACCGTGGTCAATAATATCCGCCGCAAGCTCGGGCGGCGTTTCCTGAAGCACGTCTTTCATAGCCTTAATCATCTCGCGCAGTTCCCGTGCAATTGCTTTTACAATCTCATTGGTTCGAACTTCCGTTGAACGTGGAAGGCCGGTAATAAAATCTCTGCCTTTAATGGTCATTGAAAGTTCTTCTTCAAGTGGCACCGCAGAGCCGATTTCAATTTTGATGTCTTCCGCCGTCTTTTCGCCAATCGCGAGGTTAAAGGTTTTCTTTACGTAATCGGCAATGGCGTGGTCAATGCGATCGCCCGCACACTTTACCGACGTTGACGCAACAATGCCGCCAAGCGAAATCACCGCCACATCGGTCGTGCCGCCTCCAATATCAACAATCATGTGGCCGCGCGCCTCCTGAATGGGGATGCCAGCGCCAATTGCCGCAAGAATAGGTTCCTTAACCACATAGGCACTCCTCGCACCCGCTTTAATAGCCGCTTCGATAACGGCACGACGCTCAGTTGAGGTAACTCCGGCGGGAACCGAAATCATGACCTCGGGTTTGAAGAAATTCCACCTCCCCAAGGCGCGCGTAATGAAATAGCGAAGCATCGCTTCGGTGACGCGATAATCCGCAATGACACCATCTTTCATGGGGCGATAAGCAATAATTTCTCCCGGAGTTCGTCCCACCATGCGCTTGGCTTCTGCTCCCACCGCGAGAATACGATTGTCTTGCTCAGATATCGCAACAACAGAAGGTTCATTGAGCACAAGCCCACGATTGGGGACAAACACCAGCGTGTTGGCGGTACCAAGATCAATGCCCAGTTTTGGTACAAAAAACGACATAAAAATAAGTCGATAGTCGTTAGTCTATAGTCAGTAGTCGAAAATGAATAGTGGGGTACGTTATTCCTTCTTCCGAAGCATTGTGGAAAGCATCTTCATACACTCATCGAGTAGTGAGTTGACGCGAGTGTAGTCACTTGGCCTACCCAATTTCAGTCGCTGGCTCAATTCGATCTGCGTCTCGAGTTCAGAACCGGAGCCGAATGCGATGGCAAGGAACTGTCGGAATTCTTTTTTACCTATTCTCCTACTTCCTTCAGCAATGTTAGATGGGATCGAGACGGCCGACCGACGCATTTGCGAAACAATTCCATATTGTTCTGGAGGAGGAAAATGGGCTGTTAATGCATATATTGCTTCGGCTAATTCCATGGACCGTCGCCACACAATAAGATCTTTGTATCCTTCTGTCATATTCTTCTCACGACCGACTATAGACTACGTACTACTCACTGCATTCTCTTGACCGGAGCGCCTATTGCGGCAAGCTTTTCTTCAATGCGTTCGTACCCACGGTCAATGTAGTGCACATTATTGATGACTGAATCGCCTTCGGCAACTAAGGCTGCGATGAGATACGCGAGTCCGGCGCGAATGTCGGGGCCAAAGAGTTCCCTTCCATAAAGCGTCGAGGGCCCCCGTACAATAATTTGATGCGGATTCCCCATGGTAATATCGGCGCCCATCTGGACAAGATCTTGCGTGTAGTTGAGCCGCCCCTCAAAAATTGTTTCAAAAACGTTGCTTTCCCCGTTAACCTGCGTGAGAAACACGGTCATCGGTGCCTGAAGGTCAGTCGCAAAACCGGGATACTCATGAGTAGAAATGGTAAGTGGTTTAAACGTATTGTTCGAGCGCTTTCCATTCCCCGAAATTCGTACCGATGATCCTTCCGCCTTGATGGGGGCGCCTGAAAAACGCAGCATTTCTGTCAGGATGGCGAAGTGCTCCGGTACACAGTTCGTAATTTCAAGTTCGTCCGCAAGAAGGCTGCCCAGGATTGCAAAACTTCCCGCTTCGATACGATCGGGAAGGATGTCGTAACTTGTGCCTCCCGCACGAAGAAGCGGGCCGCCTTCAATGGTTATGGTTGGTGTGCCTGCCCCAGAGATTTTTGCGCCAGAGCGGTTGAGAAATTCGGCGAGGTGGGGAATCTCTGGTTCCATCGCGGCGTTTCGCAAAATCGTCTTTCCCTTCGCCAAAACGGCAGCCATCATGAGGGTTTCCGTTGCTGTAACGGAAACGATGCGGAAAAAAATGTCAGCACCGTGGAGCCCTTGCGGAGCTTTGAGTGTATAGGTACCGCCCATACTTGTTGCGGTTGCGCCCATGGCAACAAACCCCGCAAGAAAGAGATCAATGGGGCGCGCACCTATAACATCGCCGCCGGGATGCGGAAACGAAACGCCACCGGTGCGCGAGAGGAGTGGCCCCGTGAGAACAATCGATGCGCGAATTTTCTCCGACAGGGGCACATCAAGCGCCCCCGATGTTACGTTTTGTGCGCTGAAGGTACGTTCGTGGTCCCCTGTTCTTTGCGAGGTAACGCCAACACCCAGAAGAAGCGTAGAGAGTGTCTCAATGTCCTCAATGAGAGGGACGTTCGTGAGGCGCAATTCATCCGCAAAAAGAATACTCGCCGCAAGTGCCTTGAGTGCAGAGTTTTTCGCACCACTCACCCGCAGGGTTCCGGTGAGGGCTTTCTTGCCAGCAAGTCCCCGTACGCGTAACTGTGACATAGGTAGAGTATTGTAGTCGTCCTACCTTCCTTTTGCCAGCTGCTGATATAGATTTTGAGTTTGGCGAAAATTGGCGAGATGCGCGAAGCGAGCGAGCACTGAACGGAGCAATATCTGACAATATTGCGAGGAAGAAGCGCAGCGAGCGACAAAGCAGATCACCGTTTTCGACAAACTTAAATGGCGTAGAATGGCAGTATGTTTGTGGTGGAAGTCATGCCAATTACACGAAGCTACGCTCCGGGGACGCTCACATACTTTTCTCCGGAGAAGGTTGCGGGGGGCACGCTTGTATCAATCACCTTGCGCAAACGAATCGTGCCAGGCGTTGTCCTTCAATGCACTGAGGCACACGAGCGCAAAACGGAACTTCGCCAGGCAGGCTTTACACTCCAAAAACTGCGTGGGAAAGGAAAAGCAGTGTTCGCAGCCTCTTTTCTCGATGCGGTTGGAGCTATTGCACATTATTTTGTTGCAGCCCCCGGAGCTGTTTTTTCTGCACTCGCTCCCTTGCCCTTGTTACGACAAGTAAAGGAGCTCCCGGAGGCAAAGCCCGAAACCTCGGGTCGAGGATATGAGCAGTTGGTGCTCCAAGCTCCCTACGATGAGCGACTATCAGAGTATCGCAGCCTCATTCGCGAGGCCTTTGCCCGTCGCGAATCAATTCTCCTTGTCGTACCCACGATCGCGGAAGCGCTCGCACTTGAGGAAGAACTCTCCCGTGGGGTGACTGAATATGTGGTGGTGCTTCATAGCGAACTGAAAAGTAAAGAGGCGCTCGCGCGCTTTACGCGCGCGAGCGAGGACCCTCACCCACTCCTTATTATTGTGACTCCCGGCTTTCTTGCCGTACCGCGCGCCGATCTCTCGCTCATTATTGTGGAGCGCGAAGGCGCGCGAGCCTATAAGCGATTGGAACGCCCCTTTATTGATATTCGCATCGCTGCGCGCGAAGTCGCACGTGCGCGCCGCATTCGCATCCTCCTTGGCGATTTGCCCCTTCGCATTGAAACACTGAGAGCCTTCGAGCAGCATGATGCCGCAGAAATAACACCGGTGCGCTCACGTATCGTCTTTCGAACTCCTGCATCCACGATCGACATGCGCGAATACCGCAAAGGGAAAAAAGGCTTCCAGGTCCTCTCAAATGAACTGTCTGCGGCTCTTAAAGAGGTGGTGGCAGAGGGTCGTCATGCGTTCCTCTACGTCACGAGACGCGGCCTTCAGCCATCAACAGTCTGTGACGACTGTGGTAATCCGGTACGCTGCGACTCCTGTGATCGGATGGTCGTTCTCCATAAAACGCCATCCGGGAATGTATTTCTCTGTCACACCTGTGGTACAAGGCGCTCCGCCCATGAAAAATGTCGTACCTGCAACAGTTGGAAACTCACGAGTTTAGGGATAGGGAGTGCCGGTGTTGAGGAAGCGCTCCATGATCTCCTTCCGAAAACTCCCCTCTTTCGCATCGACCAAGATGCAACCCGCGATCATGGAAAAGCTGCCAAAGTAGCCAATGCATTTTATGAGTCCCCGAGCGGCATTCTTGTTGGTACGGAACGCGCGATTCCCTATCTCCGACGCCCGCTTGAGCTTATCGCCGTCGCGTCACTTGATTCGCTCTTTGCACTCCCCGATTACGCCGCCGATGAACGTATTTTTTCACTCATCGCACGACTGCGCACACTTGCCGCGGGGAAGCTCCTCATTCAAACGCGCGAACCAAGTCGGAGCGTATTCACCCACGCTTTGTCTGGCGCGCTCATGGATTTTTATCGAGAAGAGATTGCTGCCCGTGAACGGTTTTCCTACCCACCGTTTTCAACACTCGTCCGTGTGTCAGTTTCTGGCGGCAAACCACAGGTTGAAAAAGCAGCGGGAATCCTCGAGGAGAAATTAAAGCGGTGGGAGCCTGCCCTTTTTCCTGGCATGCTTCGCACCAAACGTGGCGTGTCGGCGCATCTCCTCCTTAAAGTACGGAAATGGCCAGAAGAAGAACTTGAGAGGGAGTTGCGTTCGCTTCCGCCGAGCGTTGTCGTTGAAGTTGGGGCGGGAAGCGTGCTGCCGAAAGTATTTTCCAATAGCAAAATGACACCGAAATCATAGCATACCTTTTTTAATGGTGGCGAATAATTCGTGCTTTGCCTTTTGCATTTCTTGTGCGGCT
>SBAW01000036.1 GCA_005239955.1 bacterium | reverse complement strand
GGCATGCTACGGCGACTTCGCGTGGGGAGCCATTTTCGGCTCCCTTTACGCTAGAATCGTCCCCGATTTGGGTGTCATCTTGCGTTGGAGAAGACTGTCGCTTGACTCTTGGCTCGTCGTCTATATAATAGCCTCTACCTTCCGCTTCGGCGGTTTTTTGTTCAAGTCCGGAGAGCGGGAGGGGTTCGTTGACAACTGAATAGATTCACAGCAAATCCGACCACCGTGACTGTAGGAGCTACGGCGGCTCGGAAGACAAGAAACCAAAAAAGGAAGTATCACCAGATTACTTCCGACTAGAGTCTAGGAAATTCCAATTGAAACAAACAGAAAGACACAACAGCGTTTTTCTCTTGTTTCGTTCATCGAGGCGAAGCGCGCAAGCGTGGAGCTTCATAAAATAGAGTTTGATCCTAGCTCAGGGTGAACGCTGGCGGCGTGGATAAGGCATGCAAGTCGAGCGCCCGCAAGGGAGCGGCAGACGAGGTATTAATACGTAGGAATCTACCCCACAGTCGGGTATAGCTCGCCGAAAGGCGAGGTAATCCCCGATAGTCTCGAGAGAGTAAAGGAGCAATCCGCTGAGGGAAGAGCCTGCGGGCTATCAGCTAGTTGGTAAGGTAATGGCTTACCAAGGCTATGACGGCTAGGGGGAGTGAGAGCTTGACCCCCACCGATGGGACTGAGACACGGCCCATACATCTACGGATGGCTGCAGCCAAGAATATTCCGCAATGGGCGAAAGCCTGACGGAGCGACGCCGCGTGATGGACGAAGTCCTTCGGGACGTAAACATCTTTTATGGAGGAGGAAATTATTGACGTTACTCCAAGAATAAGGGGCTCCTAACTCTGTGCCAGCAGGAGCGGTAATACAGAGGCCCCAAGCGTTACCCGGAATCACTGGGCGTAAAGGGTATGTAGGCGGTTGTGTTAGTCTCTCGTAAAAGCCCGCTGCTCAACAGCGGAAGCGCGGGAGAAACGGCACAACTCGAGGATGTGAGAGGTGTGCGGAACTCAAGGTGTAGGGGTGAAATCCGTTGATATCTTGGGGAACACCAAATGCGAAGGCAGCACACTGGCACATTTCCTGACGCTGAGATACGAAAGCGTGGGTAGCGAATGGGATTAGATACCCCAGTAGTCCACGCCCTAAACGATGTTCTCTGGCTTTTCGGAGTATCGACCCTCTGAGAGGCGAAGCTAACGCGTTAAGAGAACCGCCTGGGTAGTACGATCGCAAGATTAAAACTCAAAGGAATAGACGGGGACTTGCACAAGCGGTGGATCATGCGGCTTAATTCGATGGTAAACGAAGAACCTTACCAGGGTTAGAAATGATGACGAAAGCTCTTTGAAAGGAGAGCCCCCGCAAGGCGGCATCACAGGTGATGCATGGCCGTCGTCAGTTCGTGGTTTGAACTGTTCCCTTCAGTGGGGTAACGAACGCAACCCCCGTTGCCTGTTTTACATGTCAGGCGAGACTGCTCCCTCACGGGAGAGGAAGGTGGGGATGACGCCAGGTCAGCATGTCCCTCTGATACCCTGGGCTGCACGCATGATACAATGCCAACTACAACGGGACGCAATGTCGTAAGACGGAGCAAATCCTTAGAAAGGTTGGCCCAATTCGGATTGAGGTCTGCAACTCGACCTCATGAAGTCGGAATCGCTAGTAATCGCGGGTCAGCTATACCGCGGTGAATACGTTCTCAAGTCTTGTACTCACAATAAACGCGCACAGCAGCGCATTGCGCCACGCGGTTAAAATCCGCGCCTCCCGGATCGTCTCTGGGAGCGTAGCAGAAGGACAGTCACTATTCCGTGAGGATGGTGGCGGAGGGTCCGGATGCAAAAAATAGCCATACAAAGCAACAGATTGATCGACCTGCCAGATGGGCGGTGAGGGTAGGGAAGATCGAGAATCAAATCTGGTATGGATGTTTGGAAAGGAGCAATGCGTAACCTGTGGAGATCTGACGCTGTTATCGTGCCAATGCACGGTAGAATAAATCTGACGCAGCGTCAGAAGTCAGCTGAGTCATAGTAACTGCAGGAATGCAATGAAGGGCTCATTCAGTGAATCGCTAACGCCCGACTATATTGTCGGACTAGTAGACGGAGAAGGGAGCTTTACCGTATATGTTCGAGATCCCTCGAACGTAAAAACGGCAGCTCGACGAGTAGTTGTAGAACCAAAGTTCTACATCAAACTCATCGAGCGAGACAAAAAGATTCTCTTTAAACTCCGAGATTATTTTGGCTGTGGCAGTGTGTATTTTCAGAAAGACACACGGCCCAATCACCAAAATTGCTACCGGTTCGAGGTATATCGGTGGAGTGATTTAACGGATATTATTATTCCGTTTTTCACGAAGCATACGCTTCGATTTGCATCGAAGCGACATGACTTTACGGTATTTTGCACGATGATGAAACTTCTGAATAAAGAAATTCATCGGACGGATGCCGGCGTTCAGCGGCTGCTTTTGTTGAAGCAGCGGATGCACTGAACTCGCCGTATGCGGGAAAGCCGCACGTACGGTGGGAACATTAATTCGTAGATTTGCGAAGATACTCGCCCGTCAACTCAAGGGAGCTGGGAGTGCCCGAAGTCCTGCCTCGCGCAGGCCCACGGTAAGCTCAGTGACAGGGAGTAAGTCGTAACAAGGCACGGGTAGCGGAAGCTGTTCGTGGATTCATTCAAGGTGAAAACGTTGTCCTTCTGCCGCAAGGCATCAGGATGACTGACAGTCGATCGCTCGAGCAATCGAGAGAGATAGTGGCGCGATATCTTTAAAATGCGCTCGGTTCGCCAGACATACCGACACTGGTGATGAACGAAACAAAAGAAAGATGCTGTAGCAAAAGCCCGCCGCGAGGCGGGCTTTTGCGTGAGAGCGCGTTTCCTGATAGATATAGAAGGTTCGAAACTGCAGGCTAGCTGAAGTGGTACCTGCCTGCGCAGGCAGGGAGCATTCCTCTGATATGCAAAGCATATCGGCGGTTCGCTCGCTCGGGCTTGAAAACAAAATAGTTCCTTGTGTGCGGGCGTAGCTCAGTGGTAGAGCATTCCTCTGATAAGGGAAAGGTCGAAGGTTCGATCCCTTCCGCCCGCACACAGCGAGTTATCTGTTTTCAGCCCTCGCTCGCTGCCGCCGATAAGGGAAAGACAAAAGTTCGATCCCATGCAACGGGCGCGTGGTGGAATTGGTAGACACGTACGCTTCAGGAGCGTATGCCGCAAGGCATGGAGGTTCAAGTCCTCTCGCGCCCACAATGATTCGTGAAGACTGCCGGGGGCAGTCTGAACGAGTTATCATTGTGAGGCGAGAAGGAGTTTGAAGGGCGGAGTCTGCGAAGCGGACGAGCCGGGGCCGACAGTTCTTATGGAGCAAAGCGACTTAGAAACTGGTGACCAAGTCCTCTCGCGCCCACATGATTGGGATATTTGACTCTGGAGTAGGGGGGCTTGCAGTGCTTCAGGCCATTCGCAAGCGAGCGTCGAAAGCCGACATCGTCTATTTTGGCGATACCGCAAATGCGCCCTACGGGCCAAAGAGTAAAAGCGAAATAGCCGATCTTATTGGCATGACACTGCGGTATCTCCATGCGGCGGGCTGTACTCAAATTGTGAGCGCATGTAATAGTGCGTCAGTTTCGGTTCATGCCGTCCCCATCGATCTTCTGCGGCTCCATGTCTTTGACGTTATCGAAATGGTTGAGCCTACGGTTGCGGCGCTTGCGCCGCGAAAGAAAAAGATCGCGGTGCTTGGCACAGAGGCAACTATCCGTTCCGGTATTTATCAGGACGCATTTCAAAAAGGGGGAACGCAGATTGTACCCATTGCTGTTCCCGCCCTCGCTGGTCTTATCGAGTCAGGCGCCTCGCAAGGCGAAATTAAGGCCGCGGTACGCGAAGCGGTTGAGAGTGCTTTAAAAAATAGCGCAGAAATTATTTCACTCTCCTGCACCCACTATCCTTTTGTTGCCGATGTATTTGCGGAGTGTCTCAAAGATCAGAGAAGCACTATCGAACTCTTTGATCCTGCAGATGCTGTGGCACAGGAAGTGATAAAACGCTTCTCAATTGAAGGAACAGGGAAGCTGCAATTCCTTATCTCGAAAGAATCTTCCGTTTTCTCGTCCTATGTCGCAGAACTTTTTGGTGGAACGGACTATTCTATTGAAGTGGCCCCACCTGTTTATCATGTGCTCAAAACAGTATAGAGTAGCTCTTCTGGCATGATTGATTACCGCACTTATTTCAACGGCAAGAAAATAACCCTTATGGGATTGGGGCTCCTTGGGCGTGGGGTAGGGGACGCGGCATTTCTTGCGGAGTGCGGTGCAGACCTCATCGTCACTGATATGAAAAGCCAGAAAGAGCTTGCATCTTCGCTCGAGAAGTTAACGCAATACAAAAATATTTGCTATACGCTCGGTGAACATAAGCTCGAGGATTTCCGCGATCGCGACCTTATCATCAAGGGTCCCAAAGTTCCGCTCGACTCCCCCTATATCGCTGAAGCGAAGAAAAACAAAATCCCTGTCACAATGTCGACAGCGCTTTTCACGAAGCTCGCAGAGATTCCAGTGATTGGCGTGACCGGTACGCGAGGCAAAACAACTGTCGCTACAATGATCCACGCAATACTTAAAGAGGCGGGTGATGACGCTATTCTTGCCGGTAATATCGCTGGCGTCTCAACGCTCGCGCTCCTCTCTAAGGTAAGCGGCGACTCGGTCGCGGTACTCGAACTTGATTCGTGGCAACTCCAAGGATTTGCGGACGAGAAAATAAGCCCAGAAATAAGCGTTTTTACGACATTTTACGACGATCACCTTGATTACTATGGCAACAGGGATCGCTATCTTGCTGATAAAGCGGCTGTCTTTCTTTGCCAAGAAGATGACGACACGCTTGTTGTGGGCTCTCAAGTCGCACCGATCATTAAAGAGAAATACAGAAGCAAAATCTGCAGCCATGTTGTTGTGGCGAAAGATTTACCGAAGTCATGGAAACTTGCTATCCCCGGAGAGCATAATCGCTACAACGCGAGCTTGGCCGCAGCAGCAGCGAGAGAATTCGGAGTTGATGATGAGATTATTCAAAGAGCGTTGCAGAAATTTCCTGGAGTTCCGGGTCGCCTCGAGCTTGTGGCAGAAAAAAACGGCATAAAAATCTATAATGACACCACCTCAACGACTCCAGAAGCGACAATTGCTGGCCTCCGCGCGCTTGATCGCGGTAACAAAAACGTCATCCTCATTATGGGAGGCTATGATAAAGGTCTCACTATGAATGCGCTCCTTGAGGAGATAAAAGTCCGTACCAAAAGTCTTATACTCCTCGCTGGAACTGGCACGGACCAAATAAAATCGCAATTACCCAATATTGCGATATATCGCAATATAGAAGATGTAGTGAAGGCGGCAGTTCATGAAGCAAAAAGCGGAGACACGATCCTCTTTAGCCCCGCGTTCGCATCATTTGGAATGTTTAAAAATGAATATGATAGAGGGGAACAGTTTATCACAGCTATACATGCCTTATGAAAGAGAAACCTGATAAAAAAGACCCTGAACGACAGGCTTTAATAACAAGGATTGCACAAAACCCTTTGAGTTTTCTCCTCCCGAATAAGAAGGAAGGAAAGACCTGCGGCGAATGCATGGACTTTTTGTTACAAGTCCGAGATGAGATTCAAAAAGATTCTTCCTATCGCATTCCTTCACCCGATCCAACATTTGCGGCATTTGTTCGTCAAAACAACGGTACGGTGGCACACTACATAGCTTTCTGCACACTTCTTAAAGCGACAGGATTTAGCAAGATTGATGTGCAGTCAGCCATGATGGATCGTCTTCCTATAACCGGAAAGAAAGGATCGATTCCGTATGATCAAAGTCAGGCGGTGAAGACATTTTTGCCTATTTTCGCTCAGGCGGTTGACCAGGTATACGGCTCATGAATATTGAATCTGTCAAACAAGCACACTTCATTGGGATTGGCGGCATTGGGATGTCGGCACTTGCACAATTATTTCTTTCCCGAGGAGTCGTCGTGACTGGTTCTGACAGAGAAGCATCAGTCGTTACCGAGCTGCTTGAAAAAAGGGGAGCGAAGGTTTCCATTGGTCAAAACCCAGAAAATATTCCTTCTCATGTCGACGTGGTCATCTATAGCGACGCGGTGTGGAGCGATAACCCAGAACGTGCCGCTTCGATGAAGCGTACGCTCCCCATGCTCTCCTATTTTGAAGCACTCGGAGCGGCATCGCGTGAGGCCTATACGATTGCGATTACCGGGACCCACGGAAAGACGACGACAACCGGCATGATCGCCAAAATCCTCGCCGATGCTGGAAAGAAACCTACCGCAATTGTGGGAAGTCTCGTTAAAGATTTTGAATCAAATTTCCTTGCCGGTAATCCCTCTCTTTTTGTTGTGGAGGCCTGTGAGTATCGCAACCACCTCCTTGATCTTTCGCCAACGATTCTGGTGCTCACCAATGTTGAGTGGGATCATACTGATTTCTTTAAAGATCTTCAGGCGCTTCAAGACACCTATCGGAAAGCCGCTCTCGCGCTGCCGTCCCACGGCGCCATTGTCACAGATCCCGTCCACCCCGCCATAGTGCCTATCGTTGCGGGGGTGAGAGCACGCATTATTGATTACACGAAAGAGCAGGTGCCGGCGCTTAAACTTCTCGGCTCCTTTAATGAAGAGAATGCACGTGCGGCAAAGGCAGCGGCGTGCGCCTTCGATGGCATGCTTCCACACAACGTCATTGATACGTCACTCGCTTCTTTTAATGGCAGTTGGCGACGCTTTGAAGCGAAAGGCAAAACAAAGACTGGAGCCTTGGTATACGATGACTACGCGCATCACCCAACCGCGATTCGCGAAACACTCAAAGCGGCACGTCAAAAATTTTCGGATAAAAAGATTACCATTGTGTTTCACCCCCATCTCTACTCACGCACGAGGGACCTTTTTGACGGATTTGTGACTGAACTTGCGAAAGCTGACAATGTAATTCTGGTACCTATTTACCCCGCTCGTGAAGAACCAATACCTGGGGTTACGAGCAACGATCTCGCTCGCGCAATCTCAAAGACAAATAAGAATGTGCAAGCACTCCACTCATTTGATGAGATTGCAGCATATCTCCTCAAACACACCGGACCGGAGGATCTTGTCATGACCGTTGGAGCGGGGGATGTGTATAAGGTCGCTGAATTGATTGCGCACTGATATACTGACTTTGTTCTAAAGTTCTCAAGAACTTTAGAACAAAGTAACATGAGGAAATTTAGAGAACTAGAGCGTTTGGTTAAAGGGTTTGCAAACCATCGGCGCATTGAAATTTTGGAACTTCTTCGCAAAGAACCAGAGCTCTCGTTGGAAGAGGTCGCGGGGGCGCTTTCCATAAACTTTAAAACTGCTTCAGACCACATGCGACGTCTGGCAATTGCCGGGCTCTTATTGAAGCGTAGTGACGGACACAGCGTACGCCATAAAATTACCAGCCGTGCCTCCCAAGTTCTAAAGTTCTTGAGAAGTTTAGAATAAACTCTATTTTATGGATGAAAAAGGAAAACTCTATATTGTGGCGACACCGATTGGGAATCTTGAAGACATTACGCTTCGGGCACTTCGCATACTCAAAGAAGTCGATGTCATCTTTTGTGAGGACACCCGTACCACGCGCGTACTTTTAGAGCGCCACGGCATCAACGCAAAGACACGCTCCTACCACGCGCATAGCTCTGCAATAAAAGAAGATGAAATTGTGGCAGTGCTCCGGGAAGGGAAGGGGGTGGCACTTGTCTCTGACGCGGGAACACCAACCATTTCTGACCCTGGAGTAAAACTCGTCGCACGTATTCGTGAAGAGCTCCCTGAGGTGGCCGTGGTTCCTATTCCCGGGGCCGCAGCGGTTACCGCGGCGCTTTCAGCGTCCGGCTTTCCTTCTTCTGATTTTCTCTTTCTTGGGTTTTTGCCTCACAAAAAGGGGCGACAGACTCTGTTTGGAGAAATTGCTGAAACTTCTCGCACCGTTGTCTTCTATGAATCGCCCCATCGTATCATGAAGACGCTCGAATCGCTCGCGAAGGTAGTACCCACAAGGCGTGTCGCCATTGCGCGAGAACTCACCAAAATCCATGAAGAATTCCGCTTTGGCACGCCGGAAGAACTTATGGCGTCGTTTACTGCCCGTCCTGACAGTGTGCGAGGGGAGTTTGTTGTGCTCATTTCCGGCTCGTACTAAAATAGCTCCACCATGTCCAAAGATACGATTCTCTTTTTGTGCGGACTGGGGGTTGGCATACTCCCGTTCTTGGGATTCCCGCAATCCTGGCGAGAAATTATATTTGTCGTCCTCGGCATCATTATTGTCGTGGTTGCCATTTCGCTTCGCCGAGAATTTATGGCACGGGAGCGCCGCAGAGAAGCGAGCCGCAGTGGCGTTTTCATTGAAAGCAATGTGAATACTCATGGCGGCACGACGCAGCGGTAAGGCAAGACGGGGGAACTCGCTCCTTCTTCTTGGAGGAAGCATGGCAGCTATCGCCCTTGCCCTTGGCGGTTTTATCTATTCGCCGAATCTCTTTCGTACCTCTGTCACCCTTGGCGACGACACTTCTCCGGGAGCCTCATCTCCCGCGCCAACGCCATCCTCCGCTACTCACGTGCCACTTCCTGCTGCGGTTAAGGCTATTTACATGAGTCAATGTGTGGTGGGGACGCCATCGTTTCGCGACACTCTCGTAGAACTCGTTGATGAGACGGAACTTAATGCGATTGTCATTGATATAAAAGATTACACGGGGAAAATTGCATTTACGACCGACAATCCTAAACTCGCGCATGCAGTTTCCGACCAATGTGGTGCGCGAGACATGAAAACATTCATTGACCGCCTCCACGCTAAAAATATTTTTGTCATCGGTCGCATCACGGTATTTCAGGACCCGTATTACACGAAAAAATACCCCGATCAATCGGTCCAAAGTAAGTCGCGCCCCGGAGAGCCGTGGAAAGATTACAAAGGACTTTCGTTTGTTTCGGTTTCTTCAAAACCATTTTGGGAATACATTGTCGAGCTGTCAAAAGAATCGTACGCTCTTGGTTTTGACGAACTGAACTACGACTACATTCGGTGGCCATCAGATGGTCCCATGTCTGACATCGTCTATCTGGGCGGCAATCGCGCACAGGCGCTCGAAGAATTTTTCGTCTATCTTCAGGCCCACGTGAAGCCGACAGGCGTCGTGATGTCCGCTGACCTTTTTGGTATGACAACCACCAATGTAGACGACCTCAATATTGGGCAAGTTCTTGAGCGGGCGCTTCCGTACTTTGATTTCATTGCACCCATGGTCTATCCATCGCATTACCCCAAGTCGTTTCTGGGGCTTAGTAATCCAAACGGAGATCCGTACAGGGTGGTGAATTATTCAATGACCGAAGCCGTAAATCGTACCGTCGCAACGACCACAACTGTCACGGCCCTTACGCACCAACTTCTTTCGACAACCACCTCTCCCTATACCTACAGCAAACCAGCCTACTCCGCGCTTAAGATGCGGCCGTGGCTCCAAGATTTTGACTACGGCAAGGACTACCTTCCGGCAGACATCGAGGCCCAAATCAAAGCGACCTATGACGCAGGACTTACCTCGTGGATGTTTTGGGATCCGGCAAATAAATACGGAAGTCTCAAACAAGTCGTCGGGCCCCAAGAGCCCTAAAATCAAGGCTTTTCCTTTGCTATACTGAACGCTGTATGCGGGAGGACCCCGAGCAAATAGCCTATTTTGCTGCTACCAACTCGCGCGGTAAGCGAATTCCTTTTGGCATTAAGCGCAAAGACCGCGCGCGCCATGTGTATGTCGTTGGGAAAACGGGTATGGGCAAATCAACCATGCTCGAGAACATGGCGATTCAGGATATTCGAAATGGCGAGGGCATTGCGTTTATTGATCCCCACGGCTCGACTGCTGATCGGATTCTTGAGTACGTACCTGAGCACCGGATTAAAGACGTGCTGTATTTTGCGCCTTTTGATATGGATTACCCCATAGCCTTCAACATCATGGAAGATGTTGGCTATGACAAACGACACCTCGTTGTCTCCGGGCTTCTTTCGGCTTTTCGGAAGATCTGGGTTGATGCGTGGAGTGCGCGCATGGAATACATCCTCTCAAACACACTTCTCGCGCTCCTTGAGTATCCTGGCTCAACACTTCTTGATGTTAACCGCATGCTCGTCAATAAGGAATATCGGAAGAAGGTCGTTGAACATGCGAAGGACCCTATCGTAAAGAGCTTTTGGCTCGATGAGTTTGCGACCTATACCGACCGCTATACGCAAGAGGCAACCCCGGCGATTCAAAACAAGATTGGGCAGTTCACGAGTAACCCCTTGATTCGTAACATTGTGGGGCAGCCAAAATCATCCTTTGATTTCCGCGAGATGATGGATAGCCGAAAAATTATCATCATGAACCTCTCTAAGGGTCGGGTCGGGGAAGTCAATGCACAGCTCCTTGGGTCTATGCTCGTCACCAAGATTTATCTCGCGGCCATGAGCCGTGCCGACGCTTCAAGCAGTGAACTCGCGAAGCTTCCCAACTTTTACTTTTTCGTCGACGAGTTTCAGTCATTTGCAAACCAATCATTCTCCGACATTCTCTCCGAAGCACGAAAATATAAACTCAACCTCATCATTGCGCATCAATACATTGAGCAGATGGAGGAGGAAGTACGAAGCGCCGTCTTCGGGAACGTCGGCTCAACGATTGTGTTTCGTGTCGGTCCTTTTGACGCAGAGATTCTCGAAACAGTCTTTAAACCCCACTTTGTGCCAGAAGACTTGCTCAACTTAGGGTTTGCACAGATTTACCTCACCCTCATGATTGATGGTGTGGGAAGTGCCCCGTTTTCTGCGACAACACTGCCACCCTTTGATCTCCCCCCCACAACCTACGCGGAACAAGTCAAAGACTTTTCTCGGCAGACCTATGCCGCCCAGCGCCAATCAGTTGAAGCGGAAATTAAACGCATTCAAGAAGAGACACCGATGCAGCAGCGCCCCAAACCTGCCGAAGAGCGCTCTGCCTACTACCGTACTCAAGCGGGTTTCCCGCCGCGCGGAAGTGCTCCCGTGCGAAGTGCTCCCCCTGCTCCGAGCGGGGTTGGAGGGAATCCGGGAGGCGCATCACGCGGAGGACAGCCTTTTCCCGCAACGCCACGAGGAGAAAGGCCGATGCCGCTGCGTTTCCCGCAGCAGCCACGAGAAGAGCGTCCTCGTCCGCCTCAACCACAAACTCAACCACCAAGAGAACGTCCGCGACCACCACAGCCTTCGCAACCTGAGGCAAAGAAAAAACCCCCGCTTGAAGGAGGAACAAGTCTTCGCGAGGCTATTGAGCGTGCAAAGCGTACCGTAGCGGCGGAGCGCAAAAGTATTGAAGAGAAAAAGGGACAGGAACTTCAAGGGGTACTGGCAAAAGCGGGGGTAGAAGGAGTGCCGCGCCAAGAAGAACCAGCCAATGTACCGCACGATAAACCAAAGGAAGTGCCCGAGGAGGTCCTGAGGCAGATGTTGAAGTTAGATGACAGCTCGTAGCTTTCTATTACTCCCTTTTCTCTTTCTACCGTCTTCGGTAGAGGCTTCCATTATCCTCTCCGAGGTCATGTACGACCTCGATGGCGCGGACTCGGGCCGGGAGTGGGTTGAGATCACCAACGATGGCACAAGTGCCGTCGACCTCACCGACTACAAACTCTACGAAGCGACCACCAACCACACGCTCACCCTTACGCAAGGGGTCGTGACGTTGCCTGCTGGAGAGAGCGCCGTTATTGCCGATGATACGGTAAAATTTCTTATTGATTGGCCGACATTTACCGGCATTCTTTTTGACAGTTCGTTTTCGTTAAGTAATACCGGCGAGACACTCGTCATACGGCGTGCTGATTTAACCGATGAAGATTCAGCAACCTACGATAGCACCATGGGCGGGGCAGGGGATGGTACGTCTCTTTCTCGCTCCGGTACTACCTTTGTGGGGGGATCGCCAACTCCCGGTTCTCATCCATTGGGATCACCCTCGCCATCTCCGTCACCAACTCCAACGCCCACGCCGTCGCCTTCTCCATCACCAACTCCTACACCCACACCCTCGCCAACCCCTTCGACGGTTGAAGCGCTGGCAGGAGAACCAACAAAACATACGGTCATAGTGAAAGGTCTCTCGGTTCCGACAGTAGGCGCGGACAGTGTTTTTGAGGCACAACTCTATAGTCCTTCCGGCAAAGCAATGGAAGGTGCACGCTATGTGTGGAGTTTTGGGAATGGCGATACACGGGAAGGAAGATCGATACTCTACGCGTACACATATCCGGGGCGCTACCTCATCTACGTTGCTGCTTCAGGATTTGATGGCACCGCTACGGGCCGGCTTATCGTAGACGCGAAATCGGCGAACATCAAGATTATGCCTGAAACTGATGGCTCTATTGTGTTGTTAAATAACGAGGCGCGAGAGGTTGCTATTGGGGGGTGGATCATAAAGCGAGGCCCTACCTCCTTTACAATTCCCCCCGATACAGTTCTTCTTCCTGAGGCAGGTGTTCGATTCGCCGTTGGAACAACGCGACTCCTTGATATGAGCAGTGTGCCGCTCCTCTTTTACCCAAACGGCATACTCGCAGAGCCGCCTCCTCCGCCGTCCCTTCCTCCACCTGCACCCACTCCCCTCAGTAAAGCTGAAGCAGCATCTCTCCGGGGAGAAGAGCAAAAAGTGTCGGTGCCGCCACGCCTCGAAACAACAGAGGAGCCAGAAGCAGTTGGGGAGGGTCCCGTGCTCGAAGAAGCAAATGCTGCTGCCGTCATCCTTTCGACGGGAGGTGGAAACGAGAAGGAAGATCGCACGCTCTGGTTGGTTCTCGCACTTATTGGCATTATTCTGGCAGGTGTCAGCGCCACACTTTTGGTGCGCAAAGGTCAAACGCAGGAGCGGATCGAAATCATAGAAGAAACAGATTAACGGAGAAGATCAATGGAAGAGTCAAAGAAAACAATCCTCATAACGGGAGGCGCGGGCTTCATCCCAGTACCACGACGCTTCGCGTTGGCTACGGGACAGGTTGGCTCGCAGTATGTATGAAAACTATACTGGTCACTGGTGGTGCCGGATTTATCGGGTCTCATTTATGTGAGCGGCTGGTGGCACAGGGTCACCGGGTTATTTCGCTTGATAACTATTTCACCGGCTCACGCGACAACCACATCGAGGGGGTGGAGTATCGCGAAGGCCACACCAAACATATTGCGGCGCGTATTCCTGAACGCCCGGATCTCCTCTATCACCTCGGTGAATATGCGCGCGTTGAGCAAAGCGTGCTCGAACCCGACATTGTAGAAGATCTCAACACGCGCGGCACGGCCGCGGTCATTGAATTCTGGCGCATGCACAAATGTAAACTCGTGTATGCCGGCTCATCGACCAAGTTTGGTGACGGGGGGGCTGCACGTCATACCTCGCCCTATGCGCGCACGAAGGCCGAGAATTCCGAACTCGTGAAGCGTGTTGGTGAGAACGAGAATCTGCCATACTCCATTGTCTACTTTTACAACGTGTTCGGAGCGCGCGAGCGTGCGGGAGTCTATGGCACTGTCGTCGAGCAATTCAGACGTATGTACGCTTCGGGCGCACCGTGCGCCATCGTGCGCCCAGGGACCCAAGAGCGCAATTTTACCCATGTAGCAGATATTGTGGATGCGTTAGTTCGTGTGGGCGAAGGAGGACAGGGAGATGAATATGGAGTGGGGAATGACAAAGCGCACTCGATTTTGAATCTGGCGCAACTCTTCGAATTTTCCGACGACACCATCGTGTTTTTTCCTGAGCGTCGCGGTAACCGCACGACGTCGACGCTCAACAGCAGCAAAACACAGGCCCTTGGTTGGCAACCCCATCGATCACTGGCCGATTATGTGCAAGCATTTATTGCGACAACCAAGCGCGCCGCGCCGCGAGAAAAGCGAGTCCTCGTGTTCTCGACCACCTTTGCTCCCGTTTCCGGTCTTGCAGAGGACGCACTGGTTGCTCTTGCGCGGGAGCTCCCCGGTGTTCACTTTGACGTGGTCACCACCCGTTTTGTGCCCGGCGCAGCCACGAAAGCCCCGGTCCCTAATATGACGCTCCATCGCGTAGGGATTGGCGCTCGCGTTGACAAATTTCTCCTGCCGTTTTTCGGGGCGGTGGTCGGCGCACGCCTTGTGCGGAAACATCGCTACCTCTTTCTCTGGAGTATTATGGCAAGCTATGGCGCACTTGCCGCGCTCTTCACGCATCTCTTTTCGCCTCTCTCGCTTCTCATTACTCTTGCTGACCAACGGCTTGCCGAATTAGGGGTCATACGAAAAACAGCACTCGCCGTGCTTTTAGGTCGCGCTGACCAAGTTTATGGCTCATCTATTCTGCAAGAAAAGGAGGCGCGCGCGGTTTCTAAAAGAGCGCTCCCACGCGGGAGTCTCGGCGACGGCGACGCGTTTGGTAACGCGCTTCGTTTTGCCTACGCCGATATCGTCGCTCGATCAATGGTATGAAAAAGAAAGTACTTATCTTTTCGCTCGCCTATTTCCCCAAGCACGTCGGGGGAGCGGAGGTTGCTATAAAGGAAAAAACGGATCGCATGAGCGACATCGAATTTCATATGATTTGTCTGCGTTTTGACTCAACGCTTCCCAAAGTGGAGCGCGTTGGCAATGTACTCGTCCATCGAATTGGTTTCTCGCGCAACAACCCTTCCATGGCAGAGCTGCGGCGCTTTCCACTCCATCTCAATAAAATGTATTTTCAAATCGCCGCAGGGATTAGAGCATTTTTTCTCCATCGGCGTTACCACTACGACGCAAGCTGGGCCATGATGGCGCACTCATGCGGCGCCCCTGCGGCCCTTTTTTCACTCTTAGTACCCACGGTCCCACTCATCCTTGAGCTCCAGGAAGGAGATCCGCCGGAATACATTGAAAGAAAGATGCGTCCGCTGTGGCCCTTGTTTTCTCGCGCCTTCACGCGGGCAAAGATCGTGTCGGTCATTTCCACCTTCTTGAGCAAATGGGCGCGGCGTCGAGGGTTCCGTGGACCCGTTGTGCTCGTCCCGAACGCCGTCAATGTGGCGCACTTCTCCAAGGAGTATCCGACGCGCGTGATCGACTCTATCAAGGATGTCCTCGGGAAACGGATGGGTGACGTGTTCCTCATCACGACGTCGAGGCTCGTTCGGAAGAATGCTCTTGACGATGTCATTCGCGCCCTTCCCGATCTGCCCGCACAGGTGCGGTTCATTATTCTTGGCGTTGGTCCCGATGAGGAAATGCTTCGCGCACTGGCAAAAAAGCACGACGTTGAATCACGCGTCACTTTCGTAGGACAAGTAAGCCATACCGATATGCCCGCCTACCTGCAGGCTTGCGACATATTCATTCGCCCCAGTCGCTCGGAGGGAATGGGTGCGTCATTTGTCGAAGCCATGGCCGCCGGACTTCCGGTTATTGCGACACAGGAAGGAGGCATCGCTGATTTTCTCTTTGATGAAAAACGAAACCCGGGACAGCCAATTACCGGTTTCGCGGTCGACAAAAATGCTCCCGAACAGATTGTGGGAGCCATTACAGAGATTATGGCTCGCCCGGAAAAAGTTCGTGCAGTTGTAGCGACCGCCAAAGCGATGGTGATTGAAAAATACGATTGGGACATTATCGCCCGCGACATGCGACAAAAAGTTTTTGCCACCCTTTTGTCTTCCTCATGAACTGGTTCATCGCAACACCGTCGCTCCCGCCTGCGGTCGCAGGGCCGGCCCAATACGCCGAAGGGATTGCCGCAGAGCTTAAACGCCGCGGGCATGTTATCCGCGTTGTCGCCTATGGAGCGCTTGAGCGAGCTCTTCCGCCCGGTCTTCGCCATCTCGTATACGCTCTTCGGCTTCTGCCAGCACTGATGCGATCGGATATTGTCTTGGCGCTCGACACATGGAGTGTTGGATTCCCGGCACTTCTCCTCGCGCGACTTTTCCGGAAGAAGTTTATGGTGCGCATCGGCGGCGATTACCTGTGGGAGTCCTACGTCGAGCGAACGGGAAAGGAAATCCTCTTGTCGGAGTTTTACCTGGCACCGCGGCCACTTTCTTTGAAGGAACGACTTATTCGCCGATTAACAAAACGCCTCCTTACGTATGCCGATGCGGTGCTCTTTACAACGGCGTGGCAGCGCGACATTTGGCACGTGGCATACCGCTTTAATGCGGCGCGAGCCCATGTCCTTGAAAACGTATTTCCGGAGCGTGATGCCGAGAAACTTCCGCGTTCCAGGGTATTTGTTGCTGCCGGCCGACCTATTCGGCTGAAGAACCTCCAACGCCTGAAGCGAGTTTTCAAGGAGATAGAGAAACAATATCCGGATATTTCACTCGATACCAAAGCACTCCCGCCGGAAGAACATCGTGCCCGTGTCGCTCTATCATACGCACTCATCGTTGCGTCCCATTCCGAAGTAAACCCCAACACCCTCGCTGATGCCGTTCGTGCGGGGAAACCATTCATTGCGACGAGAGACACCGGCGCCCTCCTGAGACTTAGCGCTATCGGAGCGTTTATTGACACCCGCGACGAAAAGGCACTCGCACGGGCCATCGAGGAACTCCTTGATGAAAAAACCTATACGGCGGCACGCGAGCGTGTGAGAGCGTTCTCCTACGTGCGCTTGTGGGGGGATGTCGTTAGTGACTTAGAGGGAATCGCTTTGGCACTATGAGGCTCATCACCATCGGATCGGATCGCCGGCTGTTTGACAAGGAAAGCGATGTGGTGCGCCGGACGCTCGAGCAATCACAGCTCCTCGATTCCCATCTCATTATCGTCTTTGCGAAGCGAGAGCTTGGGCTTCAGGCGCGACAAATCGGGACCCACGTGCGGGTAGTGCCGACCAACTCTCGTTCTCGGTTCTTCTATATCACTGATGCCGTGCGGATCGGTCAGAGGGAGGGAAGAGGGGCGGATTTGGTAACGACACAGGACCCCTTCGAGTCTGGTCTTGTGGGGCTCATGCTCAAAAGACGTTTGCCGATCGCGTTTCAGGTACAAATTCATGCTGACATCTTCAGCCCACACTTTCGACCCCACTCGCTTCTCAACCTTGTCCGTGTGCTTCTTGCGCGCTTCATCATTCCACGAGCTGACTGCGTCCGAGTTGTATCCGATAGAATAAAACATTCAGTCATGTCTCGCTTTCCGAAGGTTCACCCTGTCGTCGTTCTCCCGGTTTATGCGCGCGAGCATGACAAGGGTTCCGTCGATTCCATACCCCCTTCTCCCTTTATCTTGGTTGTATCTCGTCTTGAAAAGGAGAAGGGGGTCGATATGGCAATCAAAGGTTTCGCGCGCATGGCGCATCAATTTCCCGAATTCAAACTGGTGATCGCTGGCGACGGCCGCGAGCGCGGCCGCCTGGAAGCCCTTGCCCGCACACTGAACATTGAAAAACACGTGACATTTCTTGGTTGGCGCGCCGACACGGCGGCACTTATGAGTCACGCCGCACTCCTTCTTCATACCGCCCCCTCGGAAGGATATGGACTTGTTCTTCTTGAGGCGGCACGCGCCTTGTGCCCCATTGTTTCAACTGATGTTGGTATAATCGGGCACGGCCTCCCGCGCGATCTCATCGAGGTAGTACCTATCGGAAACACAGGAGGGATCGCAGAGGGTCTTATTGCGTCGCTCCGACAGAAAACGGCAGACAGGGGACATAAGGCAAAACAACTACAAGAGTGCGCGCGAGCGATTCATCCGTGGACACTTGACGAATACCTCCGGGCGCTTAAAGATACGTGGGCTCTATGCACTCCACATCACCATGAATAATGGAACAAAAAACATCGCTGTCATTGGAGGCGGCACGGGAACCTACACCGTGCTTTCTGGTCTTCGCAAATATGTTAAAGATGGGGTGCGGCTTACCGCGATTGTGACCGTTGCCGATGATGGCGGCTCAACGGGAAGACTCCGCGACGAATTCGGCTATCTTCCCGTCGGGGATTTTCGCATGGCGCTCGCGGCACTCGCCGATGACAACGACATCCTGCGGCGGCTTTTTTTGTATCGATTTGATCGGGGAAACGGACTTTCAGGGCACAATTTCGGCAACCTTTTCCTTGTCGCCATGACGGACATCCTCGGCTCAGAGGAGAAGGCGATTGAGTTTGCCGGATCGGTGTTGCGCATCAAAGGGAAAGTCATTCCGGTCACCACGAAAGATGTGACGCTCATGGCACAATTTGAGAATGGAACCGTTATTGCGGGTGAAGATCCGATCGATGAAGTTGCGGGGCGAGATGGAAAGCTGCGCATCACACGCCTCTGGATCGATCCGTCGGCGAAGGCTACGAAGGAGGCGGAGCGGGCCATCAAAGAAGCAGATCTCATTGTCCTTGGGCCGGGAGATCTCTACACTTCGACACTTGCCAATATCGTCGTTGATGGCATGCCGCAGGCTATTCGTGCTTCGCAAGGCAAGCTCATCTACATAACCAACCTCATGAGCAAGTTCGGCCAGACGCACGGCTTCACAACCGGGGACTTCGTCCGGGAGATTGAAAAATATGTGGGGCGAGCGCCCGACTACGTGCTCGTCAACAGTGCGTCACTCCCTGACTCCATCATTGCGCGGTACAAAGAGCAGCATGAGTTTCCGATTGTTGATGATATCGGGACCTTTAAGGGAGGTGTTATTCGGGAAAATTTTTTATCGCCTGAAGAGATTAAAAAACCCTCAGGTGACGTACTTCAGCGAAGCCTCATTCGTCACGACTCTGACAAGCTCGCAAAGGCACTCACCGCACTTCTATGACCGTCCTCCTTGATTTTGATCGCACTATTTTCGACACAGATACCTTTATCGACTACTGTTTTAAGAAGTTACCCTCTCTCAAAGATCACATAGGGGAAGAATTGGAGCTTGCTGCCCTCGCAAATTCTCATATCCTCAATGGCAATTTGCGGTTTGAGCCAGGCGAACTACGGCAGTTTCTTTATCCCGATGTCATGGCGTTTCTTGAAAAGCGAAATCCACAGGATCTTGCGATCCTGACGTGGGGCAATGAAGATCTCCAGCGTTCGAAGGTAGAAAGTACGGGCATTGTTGATCGCTTTAGTAGGGTGGTGTACACGTCAGAATTAAAGGGGCATGCGATTAAGAAACTCCTACCACTCCCGCAGCCGATTGTGTTTGTGGATGACGACGGTATGCAACTTGATTCAGTTGCGGCCGAAGTACCAGAGGTTATGCGGGTGTGGATGCGTCGCGTCCTCGTGCGTGCCGCGCCAACCGTTGATTGCACACCGGTAGAATCGATGGAAGAATTAGACGCTTTCCTAGGAAACTTGTCATAGGAATTGGCGTTACAAAGCATATGAAAAAGGTACAAATTGGTTTTATTGGGCAGGGATATGTGGGCGGGAGCTATGCCAACAATTTCGAACGTCGGAAATTCGATGTTGTCCGCTACTCGCTTGAACCGAAGTACCGGGTCAACAAGGAACGCATCAAGGACTGCGATGTGGTGTTTGTCTGCGTTCCAACACCAACCACCCCGCGTGGCTTCGACGCGCGAATTGTCGAGGAGGGACTTTCACAGGTCGGAAGGGGAAAGATCGCCGTCATCAAATCGACGCTTCAGCCGGGCATCACCAGACGCCTCCAGAAAAAGTTTCGACATATAACGGTTCTTTGTTCACCGGAATTCTTAAGTGTCGCAACGGCGCAGCGCGATACCGATCACCCCTTTTCATCGATCGTCGGGATGCCCGAGCGCAGACCGCGTCACATTGCGGCCGCGAAGCTCATCCACTCACTTCTCCCGAAAGCGGACTTCTCGCTTACCTGTAGCAGCGAAGAAGCGGAGCTCATCAAGTACGCTCACAATTTTAGCGGCTACACTCAAATCATCGCCTTTAATATCATCTACGATCTGGGACGACGCCTCGGTGTCGATTGGAAACCTATCGCAAGGGCCATAGCGGCTGACCCGCTTATTCCAAACCGCTATGCGAACCCCGTCCATAAAAAAGGTCGCGGCGCTGGTGGAGGTTGTTTCATTAAAGACGTTGCTTCTCTCGCGCGCCTCTACGACCGACTGTACATAAAAGATAAAAAAGGCAGGGCCTTTTTGCGTGCGCTCGAGGACAAGAACATCGACCTTCTTCTTTCAACCAACAAGGATCGCGACCTCCTTAAGGGCGTCTATGGCGCCACGCGTCTCAAAAAGTAACCGTAGCCTATGAGACTTCTCATCGTGACTCAAGCCGTCGACCGCGACGACCCGGTCCTCGGATTCTTCCATCGGTGGACCAACGAATTCGCGAAGAGATTTGAGAAGATCACGATCATTTGCCTTCGCCGCGGTAATTACAGTCTGCCAGGGAACGTCATCCTCCACTCGCTCGGTAAGGAGGAAGGGAAGGGAAGAATGACCTATCTCTTGCGCTTTTTTACACTTATCACGCGTTTGCGCCGCGACTATGACAGCGTGCTGGTCCACATGAACCCGGAATACATTCTGCTCGGGTTCCTATTCTGGTGGCTCTGGGGAAAGTCCTTCTATCTTTGGTACAACCATGATCGTGGAGGGTGGAAGGTATCGCTCGCAAGCCGCCTCGCAGAGCGCGTTTTTCATACGTCCCCTCTCGCCTATACGAGCCAATTTAGAAATGCGGTTCGTATGCCGGCGGGCATCGATACATCACTCTTTTTGCCGCACGAAAATGGTACGGCGCCATCGCGCGCCCTCTACGTGGGGCGCGTCGCTCCGGCAAAACGTGTCGATATTATTGTCGAGGCGGCAGTTTCAATTGATGCCCCGCTTGATATTGTGGGGTCGTTCTCCGACAAAAAGCATGAAATGCATCTGCGCGAAAAAGCGCAAGGTCACGATGTGGTATTCCACGGTCCGTTACCGTATGATGCGCTGCCCGCGGTGTATCAAAAGGCTGGTGCGCTCATTAATCTCACCGCCCCCGGTAATTACGATAAAGTGGTTCTTGAGGCGGCAGCCTGCGGCGTGCCCATCGTGACGTCGAGCAAAGCCTTCGATTTTGTCGAGGAGAGGTTTCGCTCGAAGAATGATTCCGGGGACGTGGCACGCGCTCTTTCTACGGCCCTTTCTCTTTCTCCCGCCGAGCGTAAGGAAGTGGCCCGTCGTCAAAGCGCCTATGTTCGCGAGCACGAAAGCCTCACGGCGCTCGCAGAGCGCCTCCGCGAAGAGATCAAATAATTGCCATGAATGACAACAAGCCTATCCCATGCTCCGTGGTCATACCTACTCACAATTCGGCAAAAGAATTGCCGATACTCCTCGAGTCCGTCAAAGACTTTTCTGATGTTGCTATTTGTGACGGATGGTCAAGGGATGAGACGCGCGGGGTGGCGGAGCGCTATGGCGTTCGGGTAGAAATGCAGGACAAACGCTATTTGCGTGAGGATGGATCAATAAAGGATTTTTCTGGCATTCGTAATCAATGCACCGACATTGCGCGCGAGGCCTGGGTGCTCAATATCGACACGGGAGATTACCTGAAGGACGATTTCAAGAATGAGTTGCGGCGGGTTATTGCGTCGGGGGCAGTCGGAGCCTACTGGCTCAACCGAATCTATGTGGTCCGGGGTGTGGAGATCGATTGCGCGAGTACGTACCCGTCCCGCCAGGTGAGGCTCTATCACAAAGATGCGATTGAAGGGTGGATTAAACCCATTCACGAGCGTGTCGTTCCGAAGAAGGGGATTACGATGCCGGTATTTCCCGCAAACCTCTATACGCCACTTCCCGATGACGTCGAAGATCTGAAAGAGAAGTGGCGTGGCTATATCGCACTTGAAGCGGCACGACGTACCAATCTTTCGCTTCGTTTGTGGCTCCGGCTTGCCTGGCGCGAATCTCTTATTGCCGGACTATTTCTCTTTCGACTTCTTCGCACGCGACTCTTTTGTCGCGGCACAAAACTGCCGCTCGCACATGAACTCGCGCGACAGTGGTATCAAGCAGCGCTTCTCAGAGCACTATTCGGGCGGATACGGAGGTTTTGACATCTCAAAAGAAATCCTATCTACTACATCCGTTGTTCGTTAAGGATAGGAGGGACAGATGTCATTCTGGACCGACGACCGCATCAAAACGGCCGTTCAGTTGCTTCGCGTCATCGCTCGTGACGTGAAGCGTCGGCAGTTGCCGTCTGCCGTCTACGAAGCCCTGCAGCTTTCCACGAGGGGTGTGTCAACAGAGTTGGCGCTCTTCAATGGGGCCGGAGAAATCTGGCTCGTCAAACGCCCAACCCGCCGGGAGAATCCGGCCGAACCGTGGCCGAATGAATGGAATATGCCCGGTGTGACGCATGGGCCAAGCGAGTCGCCGACCACTGCACTCGAGCGCTTGTGGTATGACGAGCTCGCTGACATTCGTGTCACGCCACGCTTCACGCAATGGTTCGATTTGCGCGTGAGACGCGGACGCTATATCGCTCTCCTCCACGTTGCACAAGTGCCGGAGGAGCTGGCTAAGCTGTCAGGTCGGAAGGCGAGGTTCTTTCATCCACTGGCTCTTCCGCGCCGCATGGTAGAGCACCACCGCGATACGCTCATACCCGCTGCGGTAGGGGCATGGCGAAGGAGGTGACCGAGGGGCGCGCGCCGGTTTGGCGCGCGCCTTTTGCATTGCGAACAATGATGGACATACGATGTCCATCATTGGTTGAGGTCGGCTCCAGTCCTTTTGTCCTCTTAACACATTGCGAAATGGGCGTTGTCGGTTAGAATAAACGACGCTTTTGTATGAAAAAGAAAGGAATGAAAGAACCACTTCGCGTACCCTATGCGGCTACCGTATACGGTCGCGAGGAAAAGCGTGCAGTTGCCGAAGTGCTCGAAAACCCGCTCCAGCTTGCGGCCGGACATCGAGTAAAAAAGTTTGAAAGCGCCGTTGCCGCGCTTTTCGGTAAGAAGCACGGCATTATGGTTAATTCCGGGTTCGTCGGCGAATCTCACGGCTGTTGAAGCGCTTAATCTCCCCAAAGGCTCGGAAGTCATTACTCCCGCCCTCACGTTTTCAACTACCGTTGCGCCCCTTCTCCAGAAAGGGCTCGTCCCCGTTTTCGCCGATGTTGAAGCAGGGAAGTACACCATCAATATCGATGAGCTTGAGTCACGTATTACCAAGAAGACCCGCGCGCTCATGATCCCGCTCCTTATCGGAAGCATTCCGGACATGGCGCGCCTCGCGCGCATTGCAAAAAAAACATAACCTCGAGATTATCGAAGATTCATGCGACACGCTCGCAGGCCGCTTTGCGGGGAAGCCAACCGGCACTTACTCCGACGTCGCCGCAACGAGCTTTTACGCCTCGCACATCATTACCGCGGCAGCTACCGGCGGGATGGTCTGCGTCAATGACCGGAAGCTCGCGCGCCGCGCGCTCGTTATCTCGAATTGGGGGAGAGAATCAACACTTTTTGGAGTCTATGAAGAATCAGAGGCTATCAAAAAGCGTTTTGCGGGAACTTTGGATGGGGAGCCTTATGATGCGAAGTTTATCTTTAGCGAGGTTGGTTACAACTTTCAAAGTAGTGAGATTCCGGCAGCGTTTGGCCTCGAGCAGCTTCAGCGTTTCCCCGGGTTTGCGCGCCGCCGAAAAGCGAACTTTAAAGCGCTGACCGCTTACTTTAGACGCTATAAGCAGTTCTTCATCCTTCCCGAAACGCACCCGAAGAGCGATACTGCGTGGCTCGCGTTCCCGCTTGAGATTCGCGAAGGGGCACCCTTTAGTCGATATGAGCTGACGAAGTATCTTGAAGAACAAAATGTGCAGACGCGGCCAATCTTTACCGGTAATATTTTTAAGCAGCCTGGCTTTGCAAAAGCGCTCAAGGCCGCCGGAGTGAAGGAGCGGAAATATCCAGTCGCTGATCGCATTATGAAAAAAGGATTCCTCATTGGCTGCCGCCACGGACTTACCCCCGCACACCTTGCGCGGATGAAAGAAGTTTTCGATGCCTTCCTCAACAAATACTAAACAGCGAATTCTTGTCGCCGGCGGTGCGGGCTTTGTGGGCTCCCGTCTCGTGCCAGAGCTTATGACGGCCGGCCATGAGGTGACCGTTGTTGATCTCTTGTGGTTTGGTAACCATCTCGGGAAGGACGTGAATGTCATCATTCGCGATGTCATGGACCTCAGGACGGAAGATCTCAAAGGTTACGATCAGGTCATTTTTCTTGCGGGACTCTCGAACGACCCCATGGCGAATCTTGCGCCAGCTCTTAACTATGTTCACAACGTCGCGGCAGCGGCACACCTCGCCCATGCGGCTAAAGCGGCAGGCGTGAAGCGCTACATCTACGCTGAATCCTGTGCCGTGTATGGCTATACCGACAACTCTCTTTCGACCGAGGAAGACGGCACGGTTTGTTTTTATCCCTATGGCATCTCGAAACTCTGTGGTGGACTCGCGGTCTCCTCGCTTGCGGATAAGAATTTTTCTGTTATTCGACTTCGCATGGGCACGGTATGCGGTTATTCCCCACGCATGCGTTTTGATCTTCTCGTTAACACCCTTTATAAGACGGCGATGATGGAAGGGAAAGTAACCGTCAATAATCCGGAGATTTGGCGGCCAGTCCTCGCAATCGAAGATGCGGCACACGCGTACATACAGGCCGTTGAGGCGCCAGAGGGCATCAGCGGAACCTACAACGTCGGCTCCGACAACTACACCGTTGGAAATGTCGCTGAGGTCGTTGTCGATCATCTGAAAGCACGCCACGGCAAAACAGTTGAACTGGTGATCAACAAAGTCCCCGACGTCCGCAACTATCGTGTGTCGACCGAAAAAGCAAAGCGTGAACTTATGTTCGCCCCAACGGGTTCAATCGAGACCATTCTTGCCGGGCTCGACCTACATGTTGGCCCCTCATTCCCCTTTGAGGAAGATCGTTTTTACAACATCCGCGTCTTCAAAAAACTCCTCGGCGCGTAGCACTTACGAACCGCCCTCGATTTGTTCGTACCACGAGAACTGCTCGATTTGCTCGGCAAGGGTCGGGAGATCCCTTCCATCGCCAAGGAAACTTTCCATCTGTCGGCAAAAGCCCGGTTTAAATTTCTTATCCAAACGACCGTCGAATTGAACTGGCTTCACCGCACCGTCCACCTCTTCCCGCAGGGTCTCCAAAGGCTCAAGGATAAGGCGACGCTTCTTTGTTCCTACCTCCACACTCCACGGTCCTGGGAGCTCCCAGTTCGCGCGGTAGGAGAATGGGTGCTCTTGCGTTGTTACCCCTGACCCCGCAAAAAGCGATGGGTGTGGGCTCCAGAGAGGGCCTGCTTTGGCAAAACCCGATATAACCCGAGGTGTCCCGCCAAGAAAGAAGGCAAGATCAACCACATGAGTCGAATTGGCGATGAACCATCGTTTTTCTGTCGCACGGCTAATGCCGAGCTTCTTGATTGATTCTTTCGCCGTAAGCCGCTCGGTGAAATTAAATGTGTAAGAGACCGGGCCGCCATCCTTTTTGATCAGCTCTCGTGCCTTCAATGCGGAAGCAAGAAAGCGGCGATTGTAGGCGATAAACACTTGTGCGCGATGTGCGCGAGCAACACGATCCATCTTTTTGAGTTCCGCAAAAGAAAGTGCGCCAGGCTTTTCAAGAAGAAGCCGTCGTGCGCCACGTCGTATAGCGTCTTTCGCAACGGTTGGCAGCAAGTCGGCATCTACCGCGATGATGACTGTTTTTGGTAACGTGCCTTTATACCCCCGAAGACCTCCTACGTCCGCCGAGAGCCCTGTTTCTTGCTCAAATGCCGCAACGCCCTCACGGCTTCGGCCAATGACTATTGGCGTAATGCGCATCGCTTTAAGCACCTTCGCATGCTCTCGTGCCATCCGTCCGGTACCAACGATTGCAATCGGTTGTTTTTTCATGTGAATGGATAGGCTGTTTTACGATAGCCGTTTTTCCTCAAAAACTTCTGCACCGACTCAAGAATTTGTAGATGAGTTCGTGAGGATTCTTCAAGAGTTGGTAGTTCGCACATACCTCTGATAAGAATCTGGCTTGCGATATCACCCGTCATCTTGCTCTGAAGGAGAAATGGCGCAGGAACCTCTTTCCATTTCCAACCCGTCCGTTTTTCTGCGATATCTGCCGTTTGCGTAGTCTCAATGAGAATCACTCGCGCCCTACTGCCGAGCACTGTAGTGCTTCGCGCTCCGCCCTGAGGAAGCGTCGTTGCAATAAGTCGAGAGCCTCCGGGGAATCGAAGAGTAAGCGAGCCCTGGAGCTCCTTAAATCCTTGGCGTTTAGAGGGGACCACGCGAGGCGAGAGGAGCGACGTGTCGGTAGTAAAGCGATTGGAGCCAGTCAAAAAGCACATAAGGTCGGCATAGTGAACAATGTTTGTCATAAGCCCATAGCGCGCGCCGGCGCTCACGTGGCAGGAAATAGGTCCTATGCCAAGAAGGTGCGGAAGCTGGTGCTGGAGTGGAAAAAGGCGAAGCGGACAATTGACCCACGCGCGTACGCGACGTTTGCGCAGAAGTTTCTGGATCGCCGCATAATCAGACTTTTTATCAAACAAAATCTTCTCTAGTACGATATATCGTACTATTTCACTTTTTTGAAGTAATTCACGGACCATATTCGCCCGATGTTGCGATGTAGTGGCAACAATCGCCAGATCGACTCGCGACAGAGCTGGGATGCGTGTGGCACAAAAGACCTTGTGGCGTGTGCGAGCCGTTAGTTTTTTTGCGTCGCGAAGCGCTTCTAGAGACGGATCAATGACATATATAAGAAGTGGACGACGGACACTGAGTAATCCTTCGAGGTGCCGTCTCCCGAGCGATCCTGCGCCGATGAGAACAACGATACTCTCCGAGGTCCTTTTCATGTGGCGCTACTTTAGCACGAGAGCCCGTACGCGCTCTATCTCATCGCCGAAACGTCCTCGCGTCATTGTTTTTCGTATCCGTTCGTAAATCCGTTTTCCTATCGATCGCGTCTTTGGAGCCCCGAGACGAGCGATGTAGATGGCAAGTGTCTCATCCATAAAACGCTCCGCTGCATTACCTCGGAGTGACGCATACTTCGTGAGGTAGGGGAGCGCAGCGTTTCGCATCCGCTCATATTCACTTTTGTATCGCCCTTGCCGCTTAAACTCATCAAGAGTTGGCCAGGTATCCCGCCCCGACGAATGCGCGTCGCGAATCGACCAGAGAATTGGTAAGACACGTTGCTTCCCCATAAGCGGCAGGAGAAAAGAGGGTATAAGCTCCCCCCAGAGCACCGGGTCAATCTTGTTGGTATGGAGCGCCCCATACGCTTCCTTTGCGGCGGCGCTCCGAGAAAGGCCAAAATGCGTCGGGTAATAGTGGGCGATATGGTTCTTCATCCGCGCCACCGCATCAATCTCCGCTCTGGTTTGGTGCCCATAGATTGGCTGCCAGCGAAACGTATGTGCACTTCGATCGGCGTGGAAAGATACATAGGCTCCGTGAACCATCGCGTAGTCGGGATTGGCATCAAGGTACAGAATGCCTCTCTTGATTGAATGCGGCACAACAAAATCATCATCGGCCGCAAGTATCACATACGGTTCCACTACCTTCGCCATCGCGGCGGCGAACTTGTAGTGAGGATTGAGGGAAGAAGGATAGCGATCATGAATAATCGCGAGCTCCCTGCTCGCCATACCAATGATCTTTGCTATTTCTTCCTCGAAATGAGGCTCGCTCGAGTCGGCGATGGTGAGCGGAAATTTCTCCGAAGATTCCGCATAGTAGGAAAGCGCGCGCCGGAGCATCGCCGGGCGATTATAGGTTGGGATAATAAGCCGGGCGCGTTGGTTCATCGGCGGGCCAGCATCTGTCGGAGCACTTGCGCAACTGTTTTTACTTGGCTCGAAGTCAAGGAAAAGGCGCTGGGGAGGCACAATCCTCGCCGCGATAGGTCATACGATATCGGATTTCGTTTCGCGTATCCTTTTCCTTTTGTCCAGTTTCGAAACGCCGGCATTGAGCTCATGGGGTAGAAAAAGGGACGGCCATCAATGCCTGACTTTTGCAAAAAGGCAACCATTGCTTCTTTCGTCACCTTCGTACCTCGATCAAAAAGAGCGACCGCAAGCCAGTGATTACTCCTCGTGCGGGGAAGGGACGGATTGAGCGTGAGCGGCAAACGATGGAGGTATTTCTGGTACCACGAGAACGCGCGATGCTTGAAGCGCACTAATTCAGGAAGGCGTTCGAGTTGCCCCAGAGCAAATGCCGCCTGCATATTGGTCCATTCGTAGTTATAGCCGATCTGGTCAGCCCAGAAGGTTCGGTTGGGTGTATAGGGAACCATGCCGTGGCGTACGAATCGCCGTGCTTTCTCATAGAGTGCTTTGTCATTGGTGGCAAACACGCCTCCTTGCCCCGCGGTCGCAATTTTTGTCGCATTAAAACTCATAACACTCACGTCCCCGAACGATCCTGCGGGTCTGCCATGATACGAAGATCCTAACGCCTCCGCCGCATCTTCAATAACCGCAAGCTGATGTTTTTTTGCGATCCGCATGATTGTCTCTATGCGCGCCATGGAGCCATACGTATGGACAACCACGACCGCTTTTGTGCGCTTCGTAATGGCGCGCTCGAGAGATTCTGGCGAGAGACACCAATTCGCTTCCTCAATATCGGCAAAGACCGGGGTCGCCCCCACATAGGTGATGGGGGAAGCGGACGCAATCCAGCTGATGTCCGGCACGATAACCTCGTCGCCTTTGCCAATCCCCAAGGTGAGGAGCGCGAGGTGGATAGCGTCGGTGCAGTGCGCGGTGGGAAGAACAAATCGACGCTTGGTGAGCGCCCCAAACTTCTTGTTAAAACGGTTGAGATAGTCGTTACGATTCTCGTACCAGCCCGTCTTTGCGGCATCGGCAATAAGGCGCACTTCGCGCATCGTGATCGAGGGCCCGGCTGAGGGGATGCGGTTACTTTTTTTCTTCATGGTCTCTATAGGTAAGCAGAACTCGTACGTTAACCTTTTTGCCGTCTCTATCAACGAAATGCGCGGCCGGAAACGGCGGAAATGTTTTAGCGCGCAGGTGATCAATGACTGCTCGTGCGGTTGTTGGCCGATCGAGGTCAATGACGTCGAGCTTTGAAAAATCACTCCGTCGATGGGACGTCCCCGCCTCTCGTTTCTGTGGAATTTCGGCTACGTTGCCATCTCGAATGCTCGACCATGACTCTGTAAAGAGCGATACCGCCTCGGCAACGAGCTTTTTGTAGAGGGTTTCCCCTGTATCGATCGATGTTACGGGAACCTCTCGCTGTGCGAGGATCGCGCCCGTATCGGCGCCAGGATCAACCGCATGAATTGTTACCCCAGCAGGCGTCCCATCAACAATGGCCCACGCGTTTGGATTGGCACCGCGATTGTAGGGGAGGAAGGAGAGGTGGAGGTTGTACGTCCGTCGTGGGATCTCAAGAAACTCTGGTTTCAAAATCTTGCTCCAAAAAAGCGAGAGCGCAATATCGGGCTTTAACGCTTTGATTGTCGGGAGTGCGGACCCACTATCGATATCCGCGCAGTGAAATACGCGATCGGCAGGGAGATTGAGGATCCGAAGAATTTCTTCGGTACATCCACGGTTGATGGGACCTTCCACCTCCTTGCCGTGAATGCCGAGGCCGACAATCGTTTCGCCCTGCTCCTTAAGGTAGCGTGCGATTGCAACACCGCCTGGGTAATCGGCAAGAAGAAATAATTTAGGGGTAGACATGAGGTTGTGGTTTCTTGAAGCGAAACTCGCTATCGATGACGCCTTGAGAGAAGAGGCTCTCCATCTGCTGTAGGCGATAAAATCCGCTCTTTTTGAAATCATTCTCTGAAAAGCCCATTTCGGCAAGCGCCCTTGTCATCTGGGGAATAGTCGCTGCTACGGTATGTGCTGGCGTGAAAGCGGGGAGAACTTCTTTGAGGCGCGCAAAAGAAATGCGATAGGTGCGTTTGTCGACGCCGTCTTGAACCTTGCGGTCTCGGACAAGCTCGGCCGCCCCACCTTCTTTGTCGGCCGTGGTGAGGAAGCGAAGCGTTGCTCCCGGCACCGTCTGTTCAACCATGCGCGCAACATCAATAATCTGCAGGTTATCACTATCAAGACCGACATTGAGAATTGTCAGCCCGTTCCCCGTGGCGCGAGAGAGCGCCACATCAAAAACGCGCGCCATATCTTCCACATGAATGAACGGACGCCAGGCACGACCATCGGAATTGAGCACGATCTCGCGGCGCGCCACTGCCATGCCACAGAGCATATTAATAACGATGTCGAAACGCATCCGCGGCGAGAGGCCATATGCGGTCGCAAAGCGCAGCGACAGCGGCGAAAAAGAGTCGTCGGCGAGTGCCCGAAGGTCTTCCTCGATCTGCAACTTGTTTCGCGAGTAGGGCGTCAGAGGAACGACGCTCGCGCGCTCATCGAAGAGCTCGGTAGAACCCGCCCCATACACCGAACAGCTCGATGCGAAAATAAAATCAATACCGAGTTCTTTGCAGACGGCGGCGATCTTTTGTGCATAGTCTCGCGTTGGGCCGTATACCTGGCTCTCGGTCAGGGTGCCGAAGGGGTCGTTTGAGATCGCCGCGAGATGAATAACCGCCTCGTATCCGCGAAGGTCTTCTTTTGTGATATCGCGAGCATCCTTGATGATGGTCTCGTAGGGGGGAGCGGGATAGAGAAGTGCATCTTTAAAGAAGCCGACGTCAATACCGCGGACGCTGTGTCCCTGGGAGAGAAGATAGGGTACGAGGACGCTCCCTACATAGCCAAGTGATCCTGTAACGAGGACACGCTTCACGAGAGCGATTGTATCGTTTTTCTTAAGCCTTCGCGAATAGAAACGCGCGGCTGCCAATCAGTGGCGCGCCGCAGGGCCCTCGTGTCAGCCCGAAGCCCCTGCGGCTTGCGTTTCCGAAGTTTTGGATAGGGGAGTGTAAAGGCGCGCGCGATGGTGCGGCCAATGTCGCCGGTTCGAGTGAGCTTCCCCATTCCGATGTCATAGACGCCTCCGGCGACTTTCTTGGTCGCAAGACGGACCAGTGCTTCTGCAACATCTGTCACGTATACAAAATCATGCCAGGCGTTTGGAGTGCGCGGGAGCGGTACCTCGCCTTTCTTTGCCATTCCTATAAGCGCAGGGATAAGGGACCCATGACGTTTGCCGGGCCCGTAGACAAAAAAGGGCCGCGTCCACACAAACACGCCACTGCTTTTCTTCATAAGCGCTTCGCCGGTAGCTTGCACTCCGTCCTTCGCCGCCACGAACGCATCATGCGTTTTGTCATGCTCGATCTGCCAGCACGTTCCAACCCCAATCACTTTCTTGACGTTATGTTTTGCGAGAAGTCGGAGGAAACGTGAACTCATGCGGAGATTCTTGGCACTCATTCGCGCACTCAAATCAGGGATTCCTTCCCATGCGAGATGTATGACGACGTCTGGTTTTACCCGGATGAGCTCACGCTCCACCTTGCGTTCGTTTGAAAGCCGTGAGCGCAGCCCGACCGCCCGGTGCTTTCTGGCACGCAGCTGTTTTAGTACTTCTTTCCCGATAAAACCAGTCGCACCGGTAACAAGGACGCGCATACCTTGTTAGCGGACTCGCTTCACGTACGCGCTTGGCCAGTGTGTGATACGGAAGTTAATTGCACCCTCGTTGAAGGGGAACGGGGGCTCTTCGATGATGAAGTTGCTGTTTTCTGCGACGAAATCGAGCGCTGCTTTTTTGGGATTATCCCACGCCCAGTCATCAATTTTGGGATACTGCTTTCGCGCACGAGGCGAGTCCATAAGGTACTCCATCGAGCCGTCGGTCGAAACGATGTAGGAGCCTACGGAAACCATGGGAGCGTATGCACGCAACTCAGCGAGCACATGATCGTGTGTGTGGTTTGAATCAAGAATGACGAGGACCGTCGCACCTCCCGGGATAAGCTCTCGCACCTTACCAACGACGCCAGAATCAACCGAGCTTCCCTCGATCATGGTGATGAGCGGGGAGAGCTCGTGTTCCTCAATCGCTTTGCGGTTATGCGGGCGAATTTCAATATCAACGCCAATAACCTTTCCTTTGCCCATCGCTTTAAGAAGCGATGCATAGAAAATAAGTCCGCCGCCGTGCGCGATCCCCGTTTCGATTACCACGTCGGGTTTCAACTGATAGATGACTTCCTGAAGCCGTACCATATCGTCGGGGATCTGGATAATGGGCCGCCCCATCCACGTGAACGAGTAGAGATGCTTTTGATCCCATCCGACCTTGATCCACAAGTCAGAGATAATGCGGAAGCCTTCGGGAGAGTAAAGGGCTACTTCGCTCCCGTCATCAAAGGTGATCATGCCTTTTTTGGGATCAATGTGCATAGAAGGGGAGCGCCTCATCCTTAGGCGAGATAACGGTTGGTTTGCCAAGGGGCCACACGAAGTTGAACTCCGGATCCTTGTAGCTCATCCCAGTCGCGTGCTCGGGAGAGTAAAACTCTGACATAAAATACAAAACCTCGCAGTTATCAGTTAACGTCTGCGAACCGTTGGCGCATCCTTTAGGAACGAGCATCATATTCTTTTTTTCCGCCGAAAGTTCAATTGGCGCCCACTGTTTAAAAGTTGGGGAGTCGGGTCGAAGATCAACGATGATGTTGTAGATAGCCCCTTGAATACAGGTCACGATTTTTGATTCCCACTTCGGCTCTTTTTGAAAGTGCATTCCGCGGACGGTCCCCTTTGTTTTGTTAAATGACCGATTTGCCTGCCGCACCTCAAATTCAATGCCTTGTTTTCTCAGTTCGTTCTCGCAGAAAATGCGCGCAAAGTAGCCTCGCTCGTCACCCTTTAGTTCTGGCTCTATTTCAAAAAGGCCCGGAATTTTTTGCGGCTTAAATACCATTGGTAAAACCCATCCTAGCAATATTCAGGCAGCCTGCGAAGCCAACTGCTTCGCGACAGAAAAAAGCGTTTCTTCTTCGGATACAAGATATGTTGACGCACAGCCTCCCGCCCGTCCCGCTTCGATATCTCGCTCATCATCCCCAATGAGAATGGCGCGCGTGAGATCAATGTCATGTTCCCTCGCGGCTTGGTAGAGCATGCCCGGAGCAGGCTTTCGGCACGGGCAACCCTCGTCCCAGCCGTGCGGGCAGAAATAAATGTCCTGAATAGTGATGCCGTGTTTTGCAAGTTCTGTCTTCATATGCGAATGAATATCTTCGAGCGCCTCCGGGGTGACCATACCACGTGCAATCCCCGATTGGTTTGAGATGACATAGAGTTCATAGCCAGCCTCGGACAGCATTTTCATGCCGTCAATTGAGCCGGGAAGAAATTCAAACTCTCCCCAGTTCTTCACGTATTCTGCTTTGGGTGGGCGACGGTTAATGGTGCCGTCGCGATCAAGAAACGCAACTTTGCGCGCAGGGTCGAGCGCGCGTGCGACTCCAGGAAGTCGTTCGGCGTCGGTCAAGCCCCAATATGGATGCTTCGAGAGGAACCCGCCGAGTTTGTGTTTTGGGATTAATGGCCACATGACATTCGTCTCAAAGAGACTGTTTGATTCGGGAAGAAGATTAAGCGCTTCTTTCTCAACAATGAAAAAACCAATATCAACACCGTTAAGCCCAGGCGTCTCGCGTTTTTTATCGTACGTCGTAACGAATCCTTCAGCATCAACGCGCATATTGTTCTTCTTCGCTTCCGAATGTGGCCGCTCATACACCGTTACCGTAAGAGGCACCTTTCGTTTTTCGTGAAAGGCGGCGAGTGCGGGAAGATCAAGCGGCCAGTAGTTATCGCCGTACATAAGGAGGAATCGTTCGTCAAAGAGATGACGCGCTTTTTTCACGCGCGTTCCTGTATCGTCCTCAAGCGGCGTGTCGTTGTATTTAATGTTGAGTCCAAAAGTTGACCCATCGCCGAAATAGGCAGGGAACTGCTCGCCGAGGTACCCCGTTAAAAAAATAATCTCTTCAATCCCGTTTTTCTTCAAAAGGTCAACGAGGTAATGCGCAAATGGTTTCCCATGGAAGGGGATCATGGGTTTCGCCGTTGTGAGAGTAAGCGGTCGAAGTCTCGTTCCTTGTCCTCCCGCGAGAATGACTGCTTGGCGAATCCTCATTTCCACTGAAGCTCACTTGTAAGTCGGTCGTTCTGATATAAAAAGTTAACTTGTTTAAGGCGGTTCGTATCACGGCCGCGGAACTGCGTTTCGGTAAAGTTGATTTTTTTAAAAAATTCCACAAGCTCCTTTCCGCCGCGGTCAAGATTCCACTCCGGTTTGAAATAGTCCTTCAGTACCGACAGGATTTTTTCAAAGGATACGCGATAACTTCGGCCGTCGGTATGTTCGCCGGTAAAAGTGAGTGTACTTCCGGGAACCACCCGCTGTGCCGCTTCCGCAAGTTGCCGCACCGTGTAATTGCCTCCCGGAATTCCTACATTGAATGATTCGTCGCCGACCAGTTCTTTTGGGACTTCAAGACAAGCGATAAACGCCGCGCAGGTATCGCGTACATGGATCACAGGGCGCCATGGGCTCCCATCGCTTCTGACTTCAATCTTTCCGGTTGTATATGCACAAGCGACAAAATTATTAAAAACGATATCGGTACGGAGTCGTGAGCTTGCCCCAAACACTGTTGAAGGACGGAGGCACACCACGGTAAACGTATCATCGTGCAATTTCTTGAGCTCTACTTCCGCTTCCCATTTCGTGCGCGCGTAGGCAGTAATGGAATGTTCGGCACTTCCCATATCTTCCGTAATTTCGGAGGAAGTATCGGAAACGCCGTACATGCTTTGCGACGAGGCATAGACAAACCGATTCACTCCCGCTTCTTTTGCGAGCTTCGCAAGCCGTATCGTTGCATCACGGTTTATTTCTTCGGTGATGCCTGGCGTGAGCTCACCTAATGGGTCGTTTGAAAGTGCCGCAAGATGAACAACCGCTTCGACTCCCGCGAGATCGTCCGCAGAGACATCACGAATATCTTTTCGTACCTGCTGACTTGGTTCAGGGACGCGCGGCATCGCCACCTCGTCGTAGTAGCCGGTATCAAGTCCAATGACGCGGTAACCACGCTCCATGAGGAGGGGAGTCAGCACACAGCCGATGTAGCCGCGGTTGCCGGTGACCAATACTGTCCGTTTCATTTTGCTTTCCCGAGCTCTACCAAGTAGTCGAAATAGTTCTTGAAATATTTGACGATAAGGTGAAGGACAACAGCATGTACGCCCTCGACGACCTCGTATTCACCCTTTGGCGTTGTCACCAAGATCTTCGCATCAGCGAGTTGATTGAGCTTCCCGCCATCAAATCCTGACATACCAATAACGGGGTTGCCATTTTTCTTAGCCAGCTCAACCGCTTTTATAATGTTCGGCGAGTTCCCTGAACTTGAAATCGCGATGATCGCATCATGGTCTTGGAGATAATTCTGGAGTGGCCCGGCAAATACCATGTCGTAGCCAACGTCATTCGCCCATGCGGTTAGTTCGGACTCGGTTGACGGAAGGCGAATCGCTTGGAAGCGCCTCGTGTGCTTATCAAGATTGTGGCTAAAAACCGTTTTATTGAGGTCGGCGACGAAATGAGTCGCAAGCGCAAGCGACCCGCCATTTCCAAACACGTAAATACGGCCTTCCCGCTCATAGACGCCCTGAAGAATCGCGAGCGCCTTGGCGATTTCCTTGCTTGGCAATGCAAGAATCGCCTGTGTCGCTTTTGCCGAGAACTCTTTAATAAATGACTCCATATTTTAATGAGCACTATTTGTCACTACTTCAACACCGGAATGAACGAATGAGAAGGGGATGACGTCTGCATCACTGAGTCCATGCTTCCTCGCCACCTTTCGGAGAGTTTCTTCCACCGCTCCTCGTTTTTGTGGGTCAACAACAAAAAGGAGACATCCGCCTCCACCGGCGCCCAGGATCTTGCCTCCCCAGGCACCAGAGGCGAGTGCCGAGTCATAGAGGTCGTCGATTGCGGGGTTCGACATATTTGAGGCGAGCGATTTTTTCCGGAGCCATCCTTCGTGGAGCATCGCTCCGAGACGTTTAAAATCACCGGCGAACAGTGCATCCTTAAAATCAGAAACGGAGTCGGCCATCTTTTTGAGCGTCTCGATATTAATACCGCTCGTCGTCTTTTGCTTTTGCTCAGTAAGAACTGACGCGGCTTCCCTCGTGATGCCGGTAAAGAAAAGGACGAGATTGTTTTCGAGGTCGAGACGCTCCTTAAACCCGAGGAGCTGGGGTTCGACTGTCACTGATTCATCAGGATTGAACTGAATGACATTTATTCCGCCAAAGGCAGAGGCGTATTGGTCCTGCTTACCGATTGGTTCTCCGACAAGATCAATCTCGAGTCGGCAAGCACCTTCCGCGCATGTCGCGGTATCAATCTTATTTTTCTTCAGGAGATTAAGACCTTTAATGAGCGCAACGGAGAAGGCCGATGAGGAACCAAGACCTGTTTGCCCCGGGAGATTGGAGAAGGTGCCGATCTCCAGATGGCTTTCGAGCCCGAGGTCAAGGAGTGCCTCGCGAATGCGCTTATGCTTCAGCTCCCGTGGATGGTCGACGCGCTCGCCTTCCGCATACCGGACCGCAATTTTTTTAAACGGAATCTCGGCGATCGTCACATAAACATACTTATCAATAGCACCAGAAAGCACGCGCCCGGGCGATTGCCGATAGAAGGTAGCCAAATCGGTACCGCCGCCGACAAAACTAATGCGAAGGGGTGCTCGAACGATGATCATAGTTATTCAATAGAGATAGTGGGGAACGGTGTCAGGAAGCGACCCGTGTAATCGTAAGAATTTCGAAGTTCCGCGACGATTTCTTCTTTAAAATTCCACGCGAGGAGCATGACAATGTCGGGAGCTTCTTTGAGCATCTCGGCAGGGCTCACGATCTTGATATGCGTCCCCGCAGTCACGAGTCCTTGCTTGAGCGGGCTCTTATCTGCGATAACGGGCAGGATCTCATTATCTATTCCACAGAAGTTAAGCATTGTCGAGCTTCGCGCGGAGGCCCCATACCCCGCGATACTTTTTCCCTCGCTCAGGAGTTTCCCTAGGAGGGCAACGAGCTCCTCTTTATGGTGCTTTGCCCGTATTGCAAACTCCTGCCACGGACCAAGTTGATGTACGCCTTGCGCCTCTTCTTCCGCTCTCAAGGTGGCGAGAGTAGGAGAGGGTGACTGCGGACCCTTACGAAGGTAGAGAATGATGTTACCGGCATTGATGGGGCTTTGCATGATGTCGAAGGCCTGGAGTCCACATTCGCTAAGGAGTCGTTCGACCGCTCTGAGACTGAAGTAGCAGTGATGTTCGTGGTAAATCGAGTCGTAGTGGAGATCCTTGAGGATGACGCCCGCGTAGTGAATCTCGATCGCAAGAACGCCGTCCTCCGCAAGCGCGATTGATAGACCTTCAGCGAAATCGCGCTGATTGCTCACATGAGGGAGCACATTGCGCGCGAAGATGATGGGGGAGGGACCTTTACGAGTCACGAGGTCGCGAGCCGCCTCCCTACTCCAAAAGACGGGCTCGGTTGGTATGCCGGCTTGGTTCGCCATCGCCGCAATATTTTCTGCCGGATCGATACCGAGGACCTCTAACCCACGTTTAAGAAAGGGCTTCAGCATGGTGCCGTCGTTGCTGGCAATTTCGAGGACGTACCCATTCTTTGCCAAAGGTGCGCGGCGGAGAAGTTCATCGGAGAATTGTTCGCTAAAGGAGTGTATCGCGGTTGATGTGCCCGACACCCACACATAATGAGCAAACAGTTCCCGCTCCGAGGCGCGATGTGTCAGTTGTACCAGCGAGCAGGTGTTACAGAATAAAAGTGCAAGGGGATACCGAGGATCAGGGTCATTCGGATTTTTAAGGAGCGCGTTCGCAAACGGCTGCTCCCCAAGATCAAAAAACGGCGTCAGACTAGTCCCTCCGCACACACGGCACGACGTCACCCTCTCAATCATAGAGGCAGTATAGTAAAGAATACGAACCACAGAAACTCATGTCGACACCTATTTGGTACATTTTTCACGGACGTTTCCCCAGCGAGAAAGCGGCATCGTTGTGGACGAGGGAGACGGCTCGTGCGATGAGAGAGGCGGGAGCCTCCGTGACTATACTCGCACCACGTCGGCTAGGTGTATCGGCCGGGCCTTCACATCTTTTACATACTGAGGTGGCGTACCTTAAAACACTTGATTTCTTTGGAATACCACCTCTCCGGTCCCTGGCATTCTGGATAAGCTCAGTCACCTTTGGAGTGACAACACTCATCTATCTTCTTCGACACGCACAAAAGACCGACGCGATTTTTTCTAATGAACCACAAGCAATGTCTCTCGTCTCACTTTTTTTCCCACACTGCTTCTACGAACTCCATGTGTTTCCGACACGAAAGACGTTTCTCTTTCGCACGCTGCTACGTCGTATGCGCGGCATCGTAGCCATTACGGCATGGATGGCAAACGAATTAACACGAACCTTTGCCATAGCGCCACGGCGTATTATCCATGTGCCAGGTGGGGTTGATGTCACGGCATTTTCGATTGATATGGAAAAGGAAGAGGCGCGTAAAACACTCAACCTCCCGCTTGATGCACCGATTGTCCTCTATACTGGGCATCTCTACGAATGGAAGGGAGTTGAAACGCTGGCTCAGGCTGCCGTACTCCTTCAAGGCAGCGCGCTCGTCGTCTTTGTCGGCGGGACACTGGCAGATGTCGCTACATTTTCAAGAAAATATGGATCTTCGCCGCGGATAAAAATCATAGGACATCAACCCCACGAAAAAATACCCCTGTGGCAGAGAGCCGCGGATATCCTTGTACTTCCCACATCGGGGAAAGCGAGTATTGGCCGCCACTACACCTCGCCCATGAAGCTCCTTGAATATATGGCGAGCGGTCGCCCTATTGTTGCGAGCGATCTTCCGTCAACCCGTGAGGTTGTTTCAGAAAATACTGCAATGCTTGCGGAGGCTGACGACCCACATTCGTTTGCCCGGGCCATTAAAGCGCTTCTTGCCGATGAGGCAGAGGGCGAGCGCCTTGCAAGAGAGGCGCGCAAGCGTGTGGAGCAGTTTACCTGGGCAAAACGCGGAGAAACGATTGTAGAATTTATCCGTCATGCTGCGCCAAACACATGAAAACCATTTTTCTTGTCATTGATGACGGCTTCATTGCCAAAAACATTCTTGCAACAGATGTACTCCCCACGCTTGTTTCAGAAAAAGATTTACAGATCGTTATCATCACCGATACCAAGAAGGTAAAAGACTATGCCGCTCGATTCAGGAGCGAAAACGTCCGCGTTGAAGGCGTCGATATCCGTCACCACGGTCGTTTTGAGCGATTGTGGTTGAAGTTTCTCCGGAACCTCGTTCGTACAGAGACAATCGATATTCAAATGGGCGGGGGACCGGTCTCCCCAAAGAAGGGACTCCTTGCGCGCTTCATTATTCGCACCTATCAGCTTCTTCTCAATAATCCACTTGGTCACGCTCTGGTGCGTGCACTCGACTCGATACTCTTTATGAGAGCGCGATACACGCAGCTCTTTGAAACATACCAACCTGACCTTGTCTTTGCCGGCAACATTCTTTCAACCGCGGACGTACGAATGCTTCGGGAAGCTGCGCGTCGTGGCGTACAGACAGTTGGGATGCTTAAAGGTTTTGACAACCCGACCAGTAAAGGGCTTATCCGTTTTCATCCGAACCGTATGATCGTCAATACCGAGCGCATGAAGCGAGAAGTCAGCTCACTCCACGACTATCCCACTTCTTCAATATTTGTTGCGGGCGTACCGCAATACGATATGTATTTCCAGCCCGACACGACTGATCGTGCCGCGTTTTTCAAAATGTTCGGACTTGACCCCAATAAAAAACTTATTCTCTATCTCGAACCGGGGCTTCTTCTCGCTCCTCATGGACATGATGTGTGGCCGCTTCTTGACCGCTTTATCGAAGAAGACCTGATGGGGAAGAGCGTCCAGGTCCTCATGAGCCTTCATCCCGCGTACCCTGTTGATGAATCCGCACTCGGGAAGCTTCGTCACACTCTCGTGCACCGGTTCGGGGTCTTAACTTCAAGCGGGGTTTATAAGAGCGCAGAGCTCACCGATGATGAACTCCAAAATCTCATGCGCCTCACGCGCTACGCCGATCTTGTTATTGCGACCGCTTCGACCATGAATATCGAAGCCTCGATCTTTGATAAACCGATTATCAATATCGCGTTTGATGGGAAGAGGGAGCGACCTTACGACGAGTCGGTACGTCAGTATTACGATTACACCCACTTTAAACCAATCGTCGATACGGGAGGTGTGTTTCTCGCACACTCACCGGAAGAGTTACTCCGACACATGCATGAGCTCCTCGAAAATCCAGCACGAGGAAGCGAAGGGCGAAGGAAAATCGTTGCCGATCAGTGTGTTTTTACTGACGGGGGATCAGGGAAACGTATTGTCGAATGCATTCTTTCCTGCCTTCCTATATGATGGCAAAACGATGACGTCAAAAACTCTCGCTCTCATTCCGGCGCGCGGCGGTTCAAAGCGACTACCACGCAAAAATGTTAAAGATTTTCTCGGCAAGCCACTTATCGCGTGGACGATTGAAGTGGCGAAAGAATCCGGCGCGTTTGATCACGTTGTTGTGGTGACTGACGATGAGGAAATTGCCGCTATCGCTAAAAGATACGGCGCCGAGGTGCCATTTATGGAACCCAAAGAACTTGCTGGCGATACGGCGTATGTGGCTGACGCGCTTCGTTTTGCCCTTGAAGAGTTAAAAAAGGGTGGTTACGCTCCGGAACATTTTGTGCTTCTTGAACCTTCGTCGGTTGGCAGGGAAGCGAAGCATATTCGCGAAGTCGCGGAGATTATGGCCACCAGAAAAGATTTTGACTCACTCCTCGGTATTTCCGAGACACCCGGACACTACAGCTACCTCAAGCAGTATCATATTGGAGAAGGGGGACTCCTTGGCCGCGTCGGGGATGGAGCGCCGCTAAAGGCGATCACACACCGCAATCAAGATGTTGCCAAATCGTACGTGGGCAATTCTGCGATCTATGCCTTCCGCACAAAAAATCTGTTTGAAGGGGATCGCAAGCTCTGGGGAGACAGTACCTACGGCTACGTGATGGACGGGAGCGGCATCGCTGATATCGATACGCAGGAAGAATGGGATCTCGCTGAATTTAAAATGCGCCGAAAGTGGGGGATCAGTTAGCGAGCGATTGACTTTTTATTTTTTTGTGCTTAAATAAGCTCTGGATGCCCCGGTAGCCCGGGGCTTATGAGTGCCAGGCTCAATCCTGGTAACCAAGTGAGGGAGGGCCGCCATGGCGGACACCCATTGGATCATCTGGGCACTGCCGGTTATCGCCGGCGTGCTCAACGGGTTCGCGTGGGCGGTTCCCGCCTTCACGCGTATTCCATCGCTCGCCTTCATTGGGGCCGGATTCTTGATCGCCGTTCCTTTTGAGGCGGTGTGGCTTTTCTCCGCAGGGATGCCGGAGACGGTCAAACCGGAGTTCTGGAGCGTGACCATCATTAACGCTGCACTTCTCGTGGTCGCGTTCGTTATGCTCGCGGCGATACCGAAATGCGCGCCGCTCATCCTCACGCGACCGATCGGCGCACTCACCCCTGTTGCGGTGCTGATCCTCAGCATCGCCATGGGGGTGGGGGACCTGCCGGGGAAAGGAGGTACGATCGGCATCGCCATGATGGTCGGCGCCGTGTACCTCCTCAACCTCGAGAAGGGAATGGATGTCTGGGGGCCTTTTCGGGCGATTGCTCATTCACGTGGGGCGCTTATGCAGCTCGGCGTCGTCATGATCTTCATGGTCACGTCGAACCTCGATTACATTGCGGCAAAAGCAGCGAGTGGCCCCTTCTACCTCGTGGTGTGCCACAGTTTCGTCGGTATCGGCTGTCTCATCTTGGCCGCTCTCGACTGGCTCTGGCGTCCCGCGCAGTACAAAGGCGTCGTCTCCTGGCGGAATTTCGGCTTCTGCGCGATCTTCGGCACCCTCTTTGCGGTGTCAGTGATCGCGCACATCGCCGCGTTCAGTTGGATTCCGACGGTGTCCTACGTCATCGGGATCAAGGAGAGTCTCACTGCCGTCATCGGCGGCACGAGCGCCATCGTCTTGGGATGGCTCGGGCTCAAGAGTCACTACGGGACGGAGGAGAAGAAGAGTCTCGTGACCCGGATTCCAGCCCTCGGCCTCATCGCCGCCGGCCTCATGCTGGTGGTGACAGGCTGAAAAAATAATTCGCATCCCAAACTCGGGCGCGCCTCTCTGGCGCGCCCTTTGCTTTTCTCGCTCTCCTTCGTACAATGCAGACGACATGGTAAAGGAACTGACGTTTGGAAAATTGAAAATCGGCGGACAGCGCGTCGTTGTTATTGCTGAAATCGCCGATTCCCACAACGGGAGCATGGAGACGGCGAAGAAACTCGTTGACGCTGCCAAAGAAGCGGGAGCGGACGTCGCGAAGTTCCAACTTCACCTTGTCGGAAAGAATGAGGTTGATGGAAAAAATGAGATGATTCCCGGGTCCATTCAAATGTGGGACGGGCCGCTCTATGATATTTTGCAGCGTAATCTCTTTACATTTCCGATGCACAAAGAGATCATGGAGTACTGTGAGAAGGTGGGGATCGAATATCTTTGTACGCCTTTTTGTACCGCGGCGGTTGATGTTTTAAATGATATCGGCGTGAAAGCCTTTAAGACTGGTTCGGGGGAACTCGACAACCTTCCGCAGCATCGTCGACTTGCGCAAGTGTCAAAGAAGACCGGGAAGCCGGTTATCGTTTCAACGGGTATGTGCACGTGGGAGGAGATTGCGGACACCGTGAAAGTCTACGAAGAGGAGGGCGCAAAGGAGAATCTTATCCTCACCAACTGCACGTCGGAGTATCCGCCAAACGACTATTCCCATGCGAACCTCGGACTTATTCCGCGACTTCAAAAGGATTTTGGTGTGATCGTTGGCCAGTCTGACCATACGATGGACAATTACACCGCCTATGCGGCCGTAACACTTGGTGCCAAAGTGATTGAGAAGCACTTCACCCTCTCGAGAAAACAAAAAGGCCCGGATCATTTTATTGCGCTTGAACCGCATATGCTTCGCGACCTTGTCGATGGCATCCGAAAAATCGAAGTGGCGCTCGGGAGTGAAAAAATTATTACGAAAGAGGAACAAGTTGTCCGCGATTGGGCATTTCATACCGCAACCACGTTTCGTGATGTAAAGAAAGGAGAAGCGTTTACTACCGCGAACCTTATCGAGCGTCGGCCACGTACGATGGAGATAGACGGCAAAAAAGTTGAGGGTATCCCCTCGAAATATCTTGACCCGATGTACGAAAAAAAACTTATCGGAAAAAAGGCAGCTCGCGACATGCCGAAGGACACCATGCTTACCTGGGAAGACGTCGCCTAACTTCTATGGCATCCCTAGCACTTAAGTCCATTACTTGTTATCTGTGCGGCAATAAAAAACTTTCGCGCGTGCGCGGGGAAGTGCGCCATGGCATCAAGCGCGCAGTCTATCAATGCCAGCGTTGTAGTTTGGTACAGCTTGCGCCAAAAAAGGAGAACCTGAACGAATATTACCGGGGCGATTACCGGAAGAAGTTTACTCCCATCTTAGGGAAGCGTTCACCATCCCAAGAACTTTTTGATCTCTATACGCCGTATCAAGGGGAACGTCTCAAAGCCTTTGCGCCGTACATCAAAAAACACTTCCGTATCCTCGAGATCGGCGCATCGGCGGGTCAATTTCTGGGTGCGGTGAAGCCGTTGGTGAGAGAGGCGCAAGGACTTGAGCTTAATATCGAAAATGCGGCCTTTATGCGCCGGAAGCTCAAGATCAAGGTGTATACCGACCCGCTTGAGGAAGACACGTTGCCAGAGAACTATTTCGACACCATCTTCATCCTCGAGACCCTTGAGCATATTCCGGACCCAGTATCATTTCTAAAACACGCCGTACGAGCGCTGAAGCCAGGAGGCCATATCGTTGTTGAGGTACCGAATATCGATGATGTCGAAGTCTCGATGTATAACCTCACGGAATTTAATGACTTCTATTATCGCGAACCGCATATTTACTACTTCTCGCCAAAAACTATTAAGGCGGTGGGGAAGAGGGCGGGACTCACGGGGAAGACCTATTTTCATCAGTTTGTGAATCCAACCACCCACCTGACAACCATGTTTGCCGGGAAGCTTGCCCCTTCGGTCGCTGATTGCTGGTCGCCTTCTTCGCTCCGCTATCATCCGCTTCACAAGCATCAGAAAGGCGGCATTGGTGTTGCCACGCTCCCGTCTTATCGAAAAAATAAACAGGCACTTGATCAATGGATTGCCGGAGTTGATCAAAGCTATAAAGCGCTTCTCAAAAAGCTCGGCATCGCCGATACGCTTATCTTCGCCGCCAAAAAGCGCTAACAAAAGGAACTTTTCTCACCAGTTCTTTGTTCCATAAATATACTGACGGGGATTTGCCATTATTGATTTTTTATTGTATTGTTTTTCCACATTCCACATCCGTGCCAAAAGCCAGCAACCATAAAAAGAAAAAGAAGGTCGCGATTATTGCCGGCTCCCGCGGGGAGTGGGGCTATTACCGTCCGGTAATTCAGGAGATTAGCCGACGCAAGGACATTGATTACGGCATCATTGTCAGCAACATGCATGTTCTCGACCGGTTTGGTTCGACGATGGAAGAGATCAAACGCGAGGGATTCAAGATCGAGGCGGTCCTTCACAACACGCTCGATGGCTACAACCGCCTCACGATGGCGAAGTCGCTCTCCATCTTTATGCTTCAGCTTCCGGAGATGCTTCATCAGATGGGCGCAGATTTTCTTCTTGTCGGTGGCGACCGCGGCGAGCAGCTCATGGCAGCGATTGTCGGCGCCCACCTCTATCTTCCAGTCGGTCATATCCAGTCGGGCGAAGTCTCTGGCAATATCGACGGCGTCTCTCGCCATGCCATCACGAAGTTTGCCCATCTCCATTTTGCCGCGAATAAGGATGCCGCGGACCGCGTGCGCAAAATGGGGGAAGAATCATTTCGCATCCACACCGTCGGAGCTCCCCAGCTCGACGATCTCATTAATGGGAAAGTTACTCCACGTAAGGAGCTATTTAAAAAACTCGGCCTTCTGGAGAACGGGAAACCGCTTATCTTCGTTCTGCAGCACCCAGTAACCGAAGAGTTTGAAAAGGCAAAGACGCAGATGGTCGAGACGCTTGAAGCAGTGAAGCAGTTCGATGCGCAGATTGTAGTTATTCTCAACAATTCTGATGCGGGTGCGAGCCTTGTCGCGGAAGCGATCAACGAAGAGCGAACCGCGGCGATGAAAATCTTCCCCAGTCTTCCGCGACAAGATTATGCGGGTCTTATGGCCGCCGCTGATGTTATGATCGGCAATTCCTCTTCAGGAATCCTCGAAGCACCCTCATTTAAGCTCGCCGCAGTCAATATTGGACGCCGTGAAGCGGGACGACTTCAGGGGAAAAACGTCATTAATGCGCCTCATGAGCGTCGTGCGATTGCAAAGGCCATACAGAAAGCACTTTCTCCAGCATTCAAGAAATCTCTGAAGAATTGCGTGAATCCGTACGGCGATGGCCGCTCCGCCAGACGTGTCGTTGATATAATTGTGAATACACCACCGGATGAAAAACTCCTTGTTAAAAAGATTACCTATTAAGCAAATCTCATGAAACCACTCGACCGCGCTCTCTTCATCATTTCGGAGAAAAGTACGATTGCTGATGCGCTCCGCGTTATTACGGAGAATAAACGTGGTGCGGTCATTGTGACGGGGGACAACAACCGACTTCGTGGCGTGGTCGCTGATGGCGATATACGACGCGCGCTTGTTAAAGGTGCCACCACCCTTGCTCCGATTGAAAAAGTACTCAATATGAACGTGCTCACCATAGCGGAGGGGAAGGGTGCCGAAAAAGAAAGCAAAAAACTCTTTGCGGAACATCCCGGCATCAACCTCCTTCCGATCATCGATACAGAGAACGTCGTCACAAACGTCGCGGTCCGCGCGTAATAGACCTATGCGATCACCTACGACACCAACACTATCGATTGGGCGGCGAGCCATTGGTAAAACCCGAGCACCCTTCGTTATTGCGGAAATCGGAATTAACCACGAAGGCAGCATGGCGAAAGCCAAGCGCATGGTCCGGGACGCAAAAGCGGCCGGAGCCGAGTGCGTGAAATTCCAAAGCCATGTCATTGAGGACGAGATGATTCCTGCGGCAAAGAAAGTCATTCCGGGGAATGCGCGCGTTTCTATTTGGGAAATTATGGCGCGTTGTGCCTTTTCAGAGCGGGAAGAGCGGGAACTGAAAACGTACACGGAGCGCCTTGGACTTATCTATCTCTCGACACCATTTTCGCGCGCCGCCGCGGATCGACTCGAGCGCCTCAAGGTAAAAGCGTACAAAATTGGCTCGGGAGAATGTAATAACTATCCCCTCATTGAACATATCGCGCGCTTTGGAAAACCAGTCATTCTTTCAACTGGTATGAACGACATAAGGTCTGTGCGTAAAGCGGTTGCTATCTTTCGCAAACACAAGACGCCATTTGCGCTTCTCAACTGCACGTCAATGTACCCGACACCATATGAAAAAGTCCGCCTTGGCGGTATCGCCGATCTTCGGAAGGCGTTTCCAGATGCAGTGCTTGGGCAAAGTGATCATTCACTTGGGCTATACACTTGTTTCGCTGCCGTCGCACTCGGCGCATCGATTCTTGAAAAACACTTCACTTCCAACAAGCACTGGAAAGGACCCGATGTACCGATCTCGATTGATCCCAAAGAGCTTCATGAATTGGTTCTCGGTTCGCAGGCTATCCATCGTGCGCTTGGAGGCAAAAAAACTATTCTTCCCGAGGAGCAGGTGACGATTGATTTTGCCTATGCCTGTGTTGTTTCCATCGCTCCCATCAAGAAAGGAGAGCGCTTCAGTAAGAAGAATGTGTGGGTCAAGCGTCCGGGCACCGGTGAAATCAAAGCAATTGATTTTCCGCGCGTACTAAAGAGACGAGCAACTCGAAATATTCCGGCGGATGTCCAGCTTCGGCGGAAGGACCTTGCATAACAAGAATGGAGACCTCTCACGTAAAAACCATCGCGGTTGTTGCCACAAGCCGGGCCGATTACGGACGGCTCTTTCCGGTCATGCGCGCGATTCGGGAACGAGTGGATCTTCGTCTTCTCACTATCGTCGGTACCAACTCGTTTGTTAATTCACTGTGGTGGTCGCTCCGCCATGGCGATATTATGCGCGCACTCCAGTTTCTCTTTTGGCGCCTTGAGCTTCTCTTCGCGCGACTCCTTGGGAAGGGGGAGGAGGTTACCGACCCCTCCTATGTCGCACGGCTTTTTGCCAAAGACGGCTTCGCGATTGATGCCCGAATCCCCGTCCTTCGCAAAGGTGGCGACACGAGCGCTATGCTAATGGGGGCATCCGCGACACTCGGGAAGATTGGGAACATACTCGATCAACTTTCTCCGGACGTCGTTCTTATCTATGGCGATCGCTTTGAACTTCTTCCCATAGCGATGGCGACTGCCCTCAAGAATATTCCGCTCGCGCATATCGAAGGAGGTGATGTGTCGGGTACGATTGATGAAAGTGTGCGCCACGCGCTCTCAAAACTTGCCCATATCCATTTTCCACTTACAAAAAAGAGCCATGAGCGCCTGCTTCGCATGGGCGAGCATCCTGACCGTGTCTTTACCGTTGGCATGCCAGTCATCGACATGCTTCGAGAGCTTACCGCGAACGAGCCTCAGAATCCGGATACACAAGATAACGGTCAGGGAAGTGTGCTCGATTTTTCGGAGCCCTATGTCTTGGTGATCTACCACCCCGTCACAACCCGCGGCGAGCATAACAAAACCGATGTTGAGGAACTCCTCGGGGCACTCCAAGAACACCCCCTCCAGAAGGTCATCGTAGGTTCGAACGTTGATGCCGGCGCGTCCTTTATTTCCGATCGCATTTGGCAGTTTGCCCTTGAAGGGGCGCATCGTACTCGTTTTTATAAGAGTGTGCCTCTCTTTACGTTCTACCGTCTGATGAAGAATGCGGCGGTTGCCGTCGGTAATTCTTCAAGCTTTTTGCGAGAAGCAGCATACCTTGGTATTCCGGTTGTTCTTGTTGGCGACCGCCAGGCGGGGCGCGAGCGGGGAGATAATGTTATTGAGGTTCCTCATGATCGAGCAAAGATCAAAGACGCAATTGTTTCGCAGTCCAAGCGCGGTGTGTGCCCGCCTGATTTTCGCTTTGGTGATGGTACGTCAGGGCCACGGATCGCCGAGATCCTTGCGTCGCTCGATGTGAAAAGCATGTCGCTTCAAAAAAAATTCCATGAATAATCCTGCATTTACCGCGGTCGCCCTTATTCCTGCTCGCGGAGGTTCCAAGAGCATTCCGCGAAAAAATATTATGCCGGTCGGCGGCAAACCACTCTTGGTGTGGAGTATTGAAGCGGCAAAGGGGTGCCCGTTTATCTCCCGCATTATCGTATCGTCAGATGACGATGAAATTCTCAGTGTCGCGAAACAGTATGGGGCCGAAGCGCACAAACGTCCCGCAGAACTCTCTGATGATACGGCGCGATCGGAGCCGGTCGTTACCCACGCACTCCTGCATCTGCGGGAAGAGGGGGCACCTCCGACGTTTATGGTCTATCTTCAGCCAACCTCGCCACTTCGAACGAGCGCGCACCTCACCCTGGCTTTCGAAGAGTTGCTTCAAAGTGGGGCCGATGGACTTATTTCGCTCGTTCCTTATGACAAACGAGCGCTAAAAACTTTCTTCCGCGACGAGAATGGGTTATTGCGCGGGGCGGCAGGCAATGATTTTCCCTTCATGAACCGCCAAGCGCTTCCGGATGTGTATCTTTCAAACGGCGCGGTGTATATTGTGCGATCGGAAACATTCCTTCAGGAGCCCACATTCTTCCCGCCGAAGACAACGTCAATCGTTATGACGAAAGAGGAGAGCGTTGATATCGACTCCCTCGAGGACGTGAAGCGCGTTGAAGAGATTCTGGCCATCCGGAATATCCGGAATCGATAATGAAACCGATTCTCTACATTACGCCGCGTTATATCGCGCCGCTTAAATATTTTGAAAAATTATTGCCTGACCTCACGCAGCGCTTCGACGTCTCGTTTCTCCTTCTTGAGGATAACGGCATGTGCACCTACCTTCGCAGCAAAAATCTTCCCTTCGTCGAAGATCTTTTGCCTCGAAAGAGGGCACTCATTCCTTTCGTCTCACATATCCTGGCTTATGCGAAGCTTCTCAAAAATGCACGGCGGCTCTTTCGGAAAACTCACCCCTCGATCATCCTCACGGAAACTACTATTTCAGAGCCTATGCGGGCCGTTTTTGCCATTGCGAAGAGGGAAGGGGCAACAATAAAAGCCCTCCAATGGTGCCAGCAAAGCAGTGCCTACAAACATATCCGTCTATCGTTTCGTAATCGAATACGACAGCTGCGCGCGAGACACGGAGGAATACTCCGCGGCACCTTGCGCGAAGCCTACTTCTTCCTTCTTCGTATGCTCTTTTGGCTTCTCGGTTTCCTTCGCGTCCTCCCCACGAATGTTGCGGATCGACACGTCGAGAGGCTCGGTGTCATTGATCGGTTTGGCGCTGACTATTTTG
>SBAW01000011.1 GCA_005239955.1 bacterium | reverse complement strand
TTGACGTGGCAGACGATACTCAATAAAAGGATATCCTACCGAAAGGCATTCCATAATTTCGACGCTAAAAAGATCGCCCACTACAAAGCGCGCGATATAAAACGTTTACTCGCTGATCCAGGAATTATTCGCAATCGTCTGAAAGTTGCTGCGGCAATCAGCAATGCCCGTGCCTTTCTCCGAGTGCAAAAAGAATTCGGGGCCTTCAACGTATATATCTGGCAGTTTGTAGGCGGAAAGCCGATCAATCACAAAATCAAAGCGATGAAGAACGTACCGTCAACGACAAGGGAGTCGGATGCGATGAGTAAAGAGTTGCGGAAACGCGGTTTCACCTTTGTCGGCTCAACCATTTGCTATGCTTTCATGCAGGCGGTTGGCATGGTTAATGACCATGAAACAACATGCTTTCGTCACAAGAAACTAGCTTGAAATTCGCGAATTAATTTGTAAACACCTCATCCCAAAAAATTATGAACAATAAATCGCTTAAGATTCTTTTTCTCTACAACGGCATTTTTGTGTTTGCGGGAAGTCTCTTCGGCCCCCTCTATGCCGTGTATGTGGGGCTTCTCGATAGCAATATTCTTTTGGTGAGTATCACGTGGTCAGCGTTTCTCATCGCGACAGTCACGTTTACCTTTGCCATATCCCGCTTTGGCGATCGGGTGAAAGAAAAAGAGCATCTCCTCATGGCCGGATTTCTCGTACGCGCACTCGCCTGGTTTCTGTTTATATTCACCGGCGACATCGCAACGCTTATTCTGCTTCAAATTCTCTTGGGGCTCGGCGAAGCGCTTGGCACACCTGCCTTTGATGCCATCATGGCGGAGCATCTAGGGCGTGGTGGACATATTCGCATCTATGCTGACTGGAAATTAATTCTCAATAGTATGACGGGGGTGGGAACACTTATCGGTGGCGTGATTGCCGCAAACTACGGATTCACGTGGCTTTTCGTTGCGATGAGTATCCTCGCCATGGCCGCGTTTGTCGGCATTGCTCTTCAGCCACGCAAACTGTTATAGGGGTGGTAGCGAAAGAGCCCGATTTTCTGTAGGATAGCGACACTTGCCATGAAACAAACGTTTCTGGTTGCCCTCGGCGCCATTGCCGCCATCAGCCTCGTGGTAGTGGGCTTTACGTACGATGAAGCGAGTAAAGAAGAGCTTCGCCTCTCGGCAGATCTCCAGTACCGCACCCGCCTTCTTGCTGACTCCCTCATTGAATCGGTTGAACCATCCTTTATCAATAACTCAACCACAACCCTAGAGCGTCTTATTGACCGCTTCACCGATCGAGAACGGGTCGTTGGTCTCGCGGTTTTCGATAACAAAGCCGCTCTCGTTGTTGGCTCCGAAGGACTTCAAGACGAGGTAACGCGAGAACTCGACGTTGTACAAACGGCGCTCGATAGCGATACCCCGACGGGAGAATTTCTCACAATCGCCACCTCAAGCCTCTATGTGCTCGCACAGCCGCTCCACCAAGGGCAAACGATAGTTGGCGCGTTCGTGGCGATCCAAGACGCCTCCTACATTAACGCCCAGACAATCGTGATTTGGCGTACGAATATTTTGCGCCTCTTGGTCCAGATTATTGTCTTTGCGGCAGCCGTTATAGCCCTTTTGTGGTTTGTGATTTTTCGACCACTCCGACGCATGACGGAGACCGTAAAAACGGCGCGCGCGGGCCGTGCGGTTTCTCTTCCCCACCCCTCTTCGCCCGGGACTTTTTTCGCGCCGCTCGCGAGTGAGATTTCAAAAATGACGACGAGTCTCGTTCACGCGCGAAGCGCGGCAAGCGAAGAGGCGCGACTACGACTTGAAAAACTTGATACGCCCTGGACCGCAGAGCGCCTCAAGGAATTTACCAAAGCGTATCTCAAGGATCGCCCGATTTTCGTCGTATCAAATCGCGAGCCTTATATTCACACAAAGACTAAAAATGTCATTCGCTACTCCGTTCCACCAAGCGGAGTCATTACGGCGCTGAGTGCCACCCTTGAGGCATGTGGCGGTGTATGGCTCGCGCACGGGAGTGGCAATGCGGATAAAGAAACCGCAGATAGCGAGGGGAAACTGGAGGTGCCGCCGGATGATCCCAAATATACCCTGAAGCGTATCTGGCTTACGGCAAAAGAAATCGCAGGGTACTACGTCGGGTTTGCCAATGAGGCGCTCTGGCCTCTCTCCATCATGGCCCATACGAGGCCTGTCTTTAATAAAGAGCACTGGCTCGACTACCGCCGGGTAAATGGCAAGTTTGCCCATGCACTCCTCAATGAGATTAAGGAAATTTCACAGCCGATTATCCTGGTCCAGGATTACCACTTCGCGCTGTTGCCACAGATGATAAAAAACAGCCGTCCAGATGCGCAGGTGGGATTTTTCTGGCATATCCCGTGGCCTTCCGCCGAAGCGTTTAGCGTATGTCCATGGCGCAAAGAACTCCTCGAGGGAATGTTGGGTGCCGACGTGGTTGGGTTTAATACGCAGCAGTTTTGCAATAACTTCATCGACACCGTGGGGCGTGAAATGGAATCGCAGATCGACTACGAACGATTTACGATTACCCGTGAAGGACATCAAAGCTCCATTAAGGCGTTCCCTATTTCCGTCGCCTTCTCAAATATGGCGCCCGAAGGAGAGCGAGAGGTTACTCCCTCGGCTATATTCGGTGAGCTTGGCATCAAAACAGAATTTGTCGGACTCGGTGTTGATCGACTCGATTACGCCAAAGGCATCCTGGAGCGCTTTAAAGGAATCGAATTTTTCCTTGCCGATAATCCGACATACCACGGACGCTTCACGTTCCTTCAAATTGCAGCCCCCAGCCGCGAGAGTATTCCACGCTACCGAGAGCACGCCGCAGCCGTGATTGCGGAAGCCGAGCGCGTCAATAAACTTTTTGGCACTAAGACCTGGCAGCCTATTGTCTTTGAACACCGCACGTACTCTCACGAGGAACTCCAACCACTCTACAAAAGCGCTGACTTCTGTCTCATTACCTCGCTTCACGACGGGATGAACTTAGTCGCCAAGGAGTTCGTCGCGGCCCGGAGCGACAATGGAGGTGTCCTTATCCTCAGCCAATTCGCAGGCGCCGCACGCGACATGGGAAGCGCCCTCATTATCAATCCCTATAGCGCCGAAGAAACGGCAAACGCTATCACAAAAGCCCTCACCATGCCGGGAGCAGAGCAAAAAAAGCGCATGAAGCGTTTGCGTGGATCGGTCCGCGATTACAATATTTATCGCTGGGCGGCGGAGTTTATTAAAGCAGTCGCGAGTCAGGGATAATTACGTACTATTCACTCAAAAGTATGAGAGGTCAGCTTGCTGGATTTTTTGAGTTCATTCGTGAGCAAGGAGTAGTCGGACTCGCGGTAGGGTTTGTGCTTGGTGGTGCGATCTCAAAAGTGGTTGCCTCACTTGTCTCCGATGTCATTAACCCACTCTTAGGAGTTCTCCTCGGATTTGCAGGAAATCTTCACGATGCTTCGTTTACCATAGGAGAAGCGACTGTTTTGTGGGGAAGTCTGGTGATCGCCCTTATCGACTTCACCATAATTGCACTTGTCGTATACTATGGTCTTAAGCTTATAGGGATAGAGCATCTTACTAAAAAGTAATTCCACAGTAGATGAAAACATCAACAATCGTCATTGCGGTCATCGTACTTGCACTTATTGCCGGAGGCGTTTATTACTTCTCGGAGGAGGCAACCGCTCCTGTCGTTTCTGATACGCCAACCCCCTCTCCCTCTCCTACCCCCACACCAACTCCCACGCCAACACCAAGCAATGAACCGGATGCATTTGTGACCTTCTCCGATTCCGGCTACAGCCCCTCCTCAGTCACGATCAAAAAAGGACAAAAAGTGCGGTTTATGAACAACAGCAATCGCGACTTCTGGCCCGCATCTGCCATTCACCCTACGCATAGCGTTTATCCACAAAAAAGCCTTAGTGACTGTCTTGGAAGCTCCTTTGATGCCTGCCGCGCCACTCCGCCAGGAGGTAATTGGGAGTTCCAATTCAATGAAGTCGGTACCTGGCGCTACCATGACCATCTTAGTGCGAACCGTACTGGCACTATAGTTGTCACGGAGTAGTGGCACATGAGAGACGAGAAAACAGTCATTCTCCTTCTTCGTCTCGGCGTTGCCTTCGCCTTTATTTACCCCGCAGTATCGGCGGTGTTTGAGCCAACAAGCTGGATTGGCTATTTCCCTACCTTTCTGCGCGATCTTGTGGGGAACGATACACTCCTTCTCCACGCATTTGGCTCTTCAGAAAGCATTATTGGTTTCTGGATTCTTTCTGGAAAACGCATCTTCATTCCGAGCGCCATCGCAAGCATCTATCTTATGGGAATTATTTTCTTCAACTGGGCGGCCATGGAAATAGTCTTCCGCGACATTTCCATTCTTGCCATGAGCCTCGCACTCGCGGTCTGGAGTAGACCCCGGTTCAATAGAGGGGTGTGATCGTTTAGCGGACAGCCGACGCAATTGTCGGAACAACCCGGGAATCAAACACGTCAGGAATAATGCACTCTGAGGTTGGCTTTTCAATGAGGGCTGCAAGCGAAAGTGCCGCTTTTACTTTAATGGCATCGGTGATTCTCTTGACCTTGTTATCAAGCGCCCCTCGAAAGATACCTGGGTATACGAGGGCGTTATTTACTTGGTTGGAATAATCGGAGCGGCCGGTTGCAATAACCGCAGCGCCTCCGCGGCGCGCTTCTTCGGGATAAATTTCGGGAACCGGATTTGCGAGGGCAAAGACAATCGGATTCTTTCCCATGAGTTTTATATGCTCCGCCTTCATAGTTTCCGGTCCTGAAACCCCTACTACAGCGTCAGCATCTCGGAGCGCTTCGTATAAATCGCCGACAATACGACGCTTGTTCGTAAACGATGCGAGCTTCTTTTTGTGTGGTGAGAAATCTTTGCGTCCGCGTTCAATAATTCCCTTGCTGTCAAGTATCACGATGTCAGCAACACGTATGCGGCGAAGAAGATTCGCGAGAGCTGTTCCCGCAGCTCCAGCACCTACAATAACAACGCGCATCCTTGTAAGATTTTTCTTCACAACCTTCGCGGCGTTCATAAGTCCTGCAAGAATAACAATGGCGGTTCCATGCTGATCGTCGTGCATAACGGGAATATTGAGTTCGCGTTTCAAGCGCTCTTCTATCTCAAAACAGCGCGGTGCACCAATATCTTCAAGATTGATGGCACCAAAAGAGGGAGCAATGGCTTTAACCGCAACCACTATCTTCTCCACGTCTTGTGTTGAAAGCACAATCGGAACACCGTTTATTCCCGCGAACTCCCGAAAGATCATCGCTTTCCCTTCCATAACCGGAAGCGCTCCTTCGGGGCCAATGTTACCGAGCCCCAGTACCGCCGAACCATCAGTCACAATAGCAACCGTGTTCCCCCGCCACGTCAGGGCGTCTGTTTCTTTTTTGTGCTTCGCAAGGTAACTCGCCACACTTCCCACACCTGGTGTGTAGAAGAGGGAGAGATCTTTGCGCGAGCGAATCGACGCTTTACTCTCAATGGTAATCTTGCCGCGCAATTTCCGATGGAGCTCGATTGAGCGTTTACCAAAATCAGGCATGGCAAAGAGTATACACTAGCGGGCTATACTGTGGCACATGAATCCTCACGATGCTCTCGGCAACCATTTTCGGCTCTCCGAAATCCATCGGCGAGCACTTAAAAAATTGGGTATAGAGAGTGTGCGCGACCTTCTGTATCACCTGCCAGTTCGCTATGACAAAACAAGCGACATGAAAAGTGTCGCGAGTCTCGAAAAAGGTACGGAGGCAATACTCGTGGGCACGCTCTCAGGACTTAAAATGCGTAAAGCGTGGAAGAGAAAAACGCCGATTGCGGAGGGGTATCTCACGGACGCCTCGGGAAAAATAAAAATTATTTGGTTTAACCAGCCGTATCTTGCCAAGATGCTCTCTGATGGGGCAGTAGTGAAAGTGACTGGCAAAATTGCTGGCACACCAGGGAAACTCTACGTCGCGAATCCATCGGTTGAGAGAGGCGATGCTTCTTCGCTCCCCGCCGAATCTCTTTTTCAAGGCAATCAAAACAGCAGCGGCGAGGCGACGATCGCCCCCGTATACCCGGAAAGTCGTGGTGTAACAAGTCTTTGGTTTTTTCATGCGATACAAAAAGCGTTTAAAAGTGGCATACTCGACAATCTTGAAGATCCCATCCCGGAAGAGATTCGGAAGCGCTACAATCTTCCGTCACTCAAAACGGCGCTTGTGTGGGTTCACACGCCACGGAAAGACACCGATGCCGTGGCGGCCCGTAAACGTTTTGCGTTTGAGGAAGTGTTTCTTATTCAGCTCGCCAAAGGCCAAGATCGGCGAGCGTTTGAGGCAAACAAATCAGTCGTCATTGATCCGAGCCCTGAGGAAGTTGAAGCGTTTATTGGACGATTCCCGTTTGAGCCAACGGGTGCGCAGCGGCGCTCAATTGAAGACATCTTCGCTGACATGCGAAGTGGAAAACCTATGGCACGGCTTCTTGAGGGAGACGTAGGGAGTGGTAAAACCGCCGTTGCGGCGGCAACCGCCTATGCAACGGTTATTACGAGCCCCAAGGACGCACCGTCTGCACGCCTCCAAGTTGCCTACATGGCACCAACCGAAATTCTCGCCAAGCAGCACTTTGAATCCTTCATTAGCTTTTTCCGTCATATGCCCGTCAACATTGGTCTTTTAACTGGGGCTGGCTGCAAGAAATTTCCCTCCAAAGTAAATCCGGGAGGAGCCACGGATATATCACGTTCGCAGCTTCTTAAATGGATCGGAAGTGGCGAGATCCCGATCCTTATCGGCACCCATGCGCTTATACAAAAGTCTGTAAAGTTTAAAAACCTCGCCTACGTGGTTATTGACGAGCAGCATCGTTTTGGGACTCTTCAACGGAAAGAACTTGTCAGAAAAGATGCAGTGGCGCCCCACCTTCTCTCCATGACTGCGACCCCGATTCCTCGAAGCTTGGCGCTCACCGTTTACGGCGACCTTGATCTCTCGCTTCTTGACGAACTTCCGGCGGGGCGACGCATTGTGGCAACAGAAATTACGCTCCCCCAGGATCGCGAGCGGGTGTATGCAAAAGTGCGCGAAGAATTAAAGAGCGGAAGACAAGCCTACGTTATTTGTCCGCGTATTGATGAACCTGATCCGGCAAAAGAATTGGCACTCCAAGCAAAGTCAGTAAAGGCAGAAGCAGAACGACTCAAAAAAGAGATATTCCCGGGGCAGCGGATTGCCATTCTTCACAGCAAAATGAAGCCCAAAGAAAAGGACGATATTATGGCGCGCTTTCTTGCCCACGAGATCGATATTCTGGTTGCAACTTCCGTGGTTGAAGTGGGTGTCAATGTCCCCAATGCAACGGTCATCATTATTGAGGGCGCCGACCGCTTTGGTCTTGCGCAGCTTCATCAGCTGCGCGGACGTGTACAACGCTCAACCTACCAACCCCACTGCTTTGCGTTTATTGATACGAAGTCAGTAAGCCTCCGGCTCAAGGCGTTTGAAAAAAGTGCTAACGGATTTGAACTCGCGGAAAAAGATCTTGAACTGCGTGGTGCGGGAGAGCTCTATGGTAGGAAGCAATGGGGACTCTCAGACGTTGCAATGGAAGCCTTAAAGAACATGGCCATGGTCAAAGCCGCGCGCGAAGAAGCACACGAAGCCCTTGAGAAGGATGCGGATCTCTCAACGTATCCTCACCTTGCGGAAGAGGTGTCTCGCAAGCGCAAAACGCTTCATTTCGAATGAGGGGTGCGCCCAGCAGGACTCGAACCTGCAAACCGTCCGAGTATAAGTCGGATGCTCTACCATTGAGCTATGGGCGCACTCACACTTTACCCGCCCTTTAATTGATATTCAATGTATTGAGGGAATAACGCATCTGTAGTTCCTTTACCCCCATAGAGACGAGGTCATCCAAGTCTCGACTATAAAAACGAAGACAGCAGGTTCCTTGGCCAAAACGTCCTTTGTAATTGCGACGTTTAGTTGAGTCACTCCGTTTGATGTATGGGTTTCGAAAAGCTGAAATGGGAAGATTGAGTTGTTTTGCCCAGAATAAAGTTTGTTTACGGACATCCATGTCAGTGTAAAGATGAAGCCGCCCGTGAAGTCTCGTAATGTCGACACCAAGGGCTTTCAGCCATTGAATGAAAAAACGGAGCATCGCAGGATCGGTGTTCGTAAGCGAAATCGAATAGCGCGAAGTCTTGCTTCCTTCAGCCCAATATAAGAAGAGTCCTGCGATGAATAGTTCGCGATGGGAAATAGCTCCAATTTTTCTCCCAACTGCTTTTAGAACATTTAACTGTCGCAACTCTCGTTTCTCAGCCATAGTCTGACGAAAACGCTCTATCCGCTGCGCATTCCAATCTCTCAGCTGTCTGATTCTCTCTTCCGGTAAGGGATACTCACGAAGCCAGTAATGCAGTGTGCTTTTACTTGCAGCGAGCTTTTCCTTTATCTGGGAATAACTCATCCCCTTCAGCCGAAGAGCGATAGCTTTGTTTCTGTCTTCGATCCGTGCCATGTTGAATAATAGTATCAGTGACTATGATACCATGGTTCGAATCCAAGCGGGCACACCAAAGATTGACGGTAAGAGGATCAAGTTGGTATGGTCAGGAATAACGTGTCAAACAGGGAGAGGAGAGATGTTCCTGTTCGTGGATACCAGACGGAGAGAAGAGGAGCCTGATGGCAGGCAACCTTCGTGGCAACCGCCACCCATCCTTCTCATTCTGCTGTGGTGGATTCGCGTCGTCCAGCTCGTCGGCGAAAAGAAACTGCGCAACAGAATATGGTGGACGATTGTCGCTTTTGCGGGCTTGCTCGCTCTCGTGACCGCTGGCCTCGCCGGTGCCCGATGGGCGGCAGTCGGGAGTGCCGAGGCAAAGGAGGTGCTCACCTACGCCGGGATCGTCTACGCTCTTTTCACCGCCTACGCCCTGCATCGCCTCGGGTGACGATACCGAGGCGGGAAAGCCGCAAGCGGCCGGGACCCTATGGGTCCTGGCCGCGCTTGTATTTATCAAGCGATAGGTTGGTGTTCGATGTCTAACTTACGCTTCGGCTCAATGCCGTGAAGCACGAGAATCTTCTCGAATTCCTCGCGTTCAATAGTTTCTACTTCAGTAAGTTTTCTGGCAATGGCTTTGAGTGCATCGCGATGCTTCGTGATGATGTCTGTTGCACGCTTGTGCGCTTCATCCATGATCCGCTTTACTTCCCCGTCAATTTCCGCAGACATTTTTTCTGAGTATTCGCCGCGCTCGGGAATACCACGGCCAAAAAGTGCGCGACCCCCTTCTCCCTCAAGCGCCATGGCACCCACCTTTCCTGACATGCCGTAGCGCGTCACCATGTCGCGCGCAAGCGCCGTCGCAACTTGAAGATCGTTGTGAGGACCAGTTGTAATATCGCCAAAAGTAAGCTCTTCGGCGACGTAGCCGCCCAAGGCAGACGCAATGTCGTCGAGAAACTCTCGTTTGCTTTGCATTTTTTTGTCTTCAAAGGGGAGCTTCAGCGTATACCCCGCAGCACGGCCGCGAGAAATGATTGAAATTTTATGAACCGGGTCGGCATAGGAAAGAACCGAGGAGACGAGCGCGTGCCCACCTTCGTGGTACGCGGTAATCTCCTTTTCCTTCTTATTCATGACGTGGGATTTGCGCTCGGGCCCGAGCATCACCTTTTCAATTGAGCGAATGAGGTCGTACTGCGTCACTTGTTTGCGATTCTCGCGTGCCGCAAGGATGGCTCCTTCGTTCATAAGGGAGTAAAGATCGGCGCCGGAGAACCCGGGGGTGCGCTCGGCAATAACCTTAAGGTTCACATCTTCACCCAAAGGCTTCTCGCGGGTGTGAATGGCGAGAATTTCTTCGCGGTCACCTCTGTCAGGAAGGTCAATCGTGACGCGTCGGTCAAAGCGGCCGGGCCGCAGGAGTGCTGGGTCAAGCACGTCGGGGCGGTTCGTTGCCGCCATGACAATGACTTTTTCATTGGGCTCAAAGCCGTCCATCTCAACGAGAATTTGGTTGAGTGTTTGTTCACGCTCATCGTTGCCGCCCCCTACTCCCGTGCCGCGCACGCGCCCCACCGCGTCAATTTCATCAACGAAAATAATCGCGGGCGCGGCTTTTTTCGCGAGTTTAAAGAGATCGCGGACGCGTGATGCGCCGACACCAACAAACATTTCAACGAACTCAGAACCAGAGATAGAAAAGAATGGTACACCCGCCTCTCCCGCAACCGCGCGCGCAAGCAAGGTCTTTCCGGTTCCCGGGGCACCCATAAGAAGGATGCCTTTGGGGATCCGCGCACCAATGTCGAGAAATTTTTTAGGATTTTTGAGAAAGTCAACAATTTCGGTGAGTTCTTCTTTTGCTTCTTTTGCGCCCGCAACATCTTTAAAGGTCACCCGCTGATTTTTGTCGTTGGGGTCAATGACGCGCGCCTTGCTTTGTCCGAAGGTGAACGCCTGCATGCCGGCACCTCGCACTTGCCGCGAGAGAAACCACAAAAAGAATCCAATAAGAAGAAGTGGCAGAAGGAAGGGTGCTAGACTCAGGAACCAAAACCGGAAACCGCCTTCCTCTTCAATGGAGATCGCCACACTCTTCAGTGATTCAGCCGTTACGCCATAGTTTGAGAGCGTGTCGGAGAGTGCCGTCCCTGGTTCCTTCTTTGATGTCTTCTCGGTGGCGTCTTGGTAGATAATGGTGAGATCGTCGCCTGAAACTTTAACGCTCGTTACAGAGCCGGAAGTGATATCGCTCGCGAGTTGCGAGAGAGGGACGACTTGCGTCTCTTCACCACGGTCGGAAAGGAATGAGTAGAGACTCACCAGAAGGAGGAAAATGAGGATGGTTGACCCAAAATTGACCCAGAAGGGTTGACGGGGCGGTAAGGACAGCTTCCCCCTCCCGCGGGGTGTTTTTGGGCTTTTCGGGCTATGATTTGGGGGAGTTTCCATAGAGAATGGAGTGTACTATATCGTATTTTTCTACATTTAACAGTCTCGCCCAATACCGACGATGAAAGTCGCCGCAATGCCACTTCGTAACCTTTTTTCAATTCTCCATCAGCTGGTTCGTTATGGAGCCTCCGGCATCTCATCCTTTCTTTTTGATCTCACCCTTTTATATTTTTTCATAACCCTGCTCTCGCTTCCCTATTATGTGGCGGTACCACTCGCGTTTGTGATTGCGGCAACGGCTCACTATGGGTTATGCCGCGCATGGGTGTTTCGCGGCAGTCCCCGACCACTTGGAACTGGATATGTATATTTTCTCCTTATCCTTTTCTCGAGCCTTCTTCTTGTCCTTTCGACTGTCACCCTACTCGTTGAATTTTTTGCGGTAAACGTATATATCGCTCGCGTTGCCGCATCCATTGTCGCCGGGTTCATGAGTTTTTATCTCAACAGTGCCCTTAATTTCCGTACATTGCGCCATTATGGGTTCTGACCGCGGCAAGACAGCGCTTATTCTCACCGGGGGCGGCATGCGGAGCGCCCATGGCGCCGGATTCCTCTATTGCCTCGGTGCGGAACTTGGCATTACGGCGCCCGATATCCTTATTGGAACATCGGGGAATGCGGGGAACGCTCTCTATTTTGCGGCCGGACAGTACGATTATTTGCGCTCGATTTGGACGGAGTACGACACGTGGGCGCCCGATTTTATTTCATTTCGCCGCCTTCGCCATATCATGGACGTCGACTATTTGATTGATGAGGTATTCAAGAAACGGTTGCCACTTGACGTTGCGGCGCTCGAGAAAACAAAAAGCATCTGCCTCATCCCGACCACTAACGCCAAAACGGGGAAAACGCAGTACTGGAGAAGCGGCCTTGTCGACCCCTTTGAACTCTTGCGAGCAGCAAAAGCTATTCCTTATCTCTACGGGAAAAAAATTACATTGAAAGGACGGCGCTATATCGATGGGGAAATCGGCCCCACACTTTCTGACCATATCAGAGAAGCGAGGCGACGCGGCGCAACTTCAATTGTGGTTGTTGACGACCACCGCCACGCAGGGCGGCTCGTACAGTATGCGCTGCACCTGTATGGGCTTTTCTCTTCACCAGGTCTTCGTCGCGCCATCTCGCACGACCTCGCTTCCTTAACACCGTGCCAAGAAGCGGGCGCTACTTTGTGTGTGACGGCCGACCGTCTGCCCGCTCATGTCACAACACGTAACAAAGAAAAACTGCAGCTCTCGTTTGGTGCTGGTATCAGTGACGCCATGCGATATCGGAAAGAGTTGATCAGTCTCCTCGGCTAGTCATCCGTCTTAAAAGCCGTGCTATATTCAGCGCGTGAGTCCGGTAGTAGAATTTCGGCTCGCACGAAGTGCAGTAAGTGATTGAGCTCGATTTTTGAGAGGTACGCCGGTACTCCGTGTACACAGAAGTGCCGTTAATTTACTAAGCAGAAATTTCACTACCGGATGAGCCTGATAGAAAACAAGAAAGCGCGCCTTAACTACGAATTTCTCGCCGAGTACGATGCCGGTGTAGAGCTTTTTGGCTTTGAGGTGAAAGCACTCCGAGACAAGCATGGAAAACTTGAAGGTGGCCGGGTACTCGTGCGCGGCGGTGAGGTGTTTGTTGTGGGAATGGCCATTCCCCCCTATCAGCCGAAAAACACTCCGCAGAGTTATGATGAGGCGCGTCCCAGGCGCCTCCTCCTTACCAAAAAGGAGATTGGGGAGCTGGGGGGCTATGAGCACCAAAAGGGATTGACAATTATCCCTGTTTCGGTGTATAATAAGGGGCACAAGTTGAAACTCCAGATCGCGGTTGTGCGAGGAAAGAAAAAGCACGACAAACGTCAGACTATTGCGGCGCGGGAAGAAAAGCGATCTATGGAGCGTTCGTTGAAAACGAAATACTAAATTATCTAGGCCGGCCGTTCGCCGAGTGGGATTCACTCTCCGATTATTCTGAACAACTGATCATTTCTGACAGAACAAGAATCGCGAGAATCATCAATAGCATTGATCGTCGATCCCGCTCGGGGGATGATCGGCCTAGACAATGACGTGCACCTCCTGCGTGCAGTGTCGAAGTCCGGAACTTCGTAAAAATCCGGAAACCACACGTGCAAACAATCTAGTTTCACGGGCAAAATCACTTGTTTCTCCGTATTTCTCGGGGAACAGCTTTGCTTTCGCTTACGCTACGGCCTAAGTGACGTCTATCAAGGCAACGCCTCATAGCTTTGACTGGGCGTAATATCATGAGGCTGCGAACCGTGTTGTCCGCGCACGGCGTCGAGACTAAGGACTTTAGCCTATCCTGGTTCTGATTGTCTCTCACAGGATAGGCTGAAAGATATAAGACAATCTATACACTGAAGATCGCACTGGTAATCATCATTGAACGGCGGTTCGATTCCGCCCATCTCCACCACAAATGAAAAAGCTCCCTTCTGGGGGCTTTTTCATTTGTCGATGGGAGAATGCGACGCATTCGTTGGAATCGAACGGCCGCAGCGAGGTCGCACCGCGACCGCGAGGCGGGCCGGCAAGCGCTTATGAGCGGAGTGAATTAGCGACTTGGTATGTCGATTCCGCCCATCTCCACCAGAAACAAAAGAACTCCGCTCGCGGAGTTCTTTTGTTATTTAAAAAAACGATACGGGCCCGCTCCTTTGTCGATGCGATCAAGTTGATCGCGGAGCGGGCCCGGTCGGTGTCCAATAGTGGTCATGGCACTTCCTCGTTGACGCCTAGTTGTGGTGCCACTTGGTTTGCATCGGGCGGCCATTCGGTGGCGAATCCGGTTTCTCGCCGATGCGCGGAATCCGGAACACGCAGGTGCCATAGTGGCTGAAGTACTTGGTCGCGTCCATGGCCTGATCGAGGTGGCAGACCCGGTCGCGGTCTTCCGAATACCTATGGAAGCCGCTTTCGTCGACGCGGATCCTGACCGGATCCTTCCCCGCGAACGGCCCTTCCTTCATCTGCATCGTGACGAAGCAGACCCGGGCATCATTCTCGGTAACGCACCGCCAACCGAGAATCTCGCCAGCGTGGCAGTTGTCCGGCGTACAGCAGCCTTTGTTTTCCACCTCGTTACGCCAGTCGCCCTCGGCGATCCAGTTCCACTCCTTGTGGGCATTGGCCGGGGTCGGGCCCATCGACGCGCAGACCGCCACGGCGACAAGCAGTAGTAGTCGAAGCATGTGCCTCATGACTTGCCCCTTTTGTTTGAGGTTCCTCTAATGCACGTTATAAAAAGTTCAACGCACGTCCGGGACCGGGAGGAACGGTCCCCTATAGGCAACCGTCGCATAAAAAGATACTCTCGACAATGGGGATAACATAAAGATAAAAAAGTGAAACGGTGTCAACCCCGCCCCACATTTTGCTGGCAAAATGTGGGGCGGGGTGCTATAGTTTTTGCGCGTTGGCAGATAGAGTACGAGTAAATCACCAAATACGAGCACGGGAACTCCGGGTTATTGGCGCTGACGGCGCCAATTTCGGTGTGATATCCCTCTCCGACGCGCTCCAAAAAGCGGAGGACGCAGGTCTCGATCTCATTGAAATCTCGCCAACAGCGGTTCCTCCGATCGCCAAAATCATGGATTTTGGGAAATATCAGTATGCGGAGAACAAAAAAGCAAAGGCGGCCAAAGCCAAAGCGCATGTAACTGAGACCAAGAGCGTCCAGATTAAGATCGGGACGGGAGAACATGATCTCGCGCTTAAAGCAAAACGGGCGTCAGAGTGGCTTGGGGAAGGTCACCGGGTAAAAATCGACCTTTTCTTGTGGGGTCGCTACAAATACATGGAGCCGGCTTTTCTTAAGGAGCGATTGGAGCGGTTCTTGAAAATAATCCCTGCGCCATATAAGATTGCCACACCCGCCGAGAAGAGCCTCAAGGGCTACATGACCATCATCGAGAAAGCGGCGAAATAAAGCCATGAAAACAAACAAATCATTCACCAAAAGGCTCAAGGTAACCCGCCGTGGCAAGATCATTGCCAGAAAGGCTGGCCAAAACCATTTCAATGCCAAGGATTCACAAACCAACCGTCTGGGGAAGAAAAAGACGGTGCATCTTGTCATGACCGGCAAACGGAAACGCCGCTTTCTTCCTAGTCAATTTTAGTTCTGCCCATTACCTATTACCTAACACCTAGCTTTTATGGCACGCGTCAAAGGAGGAGTCACATCACAAAAACGTCGTCGCAATGTTCTGCGACAGGTAAAAGGCTATCGCTTTGCCCGTTCAAAGAAAGAACGCGCGGCAAAGGAGGCTATCGTCCATGCGGGTAAATACGCGTTCGCCCATCGACGCGTCAAAAAGAATGATTTTCGTACACTGTGGAACATCCGTCTCAATGCCGCCCTTCGAACGGAAGGCATGAACTACAGCAAATTCATTGGCGCACTAAAAAAGCATAAGATTGCGCTCAATCGAAAGATGCTTTCAGAACTCGCCGAAGTCTCACCCTCATCTTTTAAGGCAGTTCTCGCGGCTGTTCGTTAACCAAAAAACACAAACGCCGCCCTGAGCATAGTCGAAGGGCGGCGTTTGTGGTCCATTAAGCTCCGCGTCAGGCTTCTACAAGCCCGGGCAGGCGTCGCGCCGCAAGCGGCTTCTCCTTCCTCCGATTGTCCTCCACAAGCGCGGTGACACGCTCGACGAGTTTTTTCGGGTCGGTATCAAAAATAATATTTGACGTTTCGTAGTGACCGCTTTTCACGATTGTTTTGATAACTTCGTCAGTCTCCCATTCCGCTTCAAGGATACCGATCGGCTTTTTATCAACGTAGGAAACCAAAAATTCATGGAGTGTCCCGATTCTGCCGCAGCCAAACAGCACGGCATCCGAGCTTCGCACCAAGAGAAGGTCACGCCCGGCAAATCCCGAGCCGGTATAGACCACCACATCGAGGTAATCGAGTGGCAGATTGTAGACTTCAAGATGCTCGCGCTCAGAAACCGCCGGTGAAAAACCTAAGCTAAAGCCGCCCTCTTCCTTCGCGCCTATCGCGGACCACAGGGGGAAGCCGGTCGTGGCGCCGGTAATGAGAATGCCGCCCTGGCGCACAATTTCGCGCCCAAGTTCCTTTCCTTTTTCATACGCATTGAGGCCGCAGTGGCCGGTTGACGCCGCACCAGAAACGCACAGTTTAATTTTTCGGTGTTCTCTTTTCCCTTCAGCCATACCAATGGCAACAATCGTACCACAAAACTAGAGATCGATATCAACGCTTCCCCCTTTTTCGGGGACATGGACATTCATGCCGAGGTAATCATGGAGTCGTTGCGCGAGATGGAGTGACGCTCCCGGCTCTCCCATGACCACAAATACCCGCTCAAGGCTTTTTGTGAGAGGTTCAACAAATTCAACGAGGCCGTGTTGATCGCGATGGCCGGAATAGCCGGTAATACGCTCGACATGAGCTTTTACCCGAACATCCCTCCCCAAAATAGAGACTCGTTTTGCTCCCTCTTCAAGGGTTCGCCCGAGACTTCCGGCGGCCTGGTACCCAACCAGTACGAGTGAATTCTCCTGGTGTGGCAGAAGTGCTGCTTCATGAGAAAGCACCCGCCCACCCTGAGACATCCCTGACCCGGCGAGAATTATTTTGGGATTTCCGCGTGTACGGATCGCGTGCGATTTATCGTTATCCCCTACTATGGTGAGGCCAGGAAACGAAAAAAGAGGCCCTTTTCGGGAGGCAATGTCGGGTCGCAGCAGGGTCCGATGATGCTCGAAGACTTCCGTTACGGCGGCTGCAAGCGGTGAATCGACGTATACCGGAATGGGCGGAAGATTTTTCGATTCAATGAGCGTGCGGAGATCAAAGAGGATATCTTGGGTACGCTCCATAGAAAATGCAGGGATAAGAATGGTGCCCCCGCGCGAAATCCCGCCCTTTACTGCACGCAAAAGCCGCTCGGTTCGTGAAGCGCTCGTGTCGTGTGAGCGATTGCCATACACACTTTCCATCACCAGATAGGTTGCATCAGAGACAACGTCGGCTTCAGGGAGGAGTGCCGCATGGTGGTTCCCGATATCGCCAGAAAAAAGGATTGAGCGCTTCCCGCGCGCTATACGGACCATGGCGGAGCCGAGAATATGTCCCGCGTCGAGAAATGTCGCCAAAAGATTGTTATGAAGTGCAATGAGCTTGTCATATTCTATTTCTTTCCAGAGCGAGAGAGCCATATCAATATCCGTCCGATGAAAGAGCGGTGGGCGATGAGACTGGCGTGCCTCCATTCCGAGAATGTCGAGTGTATCGGCAAGCATAAGCGTGGCGAGGTCGCGCGTTGCCGCAGTTGAGTAAATGGTACCGCGGAAACCATCCCGCACGAGCTTGGGAATCCTGCCAATATGATCGACATGTGCATGGGTGACAAAGAGGGCGGTAATGGATGCAGGATCATAGGGGAAGGGATCGTAGTTATGCGGTTCGCAGTACGCACACCCCTGCAGTAGTCCGCAATCAACGAGGTACTTTTCCGCTCCATCTTCAAGAAGAAAATTAGCCCCCGTAACGGTTCCTGCGCCACTTACGAAAGTAAGTTTCATGGCGATACGGCGCGACGGTGGTGAACAATGAGGAGATAGGCAACAAGACCACCGGCAAGTCCTGCGCTGACATCAAAAACACTGTCGGGGAGATATTCCGGAAGATCAATAATGCCGACCATCGCTTCGTACGCTTCCCACAGGAGCCCCATGCCTCCAGAACCGATGACCGCAGCAAAAAGTGGCGAGCGGCGCAGGAGCAGTCGGTCAACAAGAGGAGAGGAAATAAAAAAGATGAGGCCGCCGAGTGCCACAATAAACCCACCCATGGCATGCATGAGGATATCGAACCACCAGAATGTCCAGTACCAATGCAGTTCAATAGCAAACTGATTGAGAACGCCCCAGAGAACCATAGCCGAAAAGAATAGTTTGAAGTACGGTGTTCGCAGCATGCGAATTGAGTGTATCAGAAAAATCCCGTGCACAGGATTTTGCCGTAACGGCGCAAATGGCCTGTTCGTGTTCAGATGTATAAAGGAGTTATACGCAGTACTCGACCCTCATGAACATTGATGGCGCCGCAGAATATCAAACGCCAAAATCAGTGACCGGAGAAACAAAAACTCCTGGCGCTAGCCAGAAGTTCTTGTGGTGGGTTACCTGAAGTTAGTCCCCGATTATTACCAGGTGGGTGCCCGCACGGCAATCGCCAGTGTCAGCAACTGCCAAATATAGAGCTCCCTGACTAAGGGTTAAAGTAGACTTAACCCCACGTAACCCTACAAAAAGTATAGCAAGAGGTGCGTAGTTGAGTAGCGTTATTTGCAAATGAGAAACAAAAGCGACACTCGCGTCAATAGGCTCCGAGAGAAAAGGCTTCTACGGTAAGCTTCCTGGCTTCATTGAAACCCCATGCCCCAAGAGTGAATCTTTTTATTCGTCAACCCCGAAGCGTTTATAGGAAAAGATTTTCTGCCCGGGGAACCAGTGTTTAATTTCGTACTTGGCCTCTTCCGGCGTTTCTGATGCATGAACAAGGTTAAAGACGGCACGTCGCTCGGTATTCGCGAGCGCCGGAGAATCGGCCGAGAAATCCCCACGAATCGTGCCCATTTCCGCTTCATATGGCATGGTTTTACCGACAATTTTTCGCACAATATCGACTGCGTGAACGCCCTGGACAACCATCTTCACCATCGGGGCCGAAATCATGAACTCCACAAGCCACCCGCGAACGGTTTTCCCGACACGCAGAAGATCGCTCGTACCAAAATCTTTCTTAATGTCATAACCGTACTTCACGTAGGTCGCCATGGTCTTTTCTCCGAGGCGACGAATCCATTTCTCGTCTTTCGGATAGTGATTGTCCATCTCCGCGCGGTTGGGATGAAACATCTCAAGCGCGACTACTTTGAGGTCGCGCTGTTCAAGTCGTTTAATAACTTCGCCAATGAGTCCTTTACGAACGCCATCAGGCTTAATGATCAAAAACGTTTTTTCTTCTTTCGGATTATGTATTTTGGGCATATTCGTTTCAAACAGTGGAGAGGTTAATTAGCTTAGTTTATCAGGCATCTCTTGTCTTCACACCAGAGTGAGGCTGTTTCACTAAAAAGCCTCGCGGAGCGCGACGGCGCGAGCGGAGCAATTTCGTAGCAACGAAATATGTGTGCTTTTGAGGGAAATTGCCGAGCGGATTTACTGAATGCCCATGGCAGGTGTCTCGTCGAGCTCATCAAGCACTGATCGATCTTCGTATCGAGCAGAGATTTCAGCTTCGATTTCGCTCCGACTTCGGCCGTATTTAAGATACGACAACTCTTTGAGGCTGTCAACAGTCGCGAGGTTCCCCACCGAGAAAGGAAGTGTTTCGAAGTTAAATGGTTTCTCGGGTCTGCCGCGAACCAGGAGACGTACATATGCGTTGTGGTTATCAAGATTCATAATGTCGTTTTTTGTAAAGGTCGGTCCGAATTGTTTTTCCAGAAACTCGGCATCCTCGGGACCAACACGAAAGGAACAGAGCGACCCCACGTTCCCAAATACCGCATCGCGAATTTTTTCCTCAAGCTGCGCGATAAACTGATGCGCCACGGTAAGCGAGAGGCCGTACTTTCTGGCTTCAGAGAAAATGGTAGCAATGGAATCAGTCGTAAAGTTCTGGAACTCGTCGATGTAGAGATAAAACGGCGGCAACTCTTTCCCAAAGGAATCAACGCGCGACAGCGCCGCCATAAGGATCTTCCCCACAATAATGAGACCAAGGAGGTTGGCATTAATATCACCGAGGCGTCCTTTGGCAAGATTTACTAAGAGGATTTTCTTGTCATCCATAATCTCGCGGAAGTTGAAGGCTGATTTTTCTTGAACCACAATCGGGCGCATGATGTCGTTACTGAGGAACACATCAAACTTTGAGGTGATCCACGGCACCATATTCTGAAGCGCGTGTTCGCCGCCCGTTTTTTCAGCAATGTCGCGCCAAAACTGAATGACAATGGGATTTTTGCAGCGGGAAAGTTTCAGCGCACGGAAATCCGCGTCTGCCATGACGCGAGAAATATCAAGAAGGGTTGAGCCTGTTTCGGGATCTTCAATGACGAGCATCGTAGCGTTCCGGAAATACTGCTCAAAGAGGGGACCCATGCTCTCGGGCACATCTTTGTAGAGCTTCTTAAAGATGCCGAACATTTCGTTCACCACAAACGTCTTGAGGTCAGGGAAGCGCGTGTCGTACTCGAGCATGTTAAGTCCCATGGGACGCTCCGTTGCCGCTGGATCAAAGTAAATAACATCCTCGTAGCGCTCTTTGGGGACGCGCGAGAGCACTTCCACAATATCGGTGCCGTGAGGATCAATCATGCACACCCCCTTCCCTGCCTCGATATCTTGAATAACCATATTTTTAAGAAGTGTCGATTTGCCGGTACCGGTTTGACCAATAACATAAAAATGCCGCAGGCGATCGGGGGGTGTGAGATAAATTTGCGTGTCTTTTGCGCGAAACTTATTGACGCCAAGATGCACCCCTTCTTGAGGAATCTCAACAGGAGCTGCTGCGACTCCCGCTTTTGCTTGTTTGAGCTCAGGCGCAGTTTCAATGCCAATCGGCGGGAAGTGGATCATGGTCGTCGCTTCTTTGGTTGAAAGCGGAAGCGCAGAACCCCTCGTGAACCGCCGAAAGATAAAATCTTGCGCAAGTTTTCGCAGCCTCCCGCCCGAGTACTCGTTGAAATAGAGCTTGTTGCCAAAAGTGTCCTCAAATTGGTTGAAGCTTGCGGCAAGATCGGCAAGGACGGCGCGGCTGCGGCCAACTGAGGACGTTGAGACAAGAATGCGGAGGTTTGCGAGAACGATGGGGCTACTGGTTTTTTTCTCAATGTTCTCCGCTTTCTTTTTATCAGCCTGATCCATGCCCTCCTCATACTGGCTGTGGCGTTTGCGTTTATCGTTAAAGAAGAAATCCTTAAAACCAACCCACAATTGCCCGAGGAAAGAGGTCCGAACATCGGTTGCACGCTGGAAGATAACTCCCCGATGGATGCGGTGGAGCGCGTGCTGGAATTTGCGTAAATACCAGTCGCCGCGCCGCGGGCTTACGACGAGTTGTATGGCAGCCCCTTCACCTACCTTCGCGAGTTTGGCAAACGAGGAGAGAATGGCGTTGAGGGGATCGTAATCAAACTCGTCGTAGCCTTTGAGTGAAAAAATCATGCGCTTCCCGTACGTTGCTTCAGCGCCAACCGTACTTCCCTCTTCATTGAAAATGTTGTAATCGTCTTGATGGACGCGAATTTTTGCGTGCGGGAAAATGGATACAATCTGCTTTTCAAAGAGCTCTACTTTCTCCCGAGGAACGGCGACGTAAAAGGAGAGGCGCTCGCCGCTGTTGGGGACCGCAAGTTCAATGGAAAAGTGGTGCGAGCCCCCTCCTCCCCCAACCGCAATCATGCCTTGATAAAACTGCTCCATAGAGGAGACGAGCTCTTTGAGGGGCTTTTTCTCCTGCTCTTCTTTCTTCGCAACTTCAGGAAGCGACACTTCGTAGAGGACCATGGCGAGTTCCCGGCCCGCCCTACTTCGCGGCGCGATATCTGATGGGTGCCCTTCGTGGAGATACTCTACGAGGACGCGATGGAAGTCGTCGATAAGATGCGGATTTCGGGTTGAGAGTACTTCCTCGAATGCTTTTTTGATACCCTTTTCCTGGAGCACTCCGATAAGTTCTCCCATGCGGGTATCATGTACCTCCGGAGAGAGTTTGAGCACAATACCCTCCGGCGCGGGGATATCCTTTGCGATAGGTTCGCGTACAGCCGCAACGGTCTCTTTTACTGCTTGAGAGCGTGGTTCCCGTTCACCCTCAAGACGGAGCGCCTCTTCGCGCCGTTTTACTTCAGCGCGAAGAGCCTCAAGCTCCGCACGCGCTTCAGGAGATGTGGGGAGAAGTCGCTCCCGTTTTTCCATTCTCTAATTATATCTCAGATTTTTGTGACGACTTCCGAACCGTTTGGAGTTATGAGGATCGTATGCTCGACATGGGCACTACGCGAACCGTCTACTGTTTTATAGGTGTAGCCATCGCGCATGAGTTTCACGTCTTTCTTCCCCGCGTTAAAAATCGGCTCAAGCGCAAGCGCCATACCCGGCACAAGCTCAACTCCCTCTCCCTTCACTCCGTAATTGGGGACATGCGGCTCATCGTGAAGCACTTTGCCAATGCCATGCCCGCCAAGCTCTTCAACAACACGAAAACCATACGACTTGGCGACCGCCTCAATTGCCGCCCCAATATCGCCGAGGTAGGCACCCGGACCTGCTGCGGCAATGCCTTTATCAAGCGCTTCTTTTGTCGCTTGTATAAGCTTCTTACTCTTCGCATCAACATGCCCAACCGCTACCGAGGTGGCCATATCTGCGTAAAGGCCTTTATGGACGAGACCGACGTCGAGGGCAACAATGTCACCCTCTTTGAGAATTTTTTCCGATTCGTTGGGAATACCATGCACTACTTCATCGTTTATCGAAACGCAGAGGGTTGCCGGGTACGGGCGCTTTGCGCCCCAGGGTGTGTAGCCTAAAAAGGCGGGCGTATCGCCTCCTGCTTCAATAAGCGCCTGCGCTTTGCGATCAAGATCTACGGCACGCACTCCCGGTTTCACTTCTCCCGCAAGCACATCAAGAATGCGTGCGAGTCGCCGACCCGCCTCACGCAAGGCAGCAATATCTTCTTTCTTCGTGAGAATACTCATTGTGTTAGTGTCACCAGTTGAGAAGTGGAATTAGTACGATATATCGTACTAACAACATTCTTACGGCAGTGCCAGTTTTTGTTTGATTTCGGCGTGAATTGCTTCGACAGTCTGATCGCCGTTTATTTCAAGAATGTCGTAGCGCGGATGCGATTTGAAATAATCGAGGATTGGTTTGGTTTGCTTCTCATAGAGCGCGAGACGACGACGAATGGAGACTTCGGTGTCATCGGCGCGACCTCTCAAGAGTAGTCGTTTTACCGATAAATCTGGAGATAGCACCAGATATATGACCGAGACATTCTCTCGGCCATAGAAGGTGAGAGCCTCATCAAGGGTATCTGCTTGAAGCGTGGTGCGCGGCGAGCCGTCGATAACAACGTGTGTTTTTTCTCCGCGCAGGTGATCGATAAAATCTTTCGTCCAGAGATAAATCGGAAGAAAAGAGGGCTGAAGATTGCCTTTATTGAGCGACTCTTCAACCATCTTCACCGTGTAATTTCCGGGATGTTCCTTACAAAAGGCGCGGAAGGATGCACCAGTGTCGTGCTTCATAACAGCAAAATTCGGAGATGATTTTTCAAGTGCGGCTTTGAGAAGATCCGCTTGGGTTCCTTTCCCCGATCCTTGAGAGCCAATAAAGATGATGGTTCGCGCGTTCACGGCGGTACTATAGCTAAGAAACCTAAGAATAACAAGGTTTTTTACGATGAAGCGTGGTACAATCGCGACGTCTATGGAAAATCAAAAGCGCATTATTACGCTCGCGGGGGCGGTCGGTAGTGGTAAATCATCAACTGCCAAAGGTGTCGCACAAAAACTGGGGTTTCGTCATTTTTCTTCAGGGGACCTTTTTCGGAAAATCGCAAAGGAGCGCGGGCTCTCCATTGAAGCGATTAATCTCACCGCAGAAGAGCAGAAAGAGATCGATCATCAAGTCGACGAACTGCTTCAAAAAATGGGGCGAGAAGAGAGTGAGTTTGTTATTGATTCACGACTCGCTTTCCATTGGATGCCTGAGTCATTTAAGGTTTATCTATCGCTTGACCCCGATACGGCGGCAGAGCGAATTTATAATCACATTGTGACGGAGGGCCGTGTGAGTCAGGAGGCACAATCAGTCGAAGAAGTTCGAAAGAATATTGATATTCGAGTCACCAGTGAGCGCAAGCGCTATATGAATCTTTATGGTATCGACACCACCGACACTTCGCCATTTGATCTCCTCGTTGACACGAAGAAAAACAATTTAGCGCAGGTTATTGCTATTGTCCTGGATTCCTACAAAAAGTGGGCAGCCTAGTATTCTCTGATCGAAATCTGAGCGTCGATTCTTCGTACCAAGTCCAAGACCACTGACACCACGATGAGGAGCGCGGTACCACCAAGTGCCAGCGCTTGAATACCGGTTATGGACTGCATCACAATCGGCAGGACCGCAATGAAGCCAAGGAAAAGCGCGCCCACAAGCGTAATGCGCGTAAGAACGTTCCCCAGATACTGCGAAGTTGAGGGACCAGGACGAACGCCGGGAATAAATGCCCCACTTTTCTGGAGATTATTGGCAATCGTGTCGGGATCAAACGTCACTGCCGTGTAGAAGTAGGTAAAGAGGAAGACCAGAATGAAGTAGATGAGCCCATAGACGAGGCTATTTTGGAGTCCGGCGAGAACGGTCGTCGCAATGGCGTTAATGGCCGGAATATTGAGGCCTGCAAGGAAGTTGAAAATCATTTGTGGAAACAGAAGAATGGAGAGTGCGAAGATGATCGGGATAACGCCCGCCTGATTGACGCGAAGGGGAAGATACGTTGCAGTACCTCCATACACCCTCATGCCACGCACCCGCTTGGCGTAGGTCACGGGAACCGGGCGCTCAGCCTCGGTCATGGTAACGACCCCCCCAATAATAATGAGCCCCACCACGAGGAATCCGAGGTAAAGCGGGACTTGGGAAACATCGAAGGAAAAGACGAGCCGACTTATGGTTTGTGGGAAGCTCGCCACGATACCAGCAAAGATGAGAAGCGAGACGCCGTTTCCAATACCAAATTCCGAAATAAGTTCACCAATCCACATAAGGAGAAGTGAGCCTGCCGTAATGATGCCGAGATTTACGACAAAGTTAAATGTCCCGAGTGAATCCACGAGTCCTTGGCGTTCAAAGAGAACCAAGAATCCAAACCCCTGGAGAAGCGCCATGGGAAGGGTGAGGAGGCGCGAGTACTGTGCAAAGCGTTTGCGTCCCGCTTCTCCCTCCTCTTGGTAGAGCGCTTTGAGCTTCGGGATCATGATGGTGAGAAGCTGCATGATGATGGAGGCGGTGATGTAGGGACCAACGCCGAGAAGGACGATGGAGAGATTTGAGAGCCCGCCGCCCGAGAAAATATTAAGAAGTCCCAGGAATTGGTTATTGGCGAAGAATTGTTCAAGCTGAGCAACGTTAACGCCAGGAATGGGAATTGCCGCGAGCACACGAAAGAGCGCCAAGGCACCGAGCACAAACAGGATCCGATTGCGGAGCGTCGTATCGGTAACAAGAAGCTTCAGTTTGGTGAGAAATGTATCCATCGGGTTAGTGAAATTTCGGCTTGTTGATTCTACTTGATTCGGTTTCGTGGTGTAAGTTCATGATGGTGACTTCGGTCAGATTCACACTAAACAGCACTATGTGCGAGCCGAAATTCTACTACCCGATCCATTGAGAGGGGTTATGGTTCCACCGGCTGCGGTTATTTTTTGCAGAGCGCTTCCAGAAACAAAACATCCTTCTACGCTTAGTTTCTTCGTGAGTTCCCCATCCCCGAGGAGTTTCACCGAGAACGTGCTCCCTTTTCGCATATCAATGATTCCTTTCGCTGCGAGCGTCTGCGGGCTTACGACTTCTCCTGCCGTGTATTTCTTCTCCAGTGCCGCAATATTGACCACTACTGGTTTAGAGCGGAAACTCTTGAAACGGTAGCCTCGCAGTTTCGGAAGTTTCTTAATGACGTCGCGGATAGCGGGACGAATTTTATTACCGGCACGCGCGCTCTGCCCCTTGCCGCCTCGTCCGGAGGTCTTCCCGCGCTTCCCACCACGGCCTACACGGACCTTTTTGGTGAGAGGGTGTGTTCGTTTGAGTTCGTGAAGCTGCATGGAAGTAATTAATTACGCTTTAAGGCCGCGAAGTGCCTTGATGGTAGCGTGCGCATTATTGACGGGGTTCTTGCTGCGCGTAAGGAGTTTCGCTGAGATGTTGGTGATGCCAGCCAGATCGAGGACAGTGCGCACCGAGCTTCCCGCAACAAGTCCGCGACCCCTGACCGGGAGCATGGAAAGTTCCGAAGCGGCGTATTTTGCGTAGACCGAATGTGCGATGGAGCTGTCTTTGGTGAGACGCACTTTGATCATATTTTTCTTTGCATCGCGAGTTGCTTTTTCAATTGCGAGCGCGGTGTCGCCCCCTTTCCCTAAGCCTACCCCTACCTTCCCCTTGCGGTCACCAAGCACCATCGCGACAGAGAAACTGAAGCGGCGGCCGCCGGCAACCACGCGGGCAACGCGACGAATAGAAATCATCTTTTGATCGTACTCGCTTCTCGCGCGCTCAGGGCGAGGCGTACGGCGGCCGCGCTCGGGGCGTCCACCACGGCGCTCTCCTCCACGCCCGTCTGAACGAGTACGAGGAGCCTCTTTCGTCTCTACCGGCTTTGGTGTGTTTTGTGCTGTGTCGTTCATATACGTTTATACTTTGAGCCCTCCTTCTCGCGCACCATCGGCAAATGCGGCAATGCGACCGGTGTAGCGAAAGCCGCCCCGATCAAACGCTGCCACCTTGATGCCCTTCGCAAGTGCTTGTTTCGCAAGCTCCATCCCTGCATCCTTGGCTGCCTGCGTTTTATTTTTGCCTTTCGCCCCTGCCACGTGGGTGGCGACAATCGTTGCTCCCCGTTCATCGTCAATGAGCTGTGCGACGATGCGACGATTGGATTTAAATACTGACAAACGAGGTTTTTCGGCTGTACCACGGACACGCGTGCGAATTTTCTTGTGTCGTCGCTCCCTCGAGGCCTTCTTTTTTTGTGAAATTGTTTGTGCCATATCAATTTTGACAGCTAGGCTGTCTTCTTACCTTGCTTGCGGCGAATGACCTCGTCGCTGTAGCGAATACCCTTGCCCTTATACGGCTCCGGCTTTTTGAGGGCGCGAATGTTTGCGGCAAATTGTCCGACCACATCTTTGTCGATGCCTGCAATAACCAAAACTCCCTTCTCAATCGTTACCTTAAGTCCTTTCGGAATTTCAACTGAGACGGGGTGAGAGAAACCGAGCGAAAGATTCATCTTCGTGCCCGCCACTTCCCAGCGATACCCCACGCCCTCGATGAGGAGGCGCTTTTCATAGGGCTTCACAACACCCTCCAGCATATTTTTGATATGAGCGGCTGTCGTTCCCCAGAGTGCTTTGGTGCGCTTCGTCTCAACATGAGGCGTTACCGAAACGGCTCCCTCGGCAACCGCGACAGCCATATCGGGGTGAAGGGGGCGCGAGAGTTCTCCTTGCGGTCCTTTCACCGAAACATTTCCTCCCGCAACGGTCACCGTTACGCCTTGAGGGACTACAATAGGTTTTTTTGCGATACGACTCATGGTTACCACATTTCAAACATAACTTCGCCGCCGACACTTTGCTTTTTGGCGTCGCGGTCAGTGAGAATGCCTTTTGGTGTTGAGAGTACTGTAATGCGATGAGCTCCGGCAGCTGGTCGAAGCTCTCGCGCAGAGCGGTAGAGACGGCGTGAGGGGCGTGAAATGCGACGCGCACCATTGATGCGGGGCGACTCACCATCGTAGGCGAGTTCAACGTCAATGTATTTGCGCACCTTTTTGCCACGCTTCGTGGCGCTCGCGATATATTTTTCTTTCGCGAGAAGTTTCACCACGGCAAGACGATGGCCGGAGTAGGGTACGGAAACCATCTGCTTCCCCGCGCGGTTCGCAGTTTTAAGGTGGTTTATGAGATCTCCAATCGTATCGCTTACCATGAGGATTTCTTAATACCCGGTATCATGCCTTCGTTTGCGAGTTCACGGAAACAAATGCGGCACATATCAAAGTCGCGCATGTAGCTACGCTTCCTCCCACACTTAAAGCAGCGGCGAACAACCCGCGATTTAAATTTGGGTTTGCGTTTACTGCGAACTATGACAGATGTCTTTGCCATGATGGATGTGAACCCGCCGGAAGTTTCCCTCGGGTTCTATTCTTACCTGCCGCGAACTTGTCTGAGCTGCACGCTTCGGGAGGGCGAGATACCCGTACCCACACTACGCAGTTCAAACAAAAAAGCACTCGCTGTGCTTGGCGCTCATACTACTTTTTCGCTTCTCCCTTGTCAAACAAAAAACGGCCTGGGGCCGTTTTTTGCGATTATTGCTTCTTTTTGAAGGGGAACCCGAGGTATTCGAGATACGCTTTTGCTTCCTCTGGTTTTTTGGCGGTCGTTACAATCGTGACCCCCATGCCAAAGACGTCTTTAAGCTCTTCATCAGAGGTTTCGGGGAAAACGATGTGCTCCTTGATGCCCACCGTTGCATTACCAACCACGTCCACAATATCGGGAGTTATCCCTTTGAAGTCTTTAGTGCGCGGCAGTGCGATATGAAGGAGTTTGTTTACGAAATCTTCCATGCGCTTGCCGCGAAGAGTGACCTGAAGCCCCACAATGTCTCCCTGACGCGTTTTAAATGTTGCGATTGCTTTCTTGGCTCCGCGCGGCGCTGCTTTTTGCCCCGTAATCTTGGCAAGACGGTCTTCCACGAGTTCAATTTTCTTTTTATCGCGAAGGGACCCCACACCGACAGCCACCACCGCTTTGAGGAGGCGCGGGGTTTGCATAGGGTTGCGGTAGTGGAAGCGATCTTTGAGAGCTTCGAATGCTTTTTTTTGTTTGTCTTGAATGAGTTCCATATCTATTTTCGGTCTATTCTTTCTTCTTGCGAACGTTTGAGACGTGAATCGGCATTACCTTCTCCACAATCTGTCCTTTCTGGTTCGTTTTGCGGGGGCGCTCATGCTTCTTGCGAAGATTGATGCCCTCAACAAGGACGAGGTCTTTACGCGGGAACGCGCGAATTATTTTTCCGCTTTTTCCCTTATCTTTGCCGGTGGTAACGACCACCATGTCTCCCTTCTTTACATGCATGAGAGTAATTTAAACGACTTCGGGGGCAAGCGAAATAATCTTCTGGTAGCCGCGCTCGCCGATTTCGCGAGGAATAGGGCCGAACACACGGGCGCCACGAGGCTCCATCTTATCTTTGTCGATAATCACCACGGCGTTCTCATCAAAACGTACATAGGAACCATCTTTGCGACGGAGAGGCTTCCTGGTGCGTACCACAATCGCGTGGAGGACATCCTTTTTCTTGACCTGCTTCCTGGGCTCTGCGGTTTGTACGGAAAGGACGACAATGTCGCCGATTTCCGCGTAGCGCTTCTTTGAACCGCCAAGCACTTTGAAGATGCGGCCAATTTTGCCGCCGGTGTTGTCACAAATCTTTACAATGGTGCGTGGTTGAATCATAGAGGTGGTTTATGCCGTACGAACGATCTCGAAGACTTTATTCTTCGACTTGGGGCGTATCGAGCGCAATGTTACTTTCTCGCCTTCTTTTGCGGTATTGCCAGGGTCATGCGCGAGAAAACGCTTGCTTCGCCTCATAAATTTCTCGTACTTGGAGTGCTTCACGTAGCGGTCAACTTTAACAACCACGGTGTCTTTCATCTTGGTCGATACGACCGTTCCGGTGAGTGTTTTTCGTTTTGTGGTTGCGTCTGCCATAGAAGTTTCCTATCGTGCCTTATTACCCTCTCGCTTTGCAAGCTCTGTTTGAATGCGCGCAATTTCGCGGCGAAGTCCCTTGCCCTCTTTCGTGTTGCGGGTTTTGCTTCCGGCAATCGCGAAACGGAAATTCGCGAAGGCCTTGCGCTTCTCTGCAAGAAGCCCCGTGAGGTCAGAAACTGTTTTGTCCTTGTATTCTGAGGCCATATTAGTGTACGTTGCGCGCGACGACTTTGGTCTTAAGCGGCAGTTTGGTGCCTGCCTTGCGAAGCGCCTCGCGTGCCATTACCTCTTCAATACCATCAATTTCAAACATGATGCGGCCCGGAAGTACTTCCACTTCGTAGCCAACGGGATCCCCTTTCCCCTTTCCCATTTTCACTTCGGGCGGTTTCTTGGTGAATGGTTTGTCCGGAAACACACGAATCCACACTTTGCCGGTTTTCCCGAGCGTGCGAGAAATAACTTTACGTGCCGATTCAAGCTGGTTGCTTCGCACGCGCGCTTCACTCATGGCCTTCAGTCCAAATGAGCCAAACGACAGCTCAATGCCGCGCGTTGCGATGCGCACTTTATTGGGGTTCCGGCGGAACGTGAAGGATTTGCGGAACTTTACTTTTTTTGGGAAAAGCATCGACATACGCTATTTTTTCTTTTCGTCTTCAAAGACGTCTCCGCGGTAGACCCATACTTTGATGCCAATGATCCCCAAGGGCAGTCGGGCCTCAACGCGTGCAAAATCGATATCGGCGCGGAAGGTTTGGAGTGGAATGCGTCCTTTCTTTAGTTCCTCTTTGCGAGCCATGTCAGCGCCCCCCAGGCGCCCCGCAAGTGCAATGCGCACTCCTTTCACGTCGCGATTGGCCATTGCCTTCTCAACCGTTTGTTTAAGAACGCGACGAAACGGCAGACGTTTCTCGAGAGCCTCCACCACCATGTGACCGATGATTGCGGCATTACTCTCCGGAGAGCGCACCTCTTCAATATCGAGGCGAATTTCAGGAACTTTCATTTTTGCCTTGCGGCGCAAAAATTCTGCAATATCGTTCTTGAGGCGTGTGGAGCCTTCACCTGAGCGACCAATAATGACGCCCGGGCGAGACGTCTTGATGATGACGCGGAGATTCTTTTCGTTTCGTTCAAATTCAATCCCGCTGACGTACATGCCACGAAGTCGCATCTGGAGATAGCGGCGAAGGAGGACGTCGGTCTTGAGGAACTCGCGGAACTTTGCGTCACGCGCAAACCAACGACTTTTCCAATCGCGGAGAATACCTAGCCTATGTGCGTATGGATGTACGGTATGCGACATACTATTTTGAAAGCTTGGAAAGCATGATGTCCACGTGACTGGTGCGTTTCTTGATTGGGTGTGCGCGACCGCGCGAAACCGGATTGAAACGCTTGAAAACAAGCCCTTTATTGACCGTAATGCTCTTGATGATGAGGCGATCACCCTCTTCTTTTGAGACGCCGCTATTGGCAACTGCCGACCTAATGAGGCGTTCAAGCGGCAGTACCGCTCGCTTGGGCATCACCGAAAGAATGGCAAGCGCCTCTCGAACACTCTTGCCTTTGACAAGGTCAGTTACCAAACGGACCTTGCGCGGCGATTGTCGATAGTGTGAGAGAGAGGCTTTCATATTCAAAAATGACAGAAATGATTATTTTGCCGGCGGTTTCGCAGCGCCTTCACTCGAAGCAGCTTTTGCCGCTTGTGCGGCTGCAATTTCGGCCTCTTTCTTTTTTTGCTCGAGTTCCTTCTGCATCTTACCGCCGTGGCGCTGGAATTTTTTAGTTGGAGAAAATTCCCCGAGCCTATGCCCCACCATGTCTTCTGAAACGAGGACCTCAATATGGCTCTTACCGTTATAAACCCCAAATTTAAACCCAACCATTTCAGGAGCAATTTGGCTCCGGCGCGCCCAGGTATTAATAACAGGGGTAGAAGCCGGCCGTTTGCCGGTAATTTTCTTCATCAACTTTTGGTCGACGTAGGGTCCTTTTTTAAGCGATCGTGACATGAGAAATGAAAACGCCCGATTCCGAGCGTGCCCGCATCCTACTCTCCCACTACTCCCTCTGTCAACCTTTGTTCGAGTGTCAAATGTGCTCAACCCGGGTTGAGCACATTTTCCCGTTTAAAGTCTTTTGCCGTGCTGGTTCGAACAAATTCCCGATAACTTAATGATTCTGATTGGTCGAATTGATTAGAAATAAGGTCCGTTTCAAGGACGCTTCCCCAACGATTTTTATTAACATAATCCTGCAACGAAGAGTAAGGGTAGTGTTCTTCCTTTCCTGTCCAGTTTCGAAGCTCGCGAGAATTTCGATGGATGTACGCAGAGAGATAGAGTAACTGACGGTTATCGGAGACATGCGTACTTTTATATCGGCCTTGGAACAAATGACCTGATGTCTCGTACTTAGTGTTGAAATATTCTGTGTATCCTTTAATTACCCGCTGCATGTACCGTGCGATACCATGGTCCTCAATCTGTCGCACAAGGAGATGAAAATGGTTTGGCATAAAACAAAACGCGGTAAGCCCAACGAAACGATTTGCAATAATCTCACTTTGCTGTTCAAGAGGAACTGCAAAGCCTTCATCGGTAGCGGTAGGTTGAATAACTCGCTTCACATTCTTAAACGAAACAGGTGACTGGCTATACAAAACAAGAAAAAGAAAACGCAACCAATCGTTTTTTTCTCGAAAAATATTCCCACGCAAAGCTCCACGATTGAAGAGGTGGTAATACTCTCCCGACTCTACACTGCGAAGTTTTGTCACGCTCTCAGCATACACTAAATGTGCTCAACCCGGGTTGAGCACATAAAGGCGGGAGCGAAAGTCTATTGGGCTTGTTTGCGTTTGCCGACCCAGCGGCGAGATACAATAAGGCGGTTGGAGTACTTTTTACGGCGGCGTGTCTTCTGGCCTTTGCCGGAGGGCTTGCCCCACTTGGTCTTCGCGCGCCTCGTTCCTCGTCCTTGACGCCCTTCTCCACCGCCGTACGGGTGGTCAACGGGGTTCATGGCAGAACCACGAACGGTCGGGCGAATGCCCATCCAGCGAGAGCGCCCCGCTTTGCCAATCGTGACGAGTTTGTGCTCGTCGTTTGAAACGGTACCAACTGATGCCCAGCAATTCTCGGGAACTTTTCGAATTTCGGTTGACGGAAGTTTGATATCAACGTACCCCGCATCGTGCGCCACGACTTCAGCATAGTTTCCTGCCGAGCGGCCGATTTTTGCACCGCCACCGGGCTTTAGTTCAATGTTGTAGATGAAGGTACCAACCGGAATACTGCGAAGCGGGAGACGGTTGCCGGGAGTCACGGGTGCTTTTTCCGAAACGAGGAATGTGCTACCGACTTTGAGAGTTGAGGGGACAAGTACGTAGCGGCGTTCACCGTCTCGATATACGACGAGCGCGATAAATGCAGAGCGATTGGGGTCGTACTCAATCGTCTCAACGCGTGCGGGAACATCCTTTTTGTCAAACAGAAAGTCGACAAGGCGGTTGCGGCGCTTATGACCACCCCCTTTGTGGCGCATGGTGATGCGGCCTGCGTTATTGCGGCCGACATCACGCTTGCCGCCGACAGTGAGCGCCTTAAACGGTCGGTCACCGGAGAGATACTTGCCGAACTCAATGGTCGACATGTGCCGGCGAGACTTGGTGTATGGTTTAAAGTGTTTCATATCTTTTCTGATCTTGTGACGTTGTGATTTATACGAGCTCAATCTTGTCGCCTGCTTTGAGGTACACGTACGCTTTCTTTCCGCCTGCTTTAACTCCCGATTTGCGGGAACCGCGTGTCAGGACATTCTTTGCCATTACTTTCGTTGTGCGGATTTGTCGCGGAGTCACCCCATAGCGCGCGATAACAGCTTCACGGACATCACGCTTTCCAGCCCCGCGGGGAATATCGAAAACATAGCACCCAATGGCGTTTCCCCCCGTTGCCTTCTCTGTAATGCGCGGCGAGAGAAGCACTGAGTCGAGTCCGCGTTTGCGAACCACCAAGGCTTTGGAAATCTTTGCTTCCTTTGTGTCTACCTTCTCTTCCTTCTTTGCTACCTTAGCGGGAGCAACAGTAGCTTGAGCAGTAGTTTCTTTCTTTTTTCTTGAGAAAAGCGCCATGGTAGTTAATTCATGCGAGACGCAAGCATCTCGACTGATTTTTCGGGGTCGACAACCACCACGTGGCGGTAAGTGAGGACGTCAAGAGGGTTGAGGTTACGGACTTCTTCAACCGCAACGTTGCCGAAATTCTGAAAACTTTTAACGAGTGCTGGGGTGCGCGTCGGTACGGCAATGAGAGTGGCATTACGTGTCTTTGTTGCAACTCCCTCGTAGCCTTTGATTTTTCCGAGGCCGAGGAGTGCCGCTTTGGCGTCTTTGGTCTTCGGAGTACCAATGATGAGTTCGTCAACAAAGAGCATCTCACCGTCTTTCATCTTTCGTGAAAGCACCATCGCCAATGCTTTCGCTTTCATGGAGCGATTTGCTTTGTGTGCATAGCGCTTTTCGCTTCGAGGCCCGTGGGTGATACCGCCGCCTACCCAAATTGGGGAGCGAGATGAGCCGTGGCGTGCGCGACCGGTACCTTTTTGCTGCCATGGCTTTCGGCCGCCACCGCGAACCTCACCGCGGTCTTTAGTGTGCGCCACAGCCGGGCGCATATTTTCGCGAATGGCCATCACCACTTGATGTACGACGTCAGATTTAAACGCCACGCCAAAGACCGAGTCAGGAAGCTTCACTTCCCCGACCGCCGAACCTTTTGTGTTGTAAATTTTGGCTTCCATAATTCGTTACTCCGTACCGCGTTATGCAACAACTTCGACGAGCGTTCCTTGGCGACCAGGAATTGCTCCTTTGATTACCAAAAGATGCTGTGCCGAGTCAACCTGAAGTACTTTGAGATTCTTCACTGTCACACGCTCACCACCCATGCGGCCGGCCATGCGCATGCCTTTAATAACGCGACCACCGGCACGTCCGCCGCCGCCAATTGATCCTGGGGCGCGCTCAGAATGTTTGCGGCCGTGCGTGCGAGAATCGCCTTTAAATTTGTGGCGCTTCACCACACCTTGGAATCCCTTGCCTTTTGAAATTGAGGAGACGGTAACCACGTCACCTGGCGCAAATGCTGAAACATCAATTTTTGTGCCACGCTCGGTGTTTGCGGGAAGGGTGCGGAATTCTCGTGTGAAGCGGAAATTGCCGAGATCTTTATTGTGTCCCTGCTGCGCTTTATTGATACGCGTGAGTTTGCGCTCCCCAAAACCAACCTGGACCGCCTCGTAGCCGTCCTTATCTTTCGATTTGACCTGCGTCACGACAAGCGGGCCTGCGGCAATGACCGTAGCTGCGTGAACACGACCTTCCTTATCGAAGATCTGCGTCATGTATTCCTTTGTGCCGAGGATAAACTTCACGGTTTAAATGAAAATTGCGCCATCAATGGCGCGTCCTCGCTTCAATTCGAGGATTCATGCCATTGGTTCCTCTCCGGTATTCCGGCGGAACGTAGCGTGGAAACACCTTACTGGATTGGATTAATAAAAGCAAGGAGGTCCTCTGATTTGATGTCCTTTTGCCATCGCCCCCCAATGGCATCTAGATTCGGTTCAGATTGGCATTTCTCAACGATTTCCACAGGATTTCATTTCCATAACAAAAAACTGCCCATTTATGATGGGCAGTTTTTCGCATTCCCGCTGCTTGCCACTTCTACATCATCTTGACGTCGATAGTGACACCAGAAGGCAGTGACAAATTGGTCAGCGCTTCAATGACCTTGGGGGCAGGATTTACGATGTCGATAACACGTTTATGGACGCGCATCTCGAACTGCTCGCGTGCATCTTTATAGATAAATGCCGAGCGGTTGACGGTATATTTTTTGATTTCAGTTGGAAGCGGCACCGGCCCCACAATCGTGGCGTCATAGCGAAGCGCGGTGTCCATAATCTGGCGCACCGAGGCGTCGAGAATTTTGTGCTCGTACGCACGGACTTTGATGCGCAGCTTCTGGACTGGCTCTTCTTTCGCTACCGCAGCTTTACGCTTTGGTGCGATAGTCTTTTTTACTGGCTTTGTTTTTTCTTTAGTGACCATGAGATTTCGAAGGAACGAGGTGACTGAGGAATCTCACCCTGTTAAATTCGGCCTTTGGCCGACCCGCTGAAGGCGGGATTTAACAGGGTGGCGTAGGAATCTAACTCGCTACGCTCACAAGATTCTACGCCACAATTTTCGTAACCACACCCGCGCCAACGGTCTTGCCGCCCTCGCGGATCGCGAAGCGCTGCTTCTCTTCAAGTGCAACCGGAGCAACGAGCTTTACCTTGAAGGTAATCGTATCGCCCGGCATAACCATCTCGGTTCCCGTAGGAAGGGTTACTTCGCCGGTCACGTCGGTGGTGCGGACGTAGAATTGCGGCTTGTAGCCGGTGAAGAACGGCGTGTGACGGCCGCCTTCGTCTTTGTTGAGGATGTAGACTTCCGACTCAAAATCAGTGTGAGGAGTGACGGAGCCAGGTTTTGCGATAACTTGGCCGCGGGTGACGTCTTCTTTCTTGGTACCGCGAAGAAGGATGCCTGCGTTGTCGCCAGCGAGGCCTTCGTCAAGCTGCTTGTTGAACATTTCGATACCGGTGATGGTGGTCTTTGCGGTAGGCTTCAGGCCAACAATTTCAACTTCCTCACCGACTTTCACCTTGCCGCGCTCAATACGGCCGGTCACAACAGTGCCACGACCTTCAATCGAGAAGATGTCTTCAATTGGCATGATGAAGGGCTTGTCGGTTTCGCGCTGCGGAAGCGGAATGTATTCATCGAGTGCTTTGGCAAGCTCGAGGACTTTCTTCGCCCACTCATCGTTGACGTCTTTTGCTTCAAGGGCCTTAAGCCCTGAGCCGCGAATAACCGGGGCTTCTTTGCCGTCGTAGCCTTGCTTCGTGAGGAGTTCGCGGACTTCCTCTTCAACGAGGTCCACGAGGTCTTTGTCGTCAACCATGTCTACCTTGTTGAGGAAGACGATGACTTTTGGAACGCCAACTTGCTTGGCGAGGAGAATGTGCTCGCGGGTCTGGGGCATGACGCCGTCAGTTGCCGCGACCACGAGGATTGCGCCGTCCATCTGTGCGGCACCGGTGATCATGTTTTTGATGTAGTCCGCATGTCCCGGTGCGTCAATGTGTGCGTAGTGACGATTTGCTGTTGAGTATTCGTTGTGCGAGAGCGCAATCGTAATACCGCGTGCCTTCTCTTCCGGTGCGCTGTCGATCTCGTCGACTTTTTTGAGCTTCACCTCCTGACCAGCGAGGTTAAGCACATTAAGAATTGCTGCCGTGAGCGTCGTCTTGCCGTGGTCGACGTGACCAATAGTGCCGACGTTGACGTGGGGCTTACTGCGATCAAATGTTGCCATAATAATTCTTCCGGAGCGGACCAGGGACGTCTCCGTTTTTTATAATCGTTATAAATAATTTTGCGTGCACCCCCTGTCGATGCTCGCACAGATGGTTTTTATTCGGGAGGACTATCCCAGAATAAAAACGACGCATTTCTGCGTAGCAGTTATCCTACTGCGAAGGTTAAAAACAGTCAATGAATGAAGGCGAAAAGTATCATGACCCGGCCGCAGGGTGCGGCCGGGTCATTCCTTTCAGCGGGCCTCTTTCTGGAACAGGGCCGCAATCTCGGGGGAGATGCCGTCGATCGTCGTCAATGCCCACCATTTCACCATCGGACTGGGGGACCTGGCGATGACGGTGAGGAGTCGGTCGCGAAGCGGGCCGGGGCGAAGAAAACGAGCTCCCCAGTACGCCCACTCGGCACGTTCGTCAGCATTGGTCGCCTCGATCGAAGCGACCATGGTGTCTGGCGATTCCTCGGCCGCCGCAGCGAAAACCATCTGGTAGTCGCCAGCCCCGGCATTGAGGATCGCTCTGGTGCGCGGGCCGAGGTCACCGAGCGTTCGCCGCAAAGCGTCCTTCGCCGCGTCGAAAGCGGCGAGGTAGTCGAAGCCGAACGGCACTGTAGTGGCTGTCATGGTCGGGGTTCCTTCCCTTTCAAAAACTGTTTCTGCGCGCAATTCTCTAATCATTGTTCTACACTCTTTCCGCGACGTGTCAACAAACGCGAAGACCCGGCCGCTTGGCAGCGGCCGGGTTCTTCCTTCACATATTGTAGTCGCTTGCCGCCGCCATATAGGCGAAATCGACGAAGGCCGCAACAAGTTCTTCCTCCCGGAGAAATCTCGTCCACAAGGGGTAAGAGAGCTGCGTAAAGCATATCTCGTGGTACAGCGACTCTTTCACGCTTTCGCTTGGCCCTTCCACATAAGGCGCCTCAGTCTCACGCTCTCGCGAAAAACAGAATTGCCGGCGCGCCGTCCGAAAAGCCAGTGTCATGAGTTTGTAGCGACGCACCCCTTCGTTCATGACCCGCATGAAGCGTGCAATCTTCGCGGAATCGCTCCGCGGCATGAGACAGAACGGGAGGTAGTATTCGAGGACAAGTCGGCCCTTCTTTTTGTCTGCGAAATACTGGTACCAACTTGCTTCAAGCGTGTAGAACTCACCCCACCTGCCGCTGAACTCTGAAACAAACCGCGTCTCCCCCCACTGCGAGGGGGCGATGTCCCACACCTGTTTGAGGGTCGCGACAATTGTAGAAAGCGGATTTGCGGCGTACATAGTCGCCTCCTCCGGTTGCCCACTTTCTCTATTGAAGCGCTTTACTCCCTGAAGTCAAAGACTATTGCCTAGTGAAGCGAGGGAAAAGAGCACCCGTGTTCTTTTTCGAGCGAGCGACGGCAAAAAGAATATTCCCGTGCCGGCAGCGAGGATATTCTTATTTGCGAGACTCAATGATTTCCTTCGCGACCCCAGTAGGAAAATCCTTCGGACTTACTACGGGGCAGGCGTTCGGCAACAGGGTACCCTGATTACTTTCGAGACTCAATAATATCTTTTGCCACATTGGGTGGTACAACCTCGTAGTGGTCAAATTCCATGGTGAAGGAGGCTCGGCCCTCGGTCATACTCCGGAGTTGCGTCGTGTAGCCGAACATTTCAGAGAGCGGAACTTTCGCCTTAATGGCACGGGCAAGTCCGCGCTCTTCCATACCTTCAATAAGGCCACGTTTCCCGTTAATGGAGCCGTTCACATCCCCCATGAATTTTTCGGGTGTGACAATCTCAACTTTCATAATGGGCTCAAGGAGAACGGGGCGCGACGCTTTAGCAGCATCTTGAAACGCCATTGACGCTGCGATCTTAAAGGCGATTTCAGAGGAGTCGACGTCGTGGTAGGAGCCGTCGTAAAGTTCGATTGAAATATCGACCATCTTAAAGCCCGCCACAATGCCGCGCTCCATGGCTTCACGCACTCCTTTTTCAACGGCGGGAATGAATTCCTGCGGGACCACGCCACCTTTAATGCTGTTGATGAATTCGAAGTGGTCTTCGCGCGTCGTATTCTTCGCAATTTTCTTTCCTTCTACCACTGGTTCAAGCGGCTTCATGCGAATGCGCACATGGCCGTACTGGCCGCGCCCGCCGGTTTGCTTGATGTACTTTCCTTCCGCCTCCGCAGTACCTTGAATGGTCTCACGGTAGGCAACTTGAGGTTTCCCGACGTTCGCCTCGACGTTAAACTCACGCTTCATACGGTCGACAATGATCTCGAGGTGGAGCTCACCCATTCCCGCAATCAAGGTCTCGGCAGTTTCTTGATCCGTTGAAACTTTAAAAGTGGGATCTTCGTCAGCAAGTTTTTTCATTGCCATGCCCATACGCTCTTGGTCGGCCTTGGTCTTGGGCTCAATGCGCATTGAGATAACCGGCTCGGGGAATTTAATCTGCTCGAGCACAATCGGTTTGTTTTCATCGCAGAGGGTGTGCGACGTACGGGTGTCCTTAAGGCCAACCGCGGCAGCAATTTCTCCCGCAAATACTTTCTTCACTTCTTCGCGCTTATCAGCTTGAAGGCGCACGATGCGGCCGAGACGCTCTTTGCTTCCGGTTGTGGCGTTGTAGATATAGCTTCCCGCCTCTACCGTTCCGGAGTACACACGGAAGAAGGTAAGCTGTCCGACAAAAGGATCCGCTTGGAGTTTAAAGGCAAGTGCCGCAAAAGGTTCCGAATCCGACGGATGGCGCTCAATCTGGAGACCGGTCTTGGGATCAGTACCTTTGACTGCGGCAATATCAAGCGGGCTCGGCAGGTAGTCGACAACCGCATCCAAAACGAGCTGCACGCCTTTGTTTTTGAGCGCGGAGCCGGTCATGACCGGGAAAATCTTGTTGGCGATAACTGCTTTGCGAAGAATTTTTTTGAGATCTTCAACCGACGCTTCCTTGCCCTCGAGGTACTCGTTCATCATCTTGTCGTCGTGTTCGACAATTTTTTCGACAAGTTCCGCACGATATTTCTCCATTTCGGCTTTGTGGGATTCCGGAACGTCGTAGGGTATTACTTCTTGGCCCATGTTTCCTTCAAATTTGTAGGCTTTGCGCGTCAAAAGATCAATAACGCCTTCAAGTTTGTCTTCGGCGCCAATCGGAATCTGGAGGCGAACCGCGTATTTGGAAAGGCGGTCAAGAATTGAGGCGTAGGATTTTTCAAATGAGGCGCCCGTGCGGTCAAGCTTGTTGATGAAGCAGATGCGTGGCACCTGCGCTTCGTCGGCGTAGCGCCAGTTCGTTTCCGACTGTGGCTCAACACCCGCAACGCCGTCAAACACCACCACCGCCCCGTCGAGCACCCGAAGTGAGCGTTTTACTTCAACGGTAAAGTCGATGTGTCCGGGAGTATCGATAATATTGAAGCGATATTTTTTGCTCTTGTCGGTCTTATTGGCTTCATAGGTCGGTGTCCAAAAACAGGTAATGGCAGCGGCAGTAATCGTAATGCCGCGCTCGCGCTCCTGCTCCATCCAGTCGGTCACCGTCTCACCTTCATGGACCTCGCCGATCTTATGGGTCATGCCGGTATAGAAAAGAACGCGCTCAGACGTCGTCGTCTTCCCCGCGTCGATGTGGGCGATAATGCCGAAATTCCTTACTCGTTCAAGAGGATAATCACGCTCCATAGATAACTACCACGCAAAGTGCGCAAAAGCTTTGTTTGACTCTGCCATCTTGTGCGTATCCTCGCGTTTCTTGACTGCCACCCCTTCGTTTTTGCTGGCGGCGATAAGTTCTTCTGCCAGACGCTCGTGCATGGGGACACCTTTCTTTGCGAATGCGGCGTCAATAATCCATTTCATGGAAAGGGCTTGGCGACGCTCGGGGCGCACTTCGCGTGGCACCTGATAGTTTGCGCCACCAACACGGCGTGAGCGAACTTCCATGACCGGCCCCACATTTTTGAGCGCATTATCAAATACCTCGATCGGATTTTCTGTTTTCTCTTTCTCTTTAATAGAGTCGAGTGCGCGATACACCACCATGCGCGCGGTGTGCTTTTTGCCGTCTTTCATGACGGTATTAATAAATTTCTCGAGCTTGTCGGAGCCGTATTTAAAGTCAGGCTCGGCGCGTCGCTTTTCTTTTTCTTTGAGTTTGCGTCGCATGGGCTATTTAGCTCTTTTCACGCCGTAATTGCTGCGACCCTTCTTGCGGTTCTCAACAGGTGCGGCGTCCAGTTTGCCGCGAACGATTTGGTAGCGAACGTTAATATCCTTCACGCGACCACCGCGCACGACGACGACCGAGTGTTCCTGAAGGTTGTGCCCAATGCCCGGAATGTAGGCCGTGATTTCTTGACCATTGGTGAGGCGGACACGAGCAATTTTTCGAATAGCAGAGTTTGGTTTGCGGGGAGTTGTGGTTGTTACCTTCGTACAGACCCCACGCTTAAAGGGGCTAGGGTAAAACGTCGGGCGGTTGGTAAGCACGTTAAAACCGCGGCTAAGAGCCACCGCTTTTGATTTGGTCGGGACCAACCTGCGTCCCTTCCGTACGAGTTGATTGAGTGTTGCCATCTTAGAGATTCTTTGCGAGCGAAAACGAGCTTAGAAGCTCTTAGACCCTGTTAAATACGATTTGAGACGATTATGCAAGAACATCTTGCCGTGATGAGTCTTCAAATACTGTTCGCGATGTCGAGCGTCGTTGCGATCTCGACACGCCTCGTAGTATATAAGCTCGAGTGGACGTCGATCTTTAGTCGACTTCACTCCACCACGGTGATGTTCCTCAAATCGTCCTTTCAAATCTTTGGTATACCCCGTATAGAACTTGCCGTCTTTCCTCGACAAGAGCACATACGTATAGTGATACATTTGCCAAATTTGAAAGGATTTAACAGGGTCGTGAAGATTATAGTCGCCTCTCGGCTTCTTAATCTTCAACGAAAAACGCGCTCTCGCGCTCGCTTACTCTACTATATGAGCCTTCTGTGGCGCAACTTCTAAGGTAGACCCGTAAAGAGGGTAAATATGGAACGAATGAGTGCGGTAAAAGGAGCCGAAAAAAGGTAGAGAAAAAGCAGAACGAACGCAATGGCGGCAAAAAAGCCGTACCCCTCAACAAACCGAAGGAAATTGTTGTAAACCCTCGCGAGGGAGTACGGGAGGATTGCCGCAAGGACTTTTGAACCATCAAGGGGTGGAATGGGGACGAGGTTAAAGAGCGCGAGAATGATGTTGATCGAGACAATGGTTGAAAGAAGCTCAATCGTGCCCGGGGTAATAAACGCAAGGCTGTCGCTCGCACGAATAAGGAGCCCTGAGATAAGCGCGATCGCAAGATTAACCAAAGGCCCTGCCGCGGCAACGACCGCCTCGCCCATGTGTGGCCACCTTAGGTTGTGCGGGTTATAGGGAACCGGTTTTGCCCACCCAATGAGAAATCCGGAGTTCGTAAAAAGGAGGAGTGCCGGAAGAAGGATTGATCCGAACAGGTCGATATGTGGGATGGGGTTAAGGGTGAGGCGCCCCGCGAGGCGGGCAGTGGGGTCACCAAGAAGCGCAGCCGCGTAGCCGTGTGAGACTTCGTGAATGATGACCGAGAGGACGAGGACGACAACGATAAAAATAATTTCCATAGAGCAGGATTCTACAAACGTTGCGCACCGTACTTAAGGATGATACCATGCGCGGTACTTTCTATGGCCAAAATCTGTCCCATCACCAAACAAAGCTCGATGGTCGGCGGTCGCTACAGCAACCGTATCCGCGCCACGAAATTTAACCCTGGCGGCAATCTTCGGAAGCATGCCAATTTCCAAAAAAAGCGCATTTATGTGCCGGAGTTAAAGCGTACCTTTACGTTGACGCTCTCTGCCCGCGGGATTAAGACCATCAACAAGAAGGGTGCCTATCGCGCACTCAAAGAGGCGGGGGTTATCTAGGCCTCAATCGATTCTTCGAAACAAAACACCATCGCTCTCAAAGAGGACGGTGTTTTCGTTCGCGGTAATAAGTGTTTCAACGTTGAAACGTCTGAGTGTATCTATGACTTCTTGGTGCGGATGGCCGTAGCGGTTGTCTTTGCCGGCAGAGATGATCGCAATTGCGGGTGTCGCGGCAAAGAGAAGCGCGTCGGAGGTCGATGTGCGCGAACCGTGATGGCCGATTTTAAGGATATCGCTTCGAAGATGCGGACCATCAAGTGACACCAGATATTCCTCAACCCCTTTCACCGAATCGCCCATAAGTAGAACACTGCTCGCGCCATAGCGCAGTCGCGCGATGATGGAGCCGGTATTTGACTCGACACCCGCAACATCTCGGTCGGGAAACAAAATATCAATGACCGCTCCCCCACCGATATCAATCGATTGCCCGCGGCGCGCAACAACGCGCGCCGCGCCCTCCTCACCAACACGACGCTCTAAATCTTCCCAGCTCCCCGACAGTTTTTCTACGCCCGGCTCAATGAATGTGCTGACATCGTAGCGATTGAGCACATCAATAAATCCCGCAAAATGATCCTGATCCGGATTCGTGACAACAAGAGCGTCGAGCGAGCGGTCAAAGAATGGCATCACGCTGCTTAGTTCCGCGAGCACTGATTTGTCGGGACCGCCATCAATAAGCACCTGTACTCCGGTCGGCGATTCAATATAGATCGCGTCCCCCTGCCCCACGTCGAGGAAGGCAACGGCGAGCCTCCCACTTCCCGCATTTCCGAATGCGTGAACCGCGATAATAAAAGCGGCACAGAATAAGATAATGAAAATAACAAGCGCGGCATAGGACTCAAAAGTTTTCAGGAAACGCCTAATTCGGACCATTTGATATACTGCTAACACCTATAACCTATCACCTTCTACGAGACTATGTACCAGGAACAAAAATTCGATCTTCCGGCGCTTGAGGGTATCTCGCAAAAGCAGCTCGACGTACACCTCAAGCTCTATGGCGGCTACGTGAAATTTCTCAACACCCTTCTTGATGTTGAGAAAGATCTCATGAAAGATGCCGAGAAAAATGCCTACGCGCTTGGCGAGGTGCACCGCCGTCTCCCGTTTGAATTTGATGGTATGCGCATGCACGAATATTACTTCTCGCAGTGGGAGAAAGGGGTGAACCCCGATGCATCACGTCTCCAGGCGGCGCTTGGCGCCCAACACGGCTCGTTTGAAACGTGGCTCGGACACTTTAAAGCAGTGGGCATGACGCGCGGCATTGGATGGACAATTTTGTATTTCGACCCCAAGGTAAAAAAATTTCATAGCGCGTGGGTGGGTGATCACGAACTTGGACAGCTCGCCGGGCTTCCCGTCATCCTTGCCATGGACATGTGGGAGCATGCCTACATGGTTGACTACACGCCGGCAGAAAAGAAAAATTATATTGAGGCATTTTTCAAAAACCTCAATTGGGATGTGGCAGAGCAACGTTTTCTGACGCTCTCGTAGTTGGTCTTACTATTTTCCGCTTCCAGACGACAAGCGCCACAAGAGCGCCGTATGAAAGTGCGAGTGCCCAAAGAGGAAATTCCCCAAGATCGTAGGCTGCAAATGGCAGTTTGTTGAACCACTGCGAAATAAGAAAGATGTATGAAAGGAGGAGGTGCGAGAGATAAGCAAAAGGAAGTGAGAGCCACACACTTATAAATCCGAGCATACCGGTGAGAAATCCGAGAAACATGGTGAGGGGGATGATAGGGAGAATGAGGAGATTGACCGGAAGCGAAACGAGCGAAAAAAGTCCGGTTTGATAGAGGAGAAGCGGCAAGACCGCAAGTTGTGTTGCAACAGTAGCTGCCGCAATTTCGCGGAGCGCAAATCGCTTTGGGACCCACGAAAAGACGCGTTCAAAATAAGGCGAGAAATAAATGAGCCCCACCGTTGCGAGAAATGATAGTTGAAATGATGCATCAAAGACGAGGAGATACGGATTGACGATAAGCATGAGGAGGCCTGCGACAACTAACGCACGCGTCACCAAATAAAGGCGGGACGTTGCTTGTGCCGCAAGCGAGAGGAGCGCCATAGCGCTTGCTCGTACCGTTGTTGCTGATGCGCCAGTCATGATCGCAAAAAGCACAATTCCTACCATACCGACTCCTGTTTTGACGGGGGGGCGCAGTTTCTCAAGTAGCCCCATGAGGAATCGGGCAACCACAAGAAGGTTGTAGCCCGACAGCACGACAATATGAATGATGCCGACCCGCCGAAAGAGCTCAAGATATTGTTCGCCGAGCGATTGTTTTGCCCCAACCACAAGTCCCGCGAGAAGAGCGTTTTGCGGCTCAGGGATCACACGAGAGACTCGCTCAAGGAATGCATCTTTGAGGTTAAAAAGTGTTGCGACGATTACATTCCCTTTACTTTCGGCGATTTTTTCAACCTGCGGATAGTACATCACACAGCAAATCCCCTCCTTTCGCAGATACATGGGGTAATCGAAGACGCGACCCTCTTCTTCAAACGTTTTTGGCAGTTGTATTCCCCCTACGATGCGTAACCGATCACCGTATGCGTAGCGCGGATGTACATCGGTCGTAACAAGAACCCTGCCTTCTTTTTTGCCGTCATTGTTTACAATGGTCACCGCAAGCTTCGTGTGATTCCCTCGCTCGTCGGGTTCATCGGTAACAATACCGGTAAGGACGGTGCGTGCACCGACACGATTCTCAAGAACTTGTGGTGCGCGCAACTCAGCAATATCAAGACGCAAGAACCCTCCTCCTATACCCACCAACACGAATGCGATGATAAATACACGCTTTTCACGAAACGAGAGAAGGCCAATAATCGCTCCCAGAAAGAGGACCAGAACTCCAAGTGCAAATCCTCCATCAACAAATGAGCGGAAGAATATGCCGAGGGTAAACCCCAGTGCCGCTCCGTAGAATAAGCCGACACCACGGGATGCCATGGGCTTAGAGAATCAAGAGAAAGCTTTTGAGATAGAGAACTGCAAGACCTCCGAGAAGCGGTGACCACAGTGGAAGACTAAGGAGCCCTTCGCGCGTTTCACCTGCGGAGCCTGAAACCACATCAATGAGTGGCCCAATAATGACGATGAGAAGATAAAATGCGAGTCCATCAAGCGTTGGCTGAAGAAGCCACATAAAAAGTGCGGTGAGAAGAAGCGCCCCGATGACGATTGTTGTGTTACTTGAAAAAAGAAAAGCCACAGTGAGCCCCAGGACAAGGATGCCTGTGGCGCCGGCAAACAAGTATGTTTCTCTTTTCATTGCTTCAGGAATTTCGATGGGGCGCGGCGTTCAATGAGCGCGAGAAAGTTTCGTACATAGAGCGCCGCCGCGCCCCACAAGAACGGGAGCCAGAGCGGAACGGTAAAGAGCGACGGCTCCGCGTACTGCCACGCGCCTCCGGCAATGCCGATCATTTCAAACAGCGGTCCGATAACAGCAACAAAAAAATAGAGGTAAATGTCTTCGCGCGAACGCCGAAGGAGCCAGAGGAGGGTGCCGCAGAGGATAAGAAACGGAATGAGAAGCCATGTGTTGTGCCACCACATCGAAACGCCGAGAAGCGCGACGATTGCCAAAGTGGTTGCTGTGACAAATGATTTGACGGGTGTGTTCATGATCCGCGATCAATCGCGTCGTTGACGAGCCGGTCAGCTTCTTTGTTTTCTTCTCGGCGCACATGGGTGAACGTGACGCGCGGGAAATCTTTCACCCGCATGTTGTGCACGGCAATAAATTTTGGAAAGAGTGTCTCTTCTTTTATTTGATAGAGGCCGTTGAGTTGCCGGACAACAAGCTCTGAATCCATCTTTACTTCAACAGGAAGATCTTTACGTGCTTTTTCTGGAATGAGTTTTTTGAGTGTAGTAAGAGACTGTATCACTGCTTCGTATTCCGCAAAATTGTTTGTCTGCTCCCCCAAATAAGAAGAGACTTCCTTTAACACTTTCCCTTTTTCATCAAGAATGACTGCTCCTGCCCCCGCTGGCCCTGGATTGCCTCTCGCCCCCCCGTCCGCATAAATCGTTACGCGTTTCATGGGGCCATCATATCAACGATCCGCAACCGGAGTTCCGGACGATTCATAAAGAACGACCGTTCGAAGTTGGCAATAAGATTTACTTTCTTCCCCGGCAGAAGCTCAACGTCGTAGGTACCTGGCGTCGCGAAAAATGCGATGGCTTTTACTGGTCGACTATTCTCGCGAGCGAAGATAAGTTCGAGGTGATTATTGTCTTTTCCAAATTGTCGCACTGATTCAACGGTGACATTTTCAAAGAGAAAGAGTGGTTTTGGATTTCCTTCGCCGAAGGGTGCGAGCTTCTCAATGGAGCGATAGGTCGCGTCAGTTACCTCATCGAGCGTCATCGTGGCATCAATCGGTGTTGGCTCTTCGACTGATTCGCGCATTTTTACCTCCGCATAGGCTATCGTGAGCCGCTCTTCAAGGAGGTGCACATTCTCGTGCGTTACGGAAAAGCCTCCAGAGAATTTGTGGCCACCAAAATCAATGAAGACATCGCGCGCAACACTCATCAGTTCAACGACATTTACACTTCCGTCCGAACGACATGAGCCTTTGATAATATCCCCGCCTTCCCTGCCCCAGAGACACACGGGGCGGTTGAATTCTTCAACGACTGAGTTCGCGGCAAGTCCCAAAAGGCCGGGACGCCACGCGGGGTTCCCCATCACGATGAGCGGCTTCTCTTCTCCAGCGCGGACTTTGTGCTTGATCTCTTTGACGGTTGCTGCGACCACACCTTTACGCTGATCGTTGATTTTATTGAGGTGCGTGGCGAGCGTCTTTGCGCGTACACTATCAGTGGTTGTTAAAAGTTCGAACGCATCTTCCGGCGTATCCATGCGCGAGGCCGCATTGATGCGTGGCGCAACCGTAAAACCAATATCATCTTCCGAGAGATTGGGGACATTTGTCCGGGTAACACCGAGGAGTTCTCGTAACCCCGCCCGACGGCCTTTCCGCATTACCTTGAGTCCGAAATGCGCGAGCGCGCGATTCTCGCCAACAAGCGGCATCATGTCGGCGATGGTCGCGAGCCCTGCTAAATCGAGAAGCCATTTCTCCCAACCAACGGGGATATTCCATCCCATCCGATCCTTTCCGCGCATGACGAGCGCAACGACAAGCTTCCATGCGGTTGCCGCGCCACAGAGTCCATCAAACGGATACGTACTATCGGTACGCTTCACATTAATGACCGCATACGCGTCAGGAAGGGTGGGGCCAGGAAGGTGATGGTCGGTCACGATCACATCGATATCGAGTTCGTGTGCACGCTCAACCGGGGTAACATCGGTAATGCCTGAATCAACGGTGATGATGAGCTTCGTTTCTTCTTCCGCAAGTTTTTCTAATCCCGCGACATTGAGTCCATAGCCTTCCGTGTGGCGATGCGGGATGTAGTTGCGGAAATTGAGATAACCGACCTTCTTAAAAAAGTCATGGAGAAGCGCCCCGCCGGGAATGCCGTCACAGTCGTAGTCGCTCCAGATAACGATGCGCTCCCGCTTCTCCATCGCAGAAAGAATTCGCTCCACCGCCTTTTCCATGTCCGGCATAAGGAATGGGTCGTGAATATGCGACTCGTAGGAAGGATTGAGGAAATCCTCGGCGTCTGTCTTTTTGTTGACACCGCGTATCGCAAGGAGGTGCGCAAGAAGCGGTGGGTACTCTTGAAGCTCCGCGAGTGCATCAATTGAAGGCGCGTCGCGAAGCTGATAGGTTGCCATGCTAAAATCGTAGCATGACGAGCGAAACGAACTGCGTATTTTGTCAGATCGTTCGAGGCGATCTACCTTCTTACAAGGTTTACGAAGATGAGCGTTTTGTGGCATTCCTCGATATCAATCCACAATCGGCTGGCCACGTACAAGTGATCCCGAAGGAACATTACCGATGGGTATGGGACTACCCGGATATTGGCGACTATTTTAGGGTTGTGCAAAGAATAGCGAGAGCACAGCAGAAGGCATTTGATAACGAGTCAGTGGTAAGCCGCATCATGGGCGACGAAGTCCACCATGCGCATGTGTGGCTCTTCCCCTCTCCGTGGACGAAGGGCGACGTTGGTGACAAAAAAGATTTCGCCAGAAACGCCGAAAAGTTGCGTGCAGCTCTCAGATAATCGAGTGGGTACAGTTGCGAAAGAAGGTTACTATTTTAATCCTATAGGATAGGAATAGTAACCCGTCCTCTATTGGGAGCTCCTAACCCCTCCTCTTGAGCGGCTCAAGTCCTGGGAGCGTGCCTTTCGCGAGAAATTCGAGCATCGCGCCGCCGCCCGTTGAGAGAAAAACCTTTTCTTCGTCAAACGCGATCCCCCGAAGGGATGCGAGAGTATTGCCGCCTCCGATGACGGCGCGCACACCCGTTTTCTTGATAATCTCGGCGATTGCCCTGTCGCCGGTAAAAAATCCACGCTCGTAGATTCCGACGTTGCCGTTCCACAATACGAACTTCGCGTGGCGAATTTTTTCCTGCCAAAGCGCAATGGTATCGGGACCGATGTCGGCAATGCGCTCGTCGGGATGCACGTCCGATATGTGGGCCGTTCGTGATTCCTCTCCTTTCTCAGTCACAATATCGACGGGGAGTGAGAGCTTTGGGTTGGTTATCAATGGTCCAGACGGAAGCTCTTCCGATATGCGCGAAATGCCTGTCTCATGTCCGTTTACTTTGAAAAAATCGTTTGCGAGCGCTCCGGCAACACACAGTTCATCGTAAGTCTCGATGAGGCGAGTCATGAGGGGAACTTTAGTCTCAAATTTTGCTCCCCCGATTAATGCAATAGCTGGGTGCATAGGTGAAAGCGCTTCTTCAAGCACTGCGATTTCTTTAACAACCTGCAGTCCTGCATAGGCCGGAAGAAATTTCGGAATACCGATAATTGAGGCGTGGGGACGGTGGATGTTGGCAAACGCTTCGTTTACATAGAGATCGGCAAGGGAAGCGAGCTCTTTCGAAAAACCATTGTCATTTTCTTCCTCTCGTGAATCAAAACGAAGGTTTTCAAGAAGAAGTACGTCACCGCTGTTGAGCACCTTCGCTGCGGCACGCACGTCTGTGCCGGTGGATGATGACATGAATGTCACTTTTGTACCGAGAAGCTCTGAGAGAATTGGCACGAGCGGCTGTTGACTCATCTGTGAGACAACGGAGCCTTTGGGACGACCTTCATGGGCGATAACAATGAGCGAGCCGCCGCGAGCGAGTATGAATTTCATTGTGGGGATGACCGCGCGCATGCGAAAGTCATCCGGAACCTCACCTTCGTCGAGATCAAAATCAAAACCCGCACGGACGAGTACACGTTTACCTTTAAGATCTCCTGCCTCCTCGATGCTTCGGAGTCTCATGATGCCGCGGCTTTGATGACGAGTGGGAATTCGGTTGTGTCGAGACTTGTGTGACCAACAAGAAATCCATCAACATCACCACTCGTCAACAACGCATGAGCGTTTTCAGGCTCAACCGAACCGCCATAGAGAATCGTGACGTTAAGCGCCTTCGCTCGATCAATACGCTCCGCAATAACTTTTTTTATAAAAATAGACATCTCGTGGAGGTCGGCAGGCAAAATAGCATCGCCTGCTTTCTTCCCGATGGCCCAGACCGGTTCATACGCAATGATGACTTTGGGGACGAGAGGAGTCGACACTTCAGCAAGCCCTTCCATAATTTGTGCACGAACAACACTTAAATAGTCTCCCCCCGCGTCGCGTATATTCTCTCCGATACAGAGGATGGGGGTGAGTTTGGCGGCAAGGGCTGCCGCCACCTTTTTCGCAACGACGGCATTTGATTCGCCAAGACGACGACGTTCTGAATGCCCCACTATAGCAACGGTTGCACCACTATTTCGTGCCATCTCGGCCGAAATTTCTCCGGTAAATGCCCCAGCCTCATGCGCTCCAATATCTTGGACTCCAAACGCCATCGCCCGTGACCCTTTCCTAAGTGCGGCAAGATAGATTGCCGGTGGACAAACAACAACAGAGACGCCTCGCGCGCGGCTTGCCGCGCGCTTTGTTGCTTCCACAATTTTCTTTGCTTCCGTGAATGTAACTGGATTCATCTTCCAGTTAGCCACTATAAGTCGTGTCTTTTTCATACGATTCATTTTCTCCCCAACACGCTCGCACAACATGCGATTGCGGGTTGGCGGATCCCTTCGACTGCGCCTCGGCGCGAGAGAGACAGTACAGCACGAAGTTGCGAGCATGACGGGATCCACACATCGCAGCTGCGCAGAAGCGCAGGCGTTGTGGGACAGTTAGCTACGATCAGTCGCTTCGCCATGGCGAAATATTAGCACGAAGCGGGCGCCCAATCCGGAGATCGGGCGCCCCTCTCGCTAGATTTCCATCAGCTCGAATAGTCGACGTTGTTCCTCTTCGCTGCAGTGGAAGACTGTCGACCGCGTGCGACCGAAGAAGGGTTTGTGCTCGACGACGAGGGTGAGTGTCCTATGCAGAATCTTCGCGTTGAGACGCCAGCTTCCGGCCACTTCGTTCAGTCGCTGAGTCTTCGAAAGATGCTGCGCACTTCTACCATTACGCAACGCCTCAGCAAGAACGCCCCTCTTCACCCGAATTGACCCACTCTGCTTCAAGCGAAGAAATCCGCGATGCGGGCGCCGGCTGATATGAAACGTCGCTACGTCGCCAACGGACACCATGATCTGCCACGTGGCATCCGGTACCTCGCGCGAGGCCAGACGAGACCATAGCGCGGCATGATAGGGTGGCGCACAGTCGCTGCCGTCGCCATCAATGCGATCGAACTCTCTCTCGAGGGACATGGTCCCCTCCCTTCCCAAAAAGTTGAGGTGAACTCGTTCTCTCCATGAAACGCCCCGCGCTACCTAAAGTCAACAATAATCACTGCGTTTCTTGCCAACTACTGATGCTGTAACCGCCCGATGGACCGGAGGAAAAGAGGAGATTGCTGAGTCCGCTTTTATAAATCACCTTCGCACTATTGGAGATGCGAATGCGCCACGCGCTCACTTCGGCAAGATTTATGCTGTTACTGAGTTCAATCTCTCCGTGACCCGCATAGAGAAGTAGATCGCCGTTTGCACTGTTTGAAATCGTAATTGCTTTGGTGCCGCCACCCGACTGCGCACTTCTATTTTGAGAGACGAGGAGCACGTATGAGCGATCGCCGCCATTGCCATTAAAATCCGTGCTGTTTGAAATGGTAATTCTACTGCCACCAAGTTGATCACTAGGATTGTCGGCGACAATCGCGATACTTTTATTCCCCACCGAAGAGCTGATGTTGATAACGGAAGAATTCGCAAACGAGATGTTGCCAACAACCCACAGAGGCCCAGTAAGCGTGATGATGGCGCTCCCTGAAATAATGAGATCGCAGTTAATTTTCCGTGGCCCCAGTGTCACCGAGCCAGTAATCGAGTAGGGGCAGGGACTGGTGTGTGTGCCGCCGGCCGCAGCTTCCGTTTTCCATGTCTCAATCTCTTCATCGGTTATGGGGAGCGTGGATGTTGCTTGATCGGGGCTACTGGGATAAGAGGTTCCGCCAACCGAAGTATTTGAAATCGTCGTGTAGTAGGCATTGCCGTCAACATCGGAATTGCGGATGGTGTGGGCATAAGCGGAGCTCGTCGCATTAATGCCATCGATAAGACCGGTAGGACCGGCAGAAACGACCGAGCCTTTTACCAGATTCGAGTTTGCGCCTGTTACAGGACCATTGCTAAAGACATTTCCCTCAACGGTTGCGGAGTTCACCATGGTGATGCCGCCCGTATCAGTTTGTACGCCATAGAAAAATGACACGCCGGTTCCTTGAAACAGGCGCGCCTGCGTCTTTCGCACACGATTATCGGTCGTTGCAGATGCGGTAATGACCTTCTCGCTCCCCACATCCTGCGAAGAGACCGTGACGGTTGAACCGCCGACCGTCATGACCAGAGGGTTCGTGAGTGCTTTGCCCGTTATGACGCGGTAAACCCCATCTTCAAGAAGCCCCTCCGAACCCGCATAGGTTGCTTTTGACGTTACGAGGCTTCGTGCAGATACACTGCCACTGATGACGGGTGCCGCGATAGCCCCCACCACCACAAGTGCAGTCCCCAAGAAAAACAGAACGCCGCCTATAACGGCCTGGCCTCGCTCGAACGGTGAATGGTGCATCATATTAGTAGCTATTGCGCAGCGTGCCCCCTGCTTTAAATCGTGTCGACCGCGTAAGTGCTCCAACCGTCGACGTTAATGTGAGATCAATGCCAACCAACTTTGAGGTGGTCGCGTTGGTTTGCGAGGTAAAGATGAGCGACGAAACCGCAACACCGCTGCCGGTAAGTGCGTAGGGAGTTCCCGCCCCCTCCGTAATACGCACCGCTCCCCCCGAGACATCAAACGTGATGGTTATCGGGTTGCCCGTGCTATCAAGCGAGGAAAGGACGAGGGTCCCTGGTGAAGAGTTGAGAACACTTCCTGCTCCGACATCAGTCGCCTGTCGCACTTCGCGGACCATCCGCTCAAGCGCCGCAGAACCGGAGTTATTAATCGCCAAGGCCATCACGACCTGGCGATACGAGCGTGCAAGAGGAATAAGCGACCCCACCACAACCGCCGATATGACCGCAAGAATGCTGATATAGATAAGCATTTCGAGAAGGGAGAAACCACGTTGTGAGTGATGGGGTCTCATGTCTAGTTATTGAAAAGGCGCATAAGGTACGTCTGTACCTCTGTTGTGTTTCCTCCGCCAGCAGTTATAACGCGAAATGAGAAGTCATACTGCGTTAGTGACTGACCTTGGTCGCTTTGGTTTCCTTGGCGCCCCACATAGCGATACGCCGTCCCTCCTGCATAGGGGCTTTGCGCCGTTTGAAGGTAGCCCCAGTTGAGCGTGCCGGCGGAACCCGAAAAGACGATCGTTGAATCGGGGGTGCTCCGCAGTCGCAGATAGTATGTGGTGTTTGCCGCAAGAGGGACGGGTGAGGAAAAGGTAAAAGAGGTCCACGTGAGGGCCGACGTGGGGATAGACGAACTCGCCACCGTTCCTGAAGTGCCAAGGACCACTCCGACCGTACTGCCACTCCGGATTTCAAGATACACGTTCGAGGGACTGCCGACTCGTTTGAGAAGAAGCGCGACACTTCCCGCCGAGACACTTTCGCTCCCCGTGGTAAAACTCTGCGCGGGGTCACCGTCGCCCGCATTATTTGACGGGAAGCTCGCCAGATTGGAGTCAGTGGTACCGCCTTCATAAGAAACAGCACTTGTCTGAAGGCCTCCACCCCAGGAAACGGTTACCCTCACGAAACGGCCCAAGGGGTCCAGATAATTATTGGACGATGTCGCAGAAACAATGTCATGCGACGTGCTGTTGCGATAGACACTTCCTAATGCAACGGTACGTGTAAAGCCAACAAGTGTGGTAGTTGGCGTCGTGGTTGCTTCCCACACTCCCGCAACCGGTGCAAGGTAATAGGTCGTTGACGTCCCGAGCGCGGCGAACGTATTCCAGCTGCGATCGCGTAGTGCCCGCACAATTTCTATCCCTTCTTCGGCAAAATAAGCGGCTTGGAGTTTTTCGGTATTGCCGAGGCCAACCACAACATATTGGCGCGAGGCAATGAGAATGCCGACAAACGAAAGCGCAATAATGGCGACGCCGATAACAACTTCAATAAGGGTGACACCGCGCTGATTCGTTATACTACGAGTCACCGGATTTGATGAAAATCGATGAGATGCGCGACGTAGCCGATGTGAGAAGCGAATACCTGAAGCTTCGCAAGACCTTTCGAGCAATGTTCGAGTTGTGCGAAGAAGATTGCCGAAAGGTGTACGGTTTCTGTAAGAAATGAACTGAGCCTTATGGAAACATAAGGTGAGGGAGCGCCGGAGGCTACAACAAAGCAGATCGCGATTTTCATCAAATCCGTTCATGAGCTTATGCCGCCGGGGGCGATAGTAATAACCCGCGTTTGTGAGGTATCCGCCACGAGGGTAATAGTAACCGTTCCGGTCACGCTTGCCTTACCGGTAAGGCGCATAAAGGTAACATCAGTTACTCCACCGGTAAGAGATGAGGTGACCCTAACCTGTGGAGAGAGATTTATGATTCGGTTATCGACGTGGCCTTGCGTATAGGTCGCGCCTTTAAAAATGGTAACGCGTGTCGCTTCAATATGGACGCCATACTGCGAATCGGAGAGTGAATCGAGTGTTTGTGTGCGTGCCACTTCAAGGGCTGATATCACATGGGCAGAGGCGCCATCAAGTGCGCGACGAGCAGAAAAAGACCGAAACGACGCTACAAAAACTCCAGTGACCAAAACTACAATGAGGACTGCGATGATGACCTCTATGAGAGTAAAGCCGCGTGTAGAGCTCGTCATACTAGATGCCACTACTTATGGAGTAAATCGGCACAACCATGGCGTAGGCAAAGAATCCGACCCCCGCGCCAATGACAATCATGAGGAACGGCTCAATGACCGTTGAAATATCTTTCGTTTTTTGTTCAACTTCTCCTTCATAGAAATCAGCAATCTTCGTCAGCATGGCAGTCAATTCTCCCGTTTCCTCCCCCACCGCCACCATTTCGCCAAACATAAGCGGGTAGATGTCGGTGTGCTGGAGAAATTGATCCGAAATGGGCGTACCTTTTTGCACCAGTTCGCGCGCGGCTTTAAGCACGTCTTTATAATATGAGTTCTGGAGCACTTCTTCGGTGATAAGGAGTGCCGAGACAACCTCAACCCCTGCCGAGAGGAGCGAAGAGAGGGTGCGCGCCGTGCGCGCCGCATTTACCTCTTTCACAATTCCACCAATGATGGGGATATGGAGGATGACCCATTCAAGAACACGTTTCCCTCTGTTAGTGCGCGAAGCGAGGACGAGTCCGCCGGCAACGATAAGAAGGAGCAGAAGTGCGACGAAGGTGTTCGCGACCAAAAAATCGCTTACCGTGATGATGACGGTCGTTGACGTGGGAAGTTCCATGCCAAGTTCTTTAAAGGTTGAGGAGAGTGTGGGCACGACGTAAATCATCATAAGGATCCCAATGACAACCATCGCGGTAACAATAATGGCAGGATAAATAAGGGCGCCGCGCACTTTTCGCGATAGTTGGTACGCACGCTCCATTTGTGTTGCAACAACATGGAGTGATTTAGCAAGAGACCCAGACTCTTCGCCCGCCTTCACCATAGAAACAAACAGCGATGAAAAGACACGGGGGAATTTTGCGAGCGCGTCATGAAGCGTAGAGCCTTTTCGTATGTCAGCGCCAATTTCCGCGAGAACACTTTTCAGTTTCGGATTCCCTGTTTGACGTTCGAGAATCGAGAGTGCCCGGGAAAGTGCGAGTCCTGATTCAATCATCGCCGCAAGATTTCGCGTGAAGACAATCTTGTCTTGCAATCGAACCGTTGAAAGGAGTCGGTTGAGGCCTTGCCAGGAAAGCCAGTGGGAAGAATGTACTTCTTCAACCGAAAGGGCGGTCGCTCCTTCTTGGCGAATGTGCGTATAGACCGCAAAGCGGTCGGCAACCGTTGCTTCCCCGAGGTAGGAGGTGCCATCTTTCCGAAGCGCGCGGTATTTGAAGAGCGGCATAGTTATTCCGATACGACTCGCAACACTTCTTCAATCGTCGTCACGCCCTGCACACATTTATATATGCCATCCTCAAGCATAGTAAGCATGCCTTCGGAGCGTGCTTGTTTTTCAATGTCGTCAGAGGTCGCATTTTTCATCACAAGCTCTTTGATCGTGAGCGACATTTTCATTATTTCGTGAATACCAATCCGTCCGCCGTACCCATCTTCCGAGTCGGGAGTTTTCTTTGGTTTATAAAACGGAATCTTGTCCCAGGTCGCGTTTTTCTCAACAATTTTCTCCGACTTGAGCGCTTCGAGAACTTTCGGCAATTCAACCGTCTCTCCGAGCTTCATAAGCTCGGCCTTCGTGAGAAAATATTTTTCTTTCCCGACAAGTTTTCGTACGAGGCGCTGGCCAATGATTACTTTAATGGTCGAGACAATGAGGAACGGCTCCGCGCCCATGTCGATAAGGCGCGGAATGGCTCCTGCGGCGGAATTGGTATGGAGGGTAGAGAGAACGAGATGGCCCGTAAGGGCTGCGTTAATGGCGAGCCCTGCTGTTTCTCCGTCGCGAATTTCACCAACCATAATGATGTCCGGGTCTTGGCGCACAAGTGTCCGAATGCCTTTGGCGAAGCTAAACCCGATGTCAGGTCGCACCTGCGTTTGGTTGATGCGTGGCATTTGGTACTCAATCGGGTCTTCAATAGTGGAGATATTGACGTCAGGCTGATTGAGAAGATCGAGGATGGTGTAGAGCGTTGTTGACTTACCGGAGCCGGTCGGACCCGTCGTTAAGATCATGCCGGTCGTTTGTTTCGTCGCCTGGTGGATGCGCTCTAAGCCTTCGCCATGAAACCCCAATCCCTCAAGCGTAAAGCCGCCGCCACTCTCCCGCAGCAAGCGCATCACGGTTTTTTCGCCATAGTAGGTCGGGAGAATTGACACGCGAAACGATACTTTTTGTTCCCCCGACTCAACCTTAAAGCGGCCGTCTTGGGGAAGGCGTTTTTCGTCGAGTTTGAGGCTCGAGAGCACTTTGATGCGTGCAGTCAAAGAGTCCGCCGCACCTTTGGGAAGGGTCACGGCGTCGTGAAGGAGTCCGTCGATGCGGTAGCGCACGAGGAGTTCTTTCTCCTGCGGTTCAATGTGAATATCGGAAGCGCTTTGAATAATGGCGTGGCGCAGCAGTGCGTCCACAATACGGACAACGGGGAGATCCTCGGCGAGCTTTTTAAGTTCGGCTTCGGAGGCGCCCTCCGCCCCCGCCTCTGTGACCATTTTGAGCGAGGCCGTTTCTTTTTCAATGAGTTCCCCAAATTCTGCTTTGAGACTTTTTTGATACTGGAGGAGTACTGCCTTCATTGATTCATTGTCGGTAAGGCGCGGCAAGATTTTCAGCCTTGTTTTTTTCTTAACGAAGTCGATTGCCTCGAGGTCCTCGGTATCGAGCATCGCAACTTCAAGGCCGCTGTCGCTTTTTCTGAAGGCAACGATGTTGTGATTGCGGGCGATCGGTTCCGGAATGAGCGAGAGCACCTCAAACGGAATCTTCTCATTCTTGAGGGAGACGAAGGGGATGCCGAGCACATAGGCCTCCGCGCGGCGCAAATCATCATCGCTTAAAAACCCTCGCGAAACGAGGATCTTGCCGACACCCTGCCCTTTTTCTTCCGCCTCTTTCTTCGCCGAATCAAAATCACTGCCAGAAACGAGCCGTGAGTCGATGAGGAATACGCGCAACTGCTTCTCCTCAATGTGCATATGAATCAAGTATATCGCGCTTTGTTGAGATTTTTACGTGATTTCAACACACACTTGACCACCATGAAGCGCCTTGCTACAGTTGCATCATCTGATATCCGCCCCGAGTGGGCGGATATCTTTTTAACCACCAGCGATTCATTAACAACAAGGACTGACAGAGGCGGATGCAGGCCGCGAAGAAGCCGAGCACCGCGCGAGACGTATCGAGTGTATACGGCGAGCGCGAAGCGGAAGGCTTCGACAAAGGTATGCGCCGCATATGGCAGTCCTCACCACCATGATGGATTTAAAAGTTATTCATTCGGTACTCGATCAGCTCGAGCAGGAGCGCGGTATTCCGCGTGAAAAAATTATCGAAGCGATCGAAACGGCGCTTGCAACCGCCTACAAAAAGGAATACGGCAAAAAAGGACAAATTGTTCGCGCAAAGTTTGATATCGCAACCGGCACCATTGAATTCTCTCAAGTAAAGATTGTGGTGGATGAGACGATGGTCCGTACCGATCTTGCTGAAGGCGAAGCGCCGGCGGAAGTGGACCCCGCGGATGAACGGGTGCGTTTTAACCCCGAGCACCACATCATGATGAGTGATGCGCGGCGCATCAAAAAAGACGCGCAACTTGATGATGAGATTATCTTCCCGCTTGAACCGCCCGCCGGGGGGCAGGACGCCTACGGCCGCATTGCGGCGCAAACCGCAAAGCAGGTCATCATTCAAAAGATCCGCGAAGCCGAAAAAGTGTCAGTTGTCGCCGAGTTCGGCAAGCGCGAAGGCGATATTGTCTCCGGTACGGTGCAGCGTGTTGAGCGCGGCAACCTCTACGTTGACCTCGGCCGCGCGACCGGTATTTTGCCTTATGAAGAACAAATTCCCGGGGAACGCTATCGCCAAGGCGAGCGCATTCGCGCCTATCTCTACCAAGTTGAAGAGTCCCCGCGCGGCATTTACCTTCGTCTTTCCCGCTCCCATCCGCAATTTTTGGCAAAACTCTTCGCGCTTGAGGCTCCGGAAATCGCGAGTGGCGCAGTACTCGTGAAAGCCATCGCGCGCGAAGCAGGCTCTCGTAGCAAAATTGCGGTTGCCTCGGTTGACCAGCACATTGATCCGGTGGGATCGCTTGTGGGTCAGCGCGGCGTGCGCGTTTCAACCGTGATGTCAGAGCTCGGCGGCGAGAAAATTGACGTCATTGAGTGGTCCGACAACCAAGCGCAGTTTATTGAAGATGCGCTCTCTCCAGCGCGTGTCGTCTCCGTGAGCCTCGACGAGGCGGAGCATAAAGCGACGGTTGAAGTGTCGGAAGATCAGCAGTCCTTGGCAATCGGCAAAGGCGGGCAGAATGTGCGTCTTGCGGCAAAACTCACTGGCTGGAAAATAGACATCCGCTCTATTAGAGGAAAAGAGCTTGCGCAAACCGATGAGTCTGGTGAAGTCCATGAGGCAGCTGAGGAGGCGAAACCTAAAAAGGCTGAATAAGGGTTATTATAAATATATGAATTTGTGGCACGACATACAGGCTGGGTCTGCTGAAGAACTGAACGTTATTGTTGAAATCCCCGCTGGTTCATCGAATAAATATGAACTCGACAAAGAGACGGGGCTTATGAGGCTTGACCGCGTGAATTACGGGCCGACGCACTACCCTACCAATTACGGTTTTGTACCCCAGACGCTCTGGGATGACGGCGACGCAGTTGACGTGCTTCTCTTTTCGCATTTTCCGTTTTTCCCCGGCGTTCTTGTGCCGACCCGCATCATCGGCGTTATGCGCATGATTGATGGAGGAGAGTCGGACGATAAAATCCTTGGCGTTCCCGCAGATGACCGACGCTATGAAGACGTAAAAGATGTTGCCGATCTCAACCAACACACGCTTCGCGAAATAAAGCTCTTCTTTGAAACCATCAAACTCCTGAAAGGCAAGCCCGTGGAGGTTAAAGTAACTGGTTTTGAAGGGGCGGCTGAAGGCAAAAAAGCCTTGGAACACTCGCAAAAACTCTATAGCGAAAAGTTCGGTAAGAAGTAGGGAGCCTTTGACGTCTTCATAGGTGAGGGGTTCATGAAGAAAGGTTTTGCCTTGTCTGTGAACACCTCCCCTCTTCATGTCGACGAAGAAGGGATATACTAACCGCTACCTATTAGTAGTATCGTATGGTTACTACCGTGAACCCGCAGAAGAAAAAAGCCCTGTTTGTCGCTCTCGTCACCTCGGCAGTGCTGATTTTGGTTTTTAGCATTTCAAGTAACGTTGTGCGCGCGGAGGATACGGCGCAGGTAGACGTAAATGCTACGAGTTCAACTGACGTAAAAGTCCGCCCCAAACCATTTATTAATCCGTTGGGACCCCGCTCAACGACAACAAAAGAACAAATAGAGGAGAGACGCGAGGAACGAAAAGAAACAATTGCGTCAACAACTGCTGAGCGCCGAGAAAAAATCGCCGAAGCGGCAAAGGAGCGCGCAAAAGCATATCTGGCAAAAATAGTGCGTCGGCTCTCTGCAGCTGTCCTGCGTTTTGAGAAACTTGCGGAGCGCATTGAAGCACGTATCGAAAAACTCGAGGACATGGGCGTTGATATGACCAAGGCAAAAGAGCTTCTCGCGAAGGCTGAAGTAGAGATTGCGGAAGCTGATGCGGCCGTCCTTGCCCTCAAAGCCTCAATTGATATCACGATTTCCGCCGACCGACCGGGGGAGATATTTAAGGAAGTAAAGGAAAAGATCCGCCTCGCGATTGAGGCTATAAAAGAAGCGCATGCCGCGCTCGTTGCTACGATCCGCGAAGTAAAAGCAGCCGGGGGTGCCAAAGCAAACGCGGACGCCGCTTCGGTTGACGCAAATGCCTCTGTTGACATGAATGTTCAAGTGAATCCATAATTACCCTACAAACCTCCTATGAACGATCAGCAACCTGTTATGAATCCCGCTCAAGTGAGCGGGGGCATGCCGCCGAAAAAATCCGGGAGCATTGGTCCTATTGTCGGTATCGCCATCATTATTATTGTGCTTCTCCTTGGCGGCCTCTACTTCTGGGGCGAACAACTGAAAAAGGAGGACGAACTTGAAAAAGCACGACAAGAGGCGGCGCAAATTGAAAATGCGCCCGATAGCAAAACTGATCGCTTGAGCGCCCAAGGGTCATCAGACGCCGCAAGCGCCATTGAAGCGGACCTCTCGGCAACCGATCTCAATAATCTTGACGAAGGGACAACTCAAGCTGAAGCAGAGCTGCAGTAAGAAATAGGAAATAGGATTTAGGAGATAGGAGTTAGATACAAAACCGGCCGCTCTCGCGGCCGGTTTTGTATTTTGTTTCACTATATCCTAACTTCCTAATTCCTAACTCCTTGTGCTAAACTTTCTTCCTTATGGCTCGCATAACGAATATTTCCATAAAAAAACTCCCTGCCTCGGAAGTAGAAATCAAAGGAGAAATTCCCTTTGGTGTTCTCCTCCCCTTTCGCGCGAAGGCGATGAAGGAACTGCAGGAGAAAACCGAGCTTCCGGGGTTTCGGAAAGGCCATGTGCCCGAGCATATGATCTTAGAGCGCATCGGCGAAGTAGGCGTTCTTGAAGAAGCGGTGAAGCACGCGTTCCCCGAACTCTATCTTGAAGCCGTCAAAGAAGAGAGCATTGAAGCGGTCGGGCGGCCCACCGTTACCCTCACCAAACTCGCGCCAGGAAATCCGGTCGGATTTACGGCAACAACCGCGGTCATGCCCGAGATTAAACTCCCCGATTACAAATCGATCGCAAAAAAACATGAGAAAAAGGAGCCCGATGCGGTTATTGACGCCGATGTTGAGAAACTCTTGGTTGAGTTTCAGGGGCAACTCAAGAGCAAAGACGCCGAGGGCAAGGAAATAGTGCCGCCAATTGATGACGCATTTGCGATGCAACTCGGCAACTTCAAAACTTTGGCGGAACTCAAAGAAACAACGAAAAAGGGACTGACCGAGCGCCGCGCGCAAGAGAGTAAAGAGAAACGTCGCGCGGCCATAACTGATGCCATCCTTGAGAAAACGAGGCTTGAAGTCCCGAATCTTTTCATTGAAAGCGAACTGGAGAAAATGATTGGGCAGCTTCGCGAAGACCTCAAGCACCTCGGCTCATCGCTTGAAGATTACCTCAAAAACGTCAAGAAAACCGAAGAAGAGATGCGTAAAGAGTGGCGCTCTGGGGCGGAGAAACGTGCGCGACTCCAACTGGTACTCAACAAAATTGCCGAGGAAGAAAAAGTGGAAGTCCCAGCGGAGGACATCAAACGCGAAGCCGACCACATCCTCACGCAGTTTAAAGACGCCGACCGCGAACGAGTAACTATTTATGTTGAATCGGTGCTTCGCAACGAAAAAACGCTGCAGCTATTGGAGGACCAGTGACTATCTTCTGGTTGGAGGAGGAATTCCCAGATCTTTACATATCTTTCGCGTCAGGAAGGTTTTAAGTTCTGCATGGCGTGGCACGGTAGTGAGTAAACCATTCTTTGGGTTGTAGTAAACGCTGTGCTTTGCGCCTTCACGAAAGAACCGACAGCCGTTGAAGCGCAGATGGCGCTCAAGGTCCCGACGTCTCATGAGACGAGCTAGGCGACCGCAAGACGCCCCCGCGAAATAGTACCGCTCTGCTGTGCGCGACGAGTAATTTCGCGTCGTGCGACAAGAAATTCCTTCAACGCATCACGCAAATTCTCTTGCGCTTCTCGCTTAGTCTCACCTTGCGTGTTTACGCCAGGAATTTCCTCGATCCAAGCAACATAGCCGCTTCGAGCTTTTTTATATATCGCTGTATACATGAGCATACTATAGCAGACGGTATGGTGCGCGAAAACTATCGAACATTTTTAGATTCTTAAGACCATTCCCCTATTCGTGCGAATAAGAGAATGGTTATAGGGCGATCAAAACGCCGGGTGCGACAGCGGGGAGAAACCCGCGTTTACCGAGCACTAAAATCTTTCAAAATTTAGTGCTCGGCTCGAGGAGAGAGTTTTTGAATATCTCCACTAACGTGAACATATCCAAAACGCGGCTCTCTCCGATATCACACCAGGCGCCCTGACAACCATTTGCGCGCCTTATCCTTATTCTGATGCTCTGTAGTTCTGCAGAACATAAGAATAAGGACTTTCTTTTTCGCAATCCCTGACGAATCTTCATCCTTCGACTACGCTCAGGATAAAAACTCGATATGGTGGACGAGCCGCACAGTTTGCGGCTCGTCCTGAATATACTCCTTTCACACATCATTGGCGGGGTCTTTGGGGCCCCTGCGTTTCCAGAAGGCGGAAATGCCGAGGGCGATCCCGCACAGAATGAGGGCTGGCGGGATAATCCATGTCGGCTGGAGCCAACCGAGGTGGGCCATTTTGGGCCACGCGTATTCGGCATATGCGACCCCTGTGGCGATCAACACGAGGCCGAAGACGACGCGAGAGGATTTCGATCTCATTTTTCTTCTCCTTCTTTCAATCAGGACGCGACCATTCGCGTTCTGAATAGAAAGCGCGAGCACAAACTATTCCTCCTTTCATTGGAGTTTGTGCTCGCGCGGACCGGTCGCGATGAGAACGCCACGCTCGTCGTCGTAGCCGACCGTGACGAAGTAGCCGCTGCCGACGATGGCATCCTCAATCTTGCCGGCGACCTCGAACACCTCGTCCCTGCTGGACGATGAGCGGTATTCGACGTCTTGGAAGAATACAGGGCGACCTTCCCGCAGCGCGCGAACGATGCGTGCCGCGAGATCTTCTCGCCACCACTGGAACTTCTCGCTCTCGTTGGCGCGCGAGTAGTCCACATGCCAGCGATAGCCGAACCGCACGAACTCCATAAAGAGCGGGTGCGGATCCACCCCCATCTCTTCAGTTATCTCCCTCTCCTTCCCCGCGTAAGGTCCGGAGAGGATTTTTATTTTGATCATTACTCTCTCCTCTGTTCGAGTGCGCGAACCATTCCACGCTCTCGAAAAAGGAGGCGAGCGCAGCGACCAAGCCACGCTCACCCCAAACCGTTGCAGGTTTTTAACCAGCGAGAGAACCTGCAAACTCTCGGGAAGCTACGAGGCCTTCGTGAGACCCCGAAGCTTCCAACGGACAACGCGCTCGACGCGCGCGTCGCCCAAGTGAGGAATCAATACGGAGTCCCCACATCTCCGCGGCGGCCCTATGCGCTAGGCCGCCGTCCCGCCCGCGGGAAGATCGAATTGCTCGACCTCCTCTCGCGAGGCGGGAATGACGAGCGTGGTGGACTTCCCGTCCACGACCTCGTTGACCGCCGCCATGAAGGCGGCGGTTGAGAGGGCGCGAAGGGAAAACCTCGCCCCCTTTTGCCGCATCGGGAGCATCCCGATGCGGCCAAGCAACTCGGCGCGACTCACGTCGCGCCGCTTCAAGACGAGAGGGAGCTCGACGCTCCTCCCCTCGCCCTGAATCGTCAGCAGGACGCGCACGTCCTGCTTTTCCTGGCCCTGCCGGGCCAGGAGTTTCAGTACGCCGACGGCGGAGATGATCCCGCCGACGGCTCCGGCAAAGTCAGCGACTTTGCCGAGTAGGTCGAAAAACTGGTCCATCGTGCCCTCCTTATGGCTCGATGCTCGCGACCCCCTCGCGAGATGGGCTGGAGCGACACGCCCCTCATGAATTTTCGAAATTACTTCGGCTTCTCTCCTTATTCTAGTGTTTTGCAAAACACTAGAATAAAAAGTTTGAATCAAAAACTCATGAGGAGTGAAGAGCTGTGACGTAATGTTTTTGTTTCTCTTCTCCTCTTTGGAATCGCGCTATGCGATCCCTCGTACCGAACCGAGCTATAAGTTTCTTACGCTATCGCCGCAGTACGGTGACGAGGAACAACAATGCAGTCGTTCTGTGTATAAGACAGAAACTATTGTTCTGCGATCATTCCTAGTTCACTATTCAGTTTTCAAAAAACCTCTCTCCCATTCTTTGGCATCCCAAAGCAGTAGAGACATTCCGGAAGACGAGAGGTGGTTAGTCCCTCCTCTCCCGCCGATGTCTCCCCGAAGAAGCATGAAAGTCTGTCGCTCCTTCAGGACACGGGTGATAACGCTCGCCTTATAGACAGAGCTCGATAGTCTCGAGAAGTTTGCGGCCCATCGAAACCAGAGCGCGTTATCGGCAAACGAGATATTGATTGGATTGCCTCTCATCCCCACTCTCTCCTCTTTCTGCGCTTAGCTCGCTTTCGCGAAGGGCCGCAGTGCCCGTCCTAATTAAGGACCTAGAGAATGGGGGGCGATCCGTTCATTACCTCCCTTTAACGAACTTGATTCTGCACACATGATAGCAGCTATTTGACTTAATGTCAATATCATGGTGACAGAAATTTATTATATTGTCACCATATTTAAGCCTTTTAGTAAAGCATAGAATGGAAATACTGGATATAACTGTCACACAGTATTGACAAAATGTCCGATTCTTGCTATCCTCCATCTATGGCATATGAACAAACATTGGTTCAGACAGGACTCACCAGCGATCAAGCAGGTGTCTACGAAACGCTCGTAAAAACGGGCCCGCTTCCGGCAAGCCTGATTCCGCGCCGAGGCGGCCTCCAAATTTCGCGTCCCCTTGTCTATAAGGTGCTCGAACAATTGATGACGGAGGGGCTGGTTGAGAAAAAAGAAGAGCCGCAGAAAGTGGCGATCTTCGCCGCAGCTCATCCGCTCAAACTTAAGGAACTCATCGAGAAACGACTGGGGCGTGCCAAGCAAGCGGACATCGCGCTCTCGGGTATTGTCGACAAGCTGACCGGCGACTTCAATCTCGCCGGCGGCAAACCGGGTATTCGTTTTTTTGAGGATAAGGAAGGAGTCCGTGAAGTTATGAATGACGCACTCACATCGAAGACCGATATTTACTCATATGTCGACATCGATGCCGTCGAGCGAGAGATTCCAGAAATCAGTCGCGACTTCGCAAAAGCCCGCCGCAAACTTGGACTCAGAAAGAAAAATATTGGCGTTGATACGCCGGAAAACCGCAAAGCCATTGAAAACTATTTTGCTGACGTTACGGAAGAGCGACTTATTCCCTGGCCGACGCAGTCATTTGGTACGGTTATGCAAATTTATGACGGCAAGGTGTCTTATTTCACCTTGGGAGACCGCATGATCGGCGTCGTTATCGCCGACAAGCATATTTATGAAATGCATCGCTCGCTCTTTGAGTTCACGTGGCAAAATCCTCTCGCGTATATTCCGAAAAAAGTTCAAACGGCGGCAGAAGAAGAGGACGGGGGAGCTAATTCGATATCAGACGTCGGAACGCCATGAGCATCGACATACTTTCGCACAACTTTGAAACCATGCCGCTCATAGAGCGATGCGAGTGGTGGATCACATTCGCCATATATCGTTTTTCCTTGAGCGAGCTCGCGCTGAAGAGCGACTTCAAAGAGCGCTTCGCCCAAATTACCGCCCGCAAATCGTGACTCGGTCATGAAGGAAGCAACATGTGCACCTTTCTTATGTTCTTCAGCACTGTCAAACCTCACATAGGTTACAATTTCTCCTTTGCGCCGTAAGAGATAAAAACGTGACGAATCATCCGAAAGAGCTTTGGTGAGTTGGCCATGCAACGTTTCATAGAGATCCGCGGGATATTTTTCGCGATATCGCTCGGCGTGAATGCGAAGCATCTCGGCACGATCTTTTTCTGAGATAGTTTGACCCTCATATTGTTCAAGTGACACTCCTTGGATTTCTTCAAGTGAGAGTTCACCTCGCTTCTGTAACAATTTAGTCGCACTGGTAAATAAAACCACTTCTTCATCGGCCTTTTTAAGCAGCTCGATTGTCTTACCGAACGATTCCCAACTAGGCCCATGACTCAACACATCATCCAAAAACTGCGCGGCTCGCTTACGGACATATTCTTGAACATCGAAAATCAGTTTTTTATCGGCACTCTTATGAAAATGTCCGACGAGAAATTCTTTTACTTCATTGACTTTATCCTGTAACTTCCCGAAACGATGGAATACTTCATCGGCATGGTCCCGATTGCCAAGAGCATCTTTCCAATTACCATATTCAATAATGTCTGCACCAAAATTTTTATCAAAATGTTCAAGGGCTAAAAAGGTTCTGAGGCCAAGAGATTCGTAAATTTGAACAAATACTGAAAGTTGTGCGAACGAACCCAGGCTCGTAGTTTTGGCATATTCGAGAAAATAGAGTTGTTCAGGAATGGACAGATCGCGCAGCCGGATGTTGAGGTCAGTTTCGATAATCTTTCGCATACGTGAATCAAGCATGAGAACATATTCGTCAACCATGTCCTGCGTAAGTTTCTCGGAAAGAGCGGGGATGCTGGCAAGATACTGATCAATGGGTGTCCCGGAGTCGAGGACATCATCGAGCAGATCGATGACGGCCTCAGGTACAAACTCATAATCATAAGAGGGGATGTCGTGGCCACGCGTTACGAATTCCGACGTCCACCCCGTCCGTATTGCTTGAGCAACATTCTTCGATACGCTACGCGAAGCAACATAGATTCGGTTTTTGTCGCCGCTAAACAACGCGTATGTTCCTTTTATGAGTTCGAAAGGGATGACTTGATCCACATCTTGTTTGACAGGTTCGAGCGCTAATATCTCATCAGCAAGCACCTGTGCTCTCGCACTCACGAAGTACAGTGCCCCCGGCTCCGAAGAAGATCTTCCTTTCAGCTCTTCTGCGGAACTCATAATGTAATCAAGCGATTTCAAAAGATTACGATAATAAGGCGCTTTTGGAAGATGCGGATTCTGCTGATCTTCCTGCAGTTGTGTTACGTGATCCTTTATCAAGTGTGTCAGATGATCTACAAGCGCAATGGTCTGCAGCCCAGCGGTATGCCTAAGATCAATGAGGCGAAAGAGTGCGTGGACATATTTCTCCGGATGTTCTCTGATGAGCGCGAGGATTTCACCCTCCGCAATATACTTTCTGTTTTCGACACCATCATCGTCGTGCGAACTTTGTCGCGTCGCCGCAAGTGGAATGAGCTGTACGAGAGCAGATTCTGGAGACGTGTTGCGAAGGGCGCCAGTGTCAATGCCGAGCTTAAGAAGTTCGTTATGCCGAAAAGTATCTTCGTCTTCGGTAGAGAGTGAGATGACCCCGTTTTCATCAACAGCAAAGCCTAATTTGCGTGCGAGAGCTGGTGTGAGATACGAAAAATTTCCAGTTTCAGTAAATTCTTCAATCCTTTCGCTTTCTGACATGTGTGCGCGTGAATCGCCAGGAATCGCCGCCTTGGCCTCAGTATTTTGAGTTTTTGTCGGCTGTCTTACCTCGATGGCTTTTGTACGAGTATTAAAATCATCTGCCCACTTATAGGGGTTAACATATTTTGAGTGTGGCTCTGCTGAAACTGAAGGCGTCTTCTCGTCGGTAACGGAGGTTGATACGACGGTTGTCTTTTTTGATACAAAAGGCGGATTGTATGATGGACGCACTACTGGATTTTGTTTTTTCGAACGACGCTTCGATCCCTTGTCGTTAGGCTGCCAAAATTTTGGGCCCTCAGTTTTCATGCCTTAAGCATACACTCGCCAAATCGAAGCAGCGAGTACAGAAAAGCAAAAGCGGCGCCTCGGGGGAGGCGCCGCTTGGTCTTCGAGAGCGTTGCCGCTACATGGTGCGGCCCGCCTTGATGTGCTCCCGCAACTGCGTGATGGTTGCGGCGTTGGGGTTGAAGGGTTTCTGGAAGCCGAGTGCCTGCGCGAATGCGCCAGGCAACGCATAGATCGCGAGGGCCCCGACTATTGCGCAAAGCCACACAAGTGGCGGAACACGATCCGCAGTCGCCGGGGTCACGAGAAGCAATCCTCAGTTTGTATGCCTCCCTTATGACGGCGATGAAATTGATAAGCGAGAAGGAAATTGAATTTCGTCGCTATCTTGCTCCGTTACTCGAAACGCATACAGAGTTGATGCTGAAGCGCGGACATGCGATTGCGCGCATGGATGAGGTGTTACGGAGGGTTCACCCCGATCGCCTGTTGAAGAAATCAATATAGTATCCGGAGATGAAAGCAGCCACTTCCCTACCCGAAGGCAAGTAGTGTGGCTGCTGACTGACGGGGGAGGGCTAGTTCTTCGCAAAAGCCGCAATTCCCATCTGGTTAAGCTCCTCGCGCTGGCAATCCGCAAGGAATCCTCCGACGGCCTCGATCGATAACCCAAGTCCCAAGTGCGGGACATATTGTCGTCGATACACGATGAGGCGTGTGGGGACGCCGACGAGCTCGAAGCGGCCCCCTCGACGGGCATAGTAGGCGCCACCGGACGAGCCTGGCATGATCGGGGCGCTCAGGAGAAACATCCCACCACCCACATCAGATGCCTGCGCTATCTCCCCTTTGGTTACGAGGGGGCGGAACCCGATTTGACCTCCGATCGAGTAGACCGGGGTGAAGACCGGCGGGGATGCCTGTGCGAGAGTTGCCACGTGGGGCAGTTCTTCCTCGAGCCGAAGCAGAGCGAGATCGAGGTCGGGCGATGATCGCACAAGGGTTGCCCGCAGATAGCGCTCCCGCTCGAGACGGCCGATCGCGTCGTACTTGTAGACCACAACGACGACCCCGTGCCGGTTAGTGTCGATAACATGGTCGTTGGTGAGCACAAACGAATAGCCCTTGCCGGACCACACGATCGTGCCGGTTCCCTGCGAACGCTTCTTGGGATCATCGCTCGTGAGCATCACGACGACCGTCTGGCGAAGCATCACCATCTGGTCCGGCTCCGGCAGGTAAATGGAGCCGACGACCACCGCCGTTGCAAGTATGGTTGCCAACACCACGCGGAGGAAGAAACTCCGTGCAGTATGGGCTGAAAGCACGGTGCGGCGGGGAGGCGATTGGGCATGCATGACTGTCGGGCCTCCTTACCCCAGTTGAGTTGGAAAGGTCCTTCGTCCAAAGAACCCTTTACCTTGAGTGTTTCATGGAAAGAATAGCGAACAAAGGATGGGTGGTGGACAACTCAAAAAACATCGGCGCCTCCTTTGGGGAGGCGCCGATTCGTCTGAATTCGTGCCGCGAGCTACTTGGTGCGGCCGCCCATCATAAGCTCGGCTCCCCACATCACCTGACGCCACGCGGCGGCCCAAGACTGGAGCGCGAGCAATTGCAACCGCGACGCGACATCGATGTGAATGGCGGTGAGGTGCGCCGCCGGGGAGTACGGAAGGAGCGCTCGGTTGGACATGGCAGACTTCCTTTCCTTGCCCGTGTGCAGTTCACATTAAGCGTAGCGCTGCCGCGAAATTGCGCCACTCTTTTGCGCACCCTTGAGATTTGCTAGAGTACCGGAATGCAAAACCCTATACGAAACCAACTTGTTCCGATGGTCGTTGAGAAATCGCCCTTTGGTGAGCGCGCCTACGACATTTACTCGCGACTCCTTAAGGAACGCATTATTTTCCTTGGCGGCCCCATTGATGACCACGCCGCGAACCTCATCATCGCCCAGCTTCTCTTTCTTGAATCTGAAGATCCAAAGAAAGACGTTAACCTCTACATTAACTCTCCCGGTGGAGCCGTGACGGCAACGCTCGCTCTTCTTGATACGATGAATCACATCAAGCCTAATGTTGCGACGGTGTGTATCGGGCTTGCCGCTTCCGGCGCCGCAGTTCTTCTTGCCGGCGGCACCAAAGGTAAGCGCTTTGCGCTCCCCAATGCTGAAGTCATGATTCATCAGCCGCTTGGCGGGGCCGAGGGTCAGGCGTCAGACATTGTGATTAGCGCCCAGCATATTCTGAAGGTTAAAGACCGCCTCAATAAAATTCTTGCAAAAGCCACCGGGCAGCCGCTCACGAAAATTGAAAAGGATGTTGACCGCGACTACTTTATGGATGCCGAGGAGGCCAAAAAATACGGACTTATCGATGAGATTTTCACCGGCCGAAGCGCGGGTGTCGTGTCGGCCACGAAGAGCAAATAGCCTCATGAGGGAACGGCCGCCCCTTACCGGGGGCGGCCGTTGCGTTTTAGGCCCACGATGCTACTATGGCCCTGTTAACAAGTATATGAACCCGTTTCAGCAATCTGGCAGCAGAGTTTTTACCCCCTCGGTGTTTTCAATGTGTTGCGCGAACGTTTCCGAAAACTAATCAGGCTAGTAAATAATCTGGAGAGACCAGGTGACTGAAGCGGTTTAAAAAAACCGAGTTTGTTGAAAATTGATATCCAGAGGATATAGCCGTCGCTCGCTCGGAAATGTCATTACAAGTAATTACATTTCCCTCGCTCGCTAGGCTATGAGATGTGAGGCACGGGGGAGGCAATTTTCGGAGGCGTACTGAAGTTACGACGGAGGAAATTGCGGGGCCCTGTAACAAAGCAGATCGCAATTTTCAGCAAACTCAAAAACCGTTATGTCATTAACAACCGTATTCATCCTCCTCGCTCTCGCGGGCTTGGTAGGAATTGGCGCGGGATATTTCCTGCGCTGGCTTGTGGCCTTGGGCCGCAAGGGTTCGATGGAACTCGAGGTAAAGCGCATTCTCCTCGAAGCTAAGGAGGAGGCAAAGCGTGTCATCTCCGAAGGACAGAAGAAAGGTGAGGAAGCGGCAGAGGCTGCACTTGTTGAGGTGAAGGAAAAAGAAGTGGCTCTTAAAAAGACCGAGGAGCGTCTCATTAAAAAAGAAGAGTTGCTCGATAAGCGCCAGGGGGACATTGATCAAGAAGTTGAGAGTCTCAAAACCAAGGTTGTTGAAATCAAGGAGCTTAAAGATCGCGCCGACAAGCTCATTGAAGAGCGTGGGGCGGCCCTTGAGAAAGTCTCGGGGCTGAGCAAAGAAGCGGCCTACCAAGAACTTATCAAAAACGTCGAAAAGCAGTACGAAGAGGACTTGGCGGTTCGCCTTCAGAAACTGGAGCAGTTTGGGAATGAAAAGCTCGACAAGAAGGCGAAGGAGATCCTCACGACCTCGATTCACCGCCTCGGGAATTCGGTCGCCTCAGACGTTCTCGCAACTGCCATTACCATTCCGTCGGATGAACTCAAAGGCAAGATCATCGGGAAGGAAGGCCGCAATATTAAAGCGTTTGAGCGCGCAACGGGCGTTGAGGTTATTGTCGACGATACGCCCGGCTCTATTGTCCTCTCATGTTTTGATCCGGTGCGCCGCGCCATTGCGCGCGTTGCGCTTGAAAATCTCATTATTGACGGACGCATTCAGCCGGCAAAAATTGAAGAGGCGGTAGAAAAGGCAAAAGGAGAAATCACGAAGATTATGAAAGAGAAGGCTGAAGCCGCCGCCTATGAGTGCGGGGTCTTTAACCTTGACCCGCGCGTCCTTGCGATTCTCGGGCGTCTCCACTTCCGCACGAGCTACGGCCAGAACGTGCTCCAGCACTCCACTGAAATGGCACATATTGCCGGCATGATTGCCGAGGAGCTTGGCGCCAATGTGGCGGTTGCAAAAGCCGGTGCCCTTCTTCATGACATCGGCAAAGCGGTTGACCATGAGGTGCAGGGTACCCACGTAGAAATCGGCCGCCGAATCTTGCAAAAATTCAATGTCGACAACGCCATCATTCAGGCGATGCAGAGCCACCACGAGGAGTACCCGTACGAAACGGTAGAATCGATAATTGTGCAGGTTGCCGACGCTATTTCTGCCGGCCGCCCAGGGGCGCGCCGCGACAGTGTTGAAAACTACATCAAGCGCTTGAGTGATCTTGAAGCGATCGCCAACGGCTTCCCCGGTATTGAAAAAGCCTACGCGATTGCTGCCGGCCGCGAAGTGCGCGTCTTTGTGAAGCCAGATGCGATTGGGGATGCGGAAGCGAAGCAGCTCGCGCGCGACATTGCGCTTAAAATTGAGAGCGACCTCCGGTACCCGGGCGAAATAAAGGTTATAGCAATCAGAGAGTCCAGGGCTATCGAGTATGCAAGATAGATTTCGCCATTCCTGCCTGCGCAGGCAGGCGCGAATCCCGCGCGATTGAGTACGCGCGATAAACGAAACCGCCCCAATGGGGCGGTTTCGTTATTCTGTAAGTTTCATCACTCCCAAAAATACTGTGTAGTTGAACTTGAGATCTTGAATCTTTGCTTCAAGCACTTCGAGGTCATACACTTCTCCCGCACGAGCCGAAGCAACAACGGCGGCGGTCGCGGGGAGCTTCCCGTCAGCTAAATCTTTTGCAGCGGTTGCGGTATCGATGTACTCCTTAATTTCTACCCCCGGCCAGTGACGCTGAAGATACATTCGGCACTGTCTGAGCGCTTGTTTTTGGGAGACAATTGCCGTCACGCCAGATGCTTTGGTCCCTGGGCGCACGAGAAGCATGTGATCAACAGGAATTTCAAATATTTTGTCGATTGAGAAGCGGTGCTTCGCTATTGCCGGCAAATATTCAGTCACCACTCCCCCATTGGAGTTCTCTATGGCAAAGACGCCGCGGTCAACGGTGCCCGCCTCAAGCGAGGAGAGTACGTGTTCTGCATCGGTTAGATAGACAATTTCAGCATCTGGAATGCCTGTTTCGCCGGCATACACACGCCCCGCTTCTTCAGAAAAACTCCCTTTCGTTCCAGAGATACCGATTTTCATTGCCACAATGAAGGGAACGATACCGTATTGGCGGAAGAAAGAAAAGGCCCAACCACAAGGTTTTTTGACGCCTCATTTGACGGCTCAACCACGCCATTGCCCTGTACTCCTTGGGGAAATGGCTCTATTTGGTGCCTATTGCACGAAAAATGGCTTACTTTATACTTTCTTGACAGATACCGGACAACATCTACGCGCGCCGGTCCGTCGTGAGGTCGAGATTATTCGTAAGTTTTTAGAAACGCATCATGAATAAAGCAGACATCGCAGACAAGGTCGCAGAGATCCTTGGCGGTACCAAGGCACAGGCCGAGCGCGCAGTCGAAACAATGATTGACTGCATCGTCGGCGGCCTCAAGAAAGGTGACGAGGTCTCGATTGCAGGCCTCGGAATCTTCGCAACAAAGATGCGCGCCTCACGAACGGCCCGCAACCCGCGAACTGGTGAATCAATTCAGGTCCCTTCCATGCGCGTACCAAAATTCCGCGCAGCAAAGGCCCTCAAAGACGCGGTGAAATAATTTTTAAGAATTCTCAACCAAAAACCGCCCATATGGGCGGTTTTTGGTTTATCGCTGTGCGGGATGGGAGAATCGAACTCCCACTATCAGTTTGGAAAACTGACGTTCTACCACTAAACTAATCCCGCGTTTGTCGGCTCCACTCTAGCAAAAACGACGCAAGAGATACAATTTTCAAAAAGGTATACTCTTTGGATGGACTGGCTTGCTTACCTCTTCACCAAGTTACTCCTTGGCTTTGCCTCGTTCAGTATTTTATTTTCATCTCTTTTTAGCGTATGGCCGTCCCCGATCGCTGAAGTGCCGTCCCCGCTGATAGCGCCTCCATCGGCACCTGTTGTTGAAATTCCGCGGATTCAAGGACCAGCGACAACAACTCCCCCGCCCCGCCTGCCTGCGCAGCCGGGCGCCACACAGCCGCCGCCCGCTCCTCGACCAACACCTCCCCCATCGCCAACACCACAGCCGCAACCACGACCCGCGCCAGCTCCTCAACCAACACCTGCGCCATCACCGGCTCCCTCGGGCGACTTAAACGAAGCAACCCGCGAAGCGCTCGTCAATGTCATTTGCACCACCAAGGCAGGCGGATCATTTCGTCCAACGTCAGGCTCGGGCGTCATCATTGATCCGCGCGGTGTCATTCTCACCAATGCGCACATCGGACAATTCTTTCTCCTTCGCGACTACCCAACGGAAGGAAATGTCGACTGTATGATTCGGGTGGGAAGCCCCGCGCAAGCGCGCTATCGCGCGGAACTCCTCTACCTTCCACCGTCGTGGATGGCGCGCAACGCGCACAAGATCGTGCAGGAAGTGCCAACGGGAACGGGCGAAGACGACTGGGCGCTCTTACGCATTACCGGCCGCACCGACCCGACCGCTTCACTCCCCTCCTCATTCCCATACCTGACCTCTCGCACTGACGATAACTTTGAGAAAGGAGACCCCCTGCTTCTTGCTGGATATCCTGCCGGGTTTCTTGGGGGCGCGACGGTCCAAACCAATCTCTTTATTTCGTCAGCATTTAGCGACATCAAAGAAGTCTACACGTACGATTCAGGTTCGATTGACCTCATTTCGGTTGGTGGGACGGTTGTTTCACAACAAGGCTCATCCGGCGGCGCAGTGGTTACTACCACCGATCAGAAACTCGCGGCACTTATCGTGACCTCAACAATTGCCGAGCAAACGGCTGACCGAGATCTCCGCGCCATTACGCTTTATCATGTGAATGAGAGTGTGAAAAAGAATACAGGCTTTGATTTATCGTTTCTTCTATTTGGTGACATCGCCCTTAAGAGCAGCGCCTTCAACATCACCATCGCCCCAACGCTCGCCAACATGCTTATCACCGAAATTGAGCGCTAGCGATCTGCCACCGAGTATTTTCCAATAGCAAAATGACACCGAAATCATAGCATACCTTTTTTAATGGTGGCGAATAATTCGTGCTTTGCCTTTTGCATTTCTTGTGCGGC